>NZ_JBEZEX010000020.1:0-14670 GCF_040649115.1 Micromonospora sp. NPDC049049 | reverse complement strand
GCCCCGCAGTCGCGAACCGAGGTGGCGCCGTGAGCGGCTGGGCGGGGTCGGTACTGGTTACCGGGACGGACACCGAGGTCGGCAAGACGGTGGTGACGGCGGCGATCGCGGCCGCTGCGCAGGCCGCCGGGCTGCGGGTGGCGGTGGTCAAGCCGGGCCAGACCGGTACGGCCGGCGGTGAGCCCGGCGACGTGGACGCGGTGAACCGGTTGGCTGCGCCGCTGACCGGTCGGACCCTGGCCAGCTACCCGGATCCCCTCGCCCCGTTGGCTGCGGCGCGGGTCGCCGACCTGCCGCCGTTGGAGTTGTACGCGGCGGTGGACGCCGTCCGCGCGGAGGCCGACAAGCACGACCTCGTGTTGATCGAGGGCGCGGGTGGGTTGCTGGTTCCGATGGGGCTGCGGCCGTCGGGGGAGCCGTGGACGATGGCCGACCTGGCGGTGTCGCTCGGCGCGCCGGCGGTGGTGGTCGCCCGCGCCGGGTTGGGCACGCTCAACCACACCGCGTTGACCCTGGAGGCGTTGGATCGTCGGGCGGTGCCGGCGGGTGTGGTGATCGGCGCCTGGCCGGCCAGACCGGAGCTGGTGCACTGGACGAACCTCACCGATCTGGTGCCGAATCTGCTCGGCGCGCTGCCCGACGGCGCGGGCGCGATGGACCCGGGTGTGTTCCGGCGGTCCGCGCCGGGTTGGCTCACCCCGGCCCTGCACGGGGTGCTGGATGACTGGCGGGTCTGGGCCGAGGAGAGCGGCTGAACACCTGACTTTCGTCGGTGTCCGCGCAGGTCGGGCGTGGGTAGCCTGACCGCCGTGCGGATCCTCGACTACCGGCCGCCGGGTTGGCTGCACCGGCGGCGTCGCCTGCTGCTGGACGTGCTGCTCTGGGCGGTGGTGGCCGCTCCGGTCGGCTACGCCGAGGTCAGCCCGCCCTATTCGCGGTACACGGTGCCGCTGTTGGTCGGCAAGCTCCTGTTGCTCGGTGTGGCGGTGGTGGCGACTCGACGTCAGCCGTTGGTCGCCCTGGTGCTGGCGGTGCTCGGGTCGCTGGTCGACGGCAACTTCGTGTTCGCCATTCCGGTCTTCAGCTATCTCGCCGGGCGGCGTAGCGCCACAGTGGGTCCGGCGATCATGGTCTTCGTGCTGATCACGGCCGGTGGTACGGCGCTCAACCTGGGGTTCCTCGGCGCCGGGGCGGCCACCTGGTTCCTGCTCGCGTCGGTGCTGCTCTTCGCCGCCGTGTTCCCCTGGTTGGTCGGTCGGTACCGCCGCCAGCAGCAGGAGTTGACCGACGCCGGTCGCCGGCACGTCGACGCGCTGACCCGGGAACAGCGGGGTGCCGCCGAGCGGATCCGGCTGCGTGAGCGGGCCCGGATCGCGGGGGAGATGCACGATTCTCTCGGTCACGACCTCAGCCTGATCGCGTTGCGCGCCGCCGCCCTGGAGGTCGCCGCCGACCTTGACGACCGGCACCGTGCCGCGGCCGGGGAGTTGCGGGCCAGCGTCTCCGCCGCGACCGAGCGACTGCACGAGATCATCGGTGTGCTCCGCGAGGAGGCTGGCGCGTCGCTGCGCCCGAGCGGGGAGACGGTGGCCGACCTGGTCGACGGTGCCCGCGAGGCCGGCATGGTGGTACGGCTGGACGCCGCCCCGGCGGTCGCTGACCTACCGGCGATGACCTGTCACGCCGCGCACCGGATCGTCCGGGAGGCGCTCACCAACGCGGCCCGGTACGCGCCGGGCGCTCCGGTCGACGTGCGCCTCACCCGCGACGGTGACCGGGTCGAGGTGACAGTCGTCAACGACGCTCCGCCGGCCGGGCCGCTGCCCGCCCCGCCCTCGCAGGGCAGTGGGCTGCTCGCCCTCGCCGAGCGGGTCCGCCTCGCCGGTGGGACGCTCGACGCCGGCCGTCGGGCCGAGGGCGGATTCACGGTACGGGCGGTGTTGCCCACCACCGCGGCGCCACCCGAAGCGATCGGGTCGGTGGCCGAGGTCGCGCCGACGTCATGGTCCGACGAGCGACCCGGCCCGGCCGAGCGGCCGGTGGACGCCGAGCGGCGGCTGCACGACGCCCGTCGGCGGGTTCGGCGCAGCCTGCTGGTGGCGCTCGTCGCCCCGGTCTGTTTCGCCCTGGTGCTCTCGTTCGTCTACTACCCGGTGGCGACCGCCGGGACGGTGCTGGACCGGGCCACATTCGACCAGATGCGTGTCGGCGCGGCCCGCTCGGAGCTGGTCGGGCTGCCCCGGCGGCAGTTGGAACGGTCGGCGGCTGTCGACCGGGCCGGTTGCGAGTACTACACCGACGGTAACTTTCCCCTGGCCGCGCCGACCTGGCGGCTCTGTTTCACCGATGGCCGGCTGGTCAGCAAGGAGTGGATCGCCTAGTGGACACCCACACGACGGGGACACCGCCGATCCGGGTGGTGCTGGCCGACGACGAGGCGATGATCCGGGCCGGCGTCCGGGCCATCCTCGCCAGCGACCCGGGCATCGAGGTGGTCGCCGAGGCCGGCGACGGGCACGCGGCGGTGGAACTGGTCCGTGCCCACCGTCCCCGGGTGGCGCTGCTGGACATCCGGATGCCGCGGTTGGACGGGTTGGCCGCCGCCGCCGAGATCCGCCGGGTCGTGCCGGACACCGCGACGATCATGCTGACCACGTTCGGCGAGGACGACCACGTGGCCCGGGCGCTCGGGCACGGTGCCAGCGGGTTCCTGCTCAAGGCCGGCGACCCGCGTGAGCTGATCGCCGGTGTGCACGCGGTCGCCGACGGTGGGGCGTACCTGTCGCCCAGGGTGGCCCGCCGGGTGATCGAGCTGGGGGCCGACCGGTTGGCCCGTCGACCCGCCGCCCGGGACCGTGCGGCCGGGCTGACCGAGCGGGAACGGGAGGTGCTGGCCCTGGTCGGGGCGGGCCTTTCCAACGCCGAGATCGCCCGTCGGCTGCACCTCGTCGAGGGCACCGTGAAGAGCTACCTGACCAGCATCTTCACCCGGCTGGACGTCCGCAACCGGGTGCAGGCGGCGATCCTGGCGTACGAGGCGGGGTTGGTCGACGGCTGAGCGGGGGCCGATCGGCCCCCGCTCAGCGCGGCCTGCCTTACGCGTCGCGTCGGCGCAACGCCGCCCGGCCCAGCAGCAGTGCGGCGGCGGCCCACCCGGCGAGCAGGAGCAGTCCGACCACTGGCGGGTACGGCTCGGTGTCGCCGGCCAGGAAGTGCCCGCCGGCCACGCCGGGGAACACGTCGGCGATCCGGTTCAGCACGTCGATGTCCGGCTCCTGGAGCGACAGCGGCACGATCATCAGGGTGGCGAGGAGGACGGTGAGCGTGAGCACCGCACTGCGGAGCGCGGCGCCGAGGCCCAGGGCGAGCACACCGACCAGCGCCAGGTAGGTCGCCACCGCCACGATGTCGCCGACCGTGTCGGCGGCGGGGGCGCTGCCCCACTCGCCGAGCACCGGCCGGGCGACCAGGGCGCCGACGCCGCCGAGCAGCAGCCCGAGCGCGAAGGTGACCGCCCCGGCGACGGCGGCCTTGGCCAGCAGTACGCGACCGCGGGACGGGGTGCACTGCAGCGTCGTACGGATGGTGCCACTGGTGAACTCGGCGGTGATCGCGAGCAGGCCCAGCGCCAGCACCACGTACTGGGTCAACTCGACCGAGCTGATGAGCACGCTGCCGACGGTGACGATTCCCCGGTCGTCGGTCGGGTCGTCGTTGGTGTTGTCGTTGGCGGCGTAGATGGCCAGTTGACCGGCGCTGGCAGCCATCACCAGCAGCCCGGCCAGTGCCGTCCACCAGGTACTCCGGACCGAGGAGAGCTTGGTCCACTCGGCGGCCACCGCGCCGTGGCGGGTGCTGGTGCTGGTGTTGGTGCTCATCGCGCCCCACCTCCGGTCGGGCCACCGGCGTACTCGACGCTGTCGGCGGTCAGCTCCATGAACGCCTGCTCCAGCGACGCGGCGTGTGCGCTCAGCTCGTGCAGTCGTACCCCCAGTTCGTGGGCCAGGTCGCCGACCTGGTCGGCGGTGGCGCCGGTGACGGTCAGCTCGTTCCGGTCGGCCGCCTCGACGCTCGCCCCGGCGGCCGTGAGGCGCGTGGCGAGCGCGGCCAGCCCGTCCGGGTGTGGGCTGCGGACCCGGACCGCGACAGTGCTGCGGGCGATCACCTCGCCGATCGGCTCGTCGGCGAGCAGTCGCCCCCGGCCGATCACCACGAGCTGGTCGGCGGTGAGCTGCATCTCGCTCATCAGGTGGCTGGACACGAAGATCGTCCGTCCCTCGTCGGCCAGTGAGCGCATCAGCTGCCGCACCCAGCGCACCCCGTCCGGGTCGAGTCCGTTCACCGGCTCGTCGAACATCAGCACCGGCGGGTCGCCGAGCAGCGCGCCGGCGATGCCGAGCCGTTGGCCCATGCCGAGCGAGAGCGTCCGCCCCGGCTTGGCGGCGGCCCGCCCGTCCAGCCCGACGGTGTCCAACACCTCGTCGACCCGGCGGGTCGGGATGCCGTTGCTGTGCGCCATGGCCCGCAGGTGCGCCCGGCCGGACCGGGCCGGGTGGATGGCCCGGGCGTCGAGCAGCGCGCCCACCTCGTGCAGCGGCCGGCGCAACTCCCGGTACGCGCGCCCGCCCACCAGGGCCTGCCCGGCGGTGGGACGGTCCAGCCCGAGGATCATCCGCATGGTGGTGGACTTGCCGGCGCCGTTGGGGCCGAGGAAGCCGGTGACCCGGCCGGGCGCGATGTCGACTGTCAACGCGTCGACGGCGACGGTCGACCCGAACCGTTTCGTCAACCCACGTAATGTGATCATGCGCTGACGCTAGGCGAGCGGGCTGCCGCACCGCCGCGCCCGAACGGCACCACCCACCCCTGACTTTCGTCAGGTCGGTGACGGGCTGATCACCGTACGTACTGCTCCAGCAGCGCCGGGGTGAGCCCGGCCCGGTGGATCGCCTTCAACGCCGCGAGCAGGTCGTCCATCAACGCCGGTCGGAAGTGCATCAGCAGCACGTCGCCGGATTGGACCACCTTCTCCGGGGTCTGGTAGCGCACCTTCCCCTCGTGGACGGTCTCGGTCCAGTGGAAGACCGCCTTCGCGCCGCAGTCGTGCGCGGCCTTCAGCGTGCTGCTGTCATGCTCACCGAACGGTGGTCGGAACAGGGTGGGTCGCTTGCCGAACAGCTCCTCCAGCCTGTCGGCGGCACCGCAGATCTCCTGCTTCTGGTAGTCGTACGAACGGCCGGCCAGCGAGTTGTGGTGGATGGTGTGGTTCTCCACGACCCCGCCCACCGCCTCGATCTGCCGGAAGTAGTCGGTGTGCTCCGCCGCCGCCGGCGAGTTGAGGAACAACGTCACCGGGATACGCGCCTCCCAGATGAAGTCGATGACTTCCGGCGGACGGGCCAGCCCACCGTCGTCGATGGTGATGAAGGCGACCTTCTGGTCGGTCGGCAGGCGATGCCAGAAGGCGGCCGAGCCGGTGGTGGGCAGCGGTACCGGCTGCGGCAGTGGCGCCTCGGGGAACGTCGGCACCTGGGACACGTACCAGGCCAGGCTCTTGAACGGGGGCTTCGCGGTCGGGGACGGCGAGGCCGAGGGGGTCGCCGCCGGGACGGACGGACTCGGCTCGGCCGCGGCGACCTGCCGAGCGTGCGCCGGGTGGCTCGGGCCGACTGTGCAGGCAGTCAACGCCAGCAGGGCCAGAAGCGTTACGACGGCAGGGATCCGACGGGTGGGGGTGGCTGACACGCCCGGAAACATACCGAGCGGATGTCAGGATCCGGTCAGCCCGGTGTCCGCGGTGCGGCGGCGGACCACGAACGCGTCAGGCATCCGGAAGGTGAGATTGTCCGGGCACCAGGGCGGACGGAGCACTGTCACCCCGTCCAGCAGCGGCGCGGCCTCGGCCACCACCACGGCCGCCTCCATCCGGGCCAGCACGTCCCCGACGCAGCGGTGCGCGCCCGCCCCGAACGCCAGGTGCCGGCGTGATCCACGCTGGCCCGGACGGAACTCGTCGGGCGACTCCACGACCGCCGGGTCCCGACCGGCGCGGCCCAGCCACAGCACGAGGCTGCTGCCCGCCGGCACCCGCGTGCCGCCCAGCGTGCTCTCCGTCGCCGCCACCCGCCGCCAGGTGACGATCGGTGGTTCCAGCCGCAACCCCTCCTCCACCACGTCGGCCACCGCGACCTCGCCGCTGCGCAGGCCGGCCCGGACGGCCGGCTCGTCGGCCAGCCGGTGCAGGAGCAGGGTGAGGAACTGCGAGGTGGTCTCCTGCCCGGCGACCAACAGGAAGAAGAGCGCGCCGACCACCACGTCCGGCGGGTGCCCGGCCGACCGCAGCTCGGCGGCCAGACCGCCACCGACGGCCGCGAAGTCACGCAGCACGCTGTGGAACCGGCCCACCTCGGTGGCGAGCGCCAGCTGCCGGTCGGGGTCCAGTGGCGCCCAGAACAACTCCAGCGCGGCGCGGGCGAACTCCTTGACCGCGCCGACCGACGCGTCCGGCAACTCGACCAGCCGGGCCAGCACCAGCAGCGGCAGGTCGGCGGCGAGGTCCGCGTACAGGTCGACAGGCGGGCCGGCGTCGAGCGCGGCACCGATCCGGGCGACCCGGTCCCGGACCAGCGCGGTGAGCCACTGCCGTTGCGCGGCCACCCGGGCCGGGTGCAACGCCTCCGCGACGATGGCCCGGATCTGCGGATGGCTGGCGCCCGAGTTGTTCGCCAGGGTCGGCGGCAGCCGGAACCGGTGCCCGGCGAGCACCCGCAGCGCGGTCACCGGCATCGGAGTCACCGCGTCCAGCGCGTTGTCAGGTCGGTAGGTGACCGGGTCGGCGAGGACCTCGCGGACCAGCGCGTGCCGGGTCACGACCAGGTGGGTACCGCCGACGTGGTCCGGCACCCGGGCCACGTCCGGCCATGCGGGGTCGGCCACCTGCGCCCAGCTGCGGAACAGCACCCGGACACGCTAGCCGGAGGCCCCCGGCAGCCCGGCGCGCAGCCGCCAGACGGTGGTGCGCTTCACCCGCACACTCTCCAACGCCTCCGGCACCGGCACGTCGTACCCGGCCACCTCGTCGAAGCGGTCCCGGGGCAGGAACGCCCGGCCGGGGTCACCGACGAGCGCCGGCGCGCCGGCCCGGGCGGCACGCAGCAGGAACCGCAGGACCCGGCGGGCCATCGCCTCGCTGTAGAAGACGTCTCCGGCGAGCACCACCTCGGCGTCCCCGGCGTCGCCGTCGAGGATGTCGCCGAACTCGGCGTCGACGCGTACCCCGTTGGCCTCCGCATTGAGGGCGACCGCCGCCACCGCCAACTCGTCCACCTCGACGGCCCGCACTGACGCCGCGCCGGCGCGGGCCGCGGCGATGGCCACCAGGCCGGAGCCGGAGGCGAGGTCGAGCACCCGCCGGCCGGCGACCAGCTCCGGGTGGTCGGTGACGTAACGGGCGAGGGCCTGCCCGCCGGCCCACGCAAACGCCCAGAACGGCGGCGGCCGGTCGCTGGAGAACTCGCCCTCGGTCAGCTCCCACAGGCCGATCGGCTCGTCCGCCTGGTGCAGCCGCACCTCAGGTACGAACGGGACCGGGGCCAGCCGGGCGTGCAGCCGGACGAACGTGCTGGAGAGCTCGGACACTGCGTGATTGTCCCAGCGGCCCGACTCCCGGCGTGTCGCGGGGGAGTGGTGACCGGTTCACCACGGTCGGTGAAAACCCACCCCGTCCTTGCCGTCCGGTGCGAACACACCCGTCTGGTCGGTGCCGTCCCCCGCTTCTAGCGTTGCGGGGTGGAGGCGACCGAACGGAGGACGGCGGTGGTGACGGTGTGGCGGTATGCGCTGAGGGCAGGGGTGGTGCTGGCCTGTCTGAGCGGGGTGGAGCTGGCGGCGGCTGCCCCGGCACAGGCGGCCTTCACCACCGAGATGAGCGGCCTGCCGGGACGGTTCACCGCCGGTGAGCGGGTGCGGACGATCTCCGCGGTGGTCTCCCAGACGGACCGGCGCGCCAGGTGTGCGAAGGTGCGCTGGTCGATGGTGCTCAGCGTGCAGGGCGGCCTGCGGCTCGACCAGGTGAAGATGGATCGGGTGGAGGAGACCGGCGACTTTCCGCTCCAGATCCGCACCGAGGGTGACACCGCCCGGCTGACCGACCGGCAACTCGACCCGGGCACGCTCTGCCCGGGCCGCACTGTCACGGCCCGCTACCGGGTGGCCTTCGCCGAGGACGTCACCCAGGGGCGGGTCACCCTCGCCGCCGAGGCGTACGACGCCAACCTGCGCCTGCTGGCCCGGCAGACCGCCACCCGTTCGGTGGTGGGGGTGGGCGGCGTACCGACCAGCACCCCGAAGCCGACGAAGACCCCGCCGGAGCCCACCGAATCCGCCAGCGCGCCGACCGAGGACGAGAGCACGGCGACGGAGGAGGCGGTCGGGGAGTACCCGGCCGACGCCGCGCCACCGGCAGCCAACCGCCCGGTCTCGCAGTCCGGCGCGTTCGGCGTGGTGCAGGCCGCGTTTCTCCTCGGCGGGCTGCTGCTCTTCCTCGGGGTGGGGCTGCTGCTGCGGCTGCGGCACCTGACCCGGGCCGCGCCCGGGGACGCCGACGGGGGCGACGATCCCCCGGTGGACCGGCGCTGGGAGCGCCCGGCCGTCGCCGACCCGTGGAGTCGAGCGCACCGCTGATCGAGGGTCCGCGACGGGAGCCGTGCGGCGGTAGCGCTGACCCGCGCTGATCGGGGGTCGGTGGGGCCGGCGGACATCCGCCGGCCCCACCGTGTCACTTCGAGAACGCCTGGAACTCGGCGATCCGGACCTGGCTCCGGGCCGGGCTGGCGGTCGCGCAGTCCGTCGTCGTGGCGGGGTCGTCGTCCTGCTCGCCCGCGTAGTTCGGGCCGCCGGTGCACTGGCTCGCCAGCACCTCAAGACGCAGGTGGGTGGCGAGGGTGGTGGGTACCGCGAACGTCCGGAGGTTGATGTCGCGGCTGTACGCCCGGTACGCCCCGCCGGGGAACGCGTCCCCCGCGCTGGTGTAGATGCGCTGCCAACGCGCCGGATCCGCGCAGTCGGTGGTCGTCGCGTTGCAGGCGGACACCGCGAACGAGCGCAGGGCACTGAGTGCGTTCTGCGCGCCGGTGTCGGCGTCGCCGGTGATCGCCGGGCGCAGCATCGCGCTGACGTTCACCCGCTTGACCGTCTGCGGGGCGTCGCCCGCCAGCGCCACTGTGAGCTGCCGGCCGGCGACCCCGTCCAGGGACGCCCAGTTCGTCGCCTCGGTGTCGTCGACCACCCGGTCCAGGTTGACCCCGTCGCCGGTGACGGTGGCGCCGGACGCGGTGGAGGCGAGGTTGCGGCTCATCCGCAGGTCGACGTACCCGTCCTGCCCTGCCTTGGCGGTGACGCTGAGCCGCTGGTGCCCGAACCCGGGGGCCACGGCGAGCAGGTCGTACGTGCCGGCCACCATCTCCACGGTGTCCGGGATCGGCGTCGCCGGGTCGGTGTCGGCCACCGGCACGGCCCGCGCCTCGTACGCCCCCACGTACACCCGGATCGGCGCTTCGGCGCTGTCTCCGCGCGGCCGCAGGGTGAGCGTCGCGTTGCCACCGCGCGGCGAGGCGAAACTCGGCGTCGGGTCGGTGTCGCCGGCACCGTTCGTGGCGGCGTCCCGGCCCATGCCGGAGCGGGCGAACTCGGCCCAGATGAGGTCCTGGTTCGCCCCGCCGAAGCGGAGCAGGTCGGCGGTGAGCATGTTGTCGCGCATGTCGAGCATGCTGACCTGGCTGGCGGCCTGGAGCAGGAACGAGTCGAAGACCAACTGTGACCAGCGCCGGTTGCCCGGGCACTGATCTGCCGCGACCTTGCCCAGCGCGCAGTCGAGCTGCCGTTGCGGGGTGCCGAGGCCGTACCGCTTCACCAGGGCGGAACGGACCCGGAAGTTGGTGGCGCCCCAGATCTCCCCGTCGGCGTGCACCGCCGGGCCGGCGGTGTTGTAGCCGATGTCGGAGTAGTTGAGCGGGCTGCGGCTCAGGTCGTAGTTGCGGATGCCGCTGACCAGGTTGCCGGTGACGTAGCCGCCCGTGATGAAGGGCGTCTCGCCGGGCGCGCGCAGCCCGTGCTGGAAGAGGTACTCGGCGGCCAGCAGGTCGCCCCAGGACTCACCCATCGCCCCACCCTGGTGGCCGCTGATCCCGCTGTCCGGGCCGGCGATCATCCGGTTGGTGATCGCGTGGGTGTACTCGTGACCGATCACCGTCATGTCGTAGTCGCCGTCCACGCACGGCGGGTACGGCCCGCCGGCCTGCGGCTGCCAGAGGTACATGTTGGTGGTCGGCGGCAACCCGTCGCGCGGGGTGCCCTGGTTGGCGTTGTTCCGGTTGCCGGTCAGCGCGCCCTGCTGGGCGCGGCCCTGCTCGGCGTCACCGCCCAGGCCGGACGGGGTGAGGTTGACCGCCTGGAGGTTCCACGCCGACTCGGTGAAGCCCAACTGGTACGACCAGTCGTGCATCCGGTTGTGCATGGCGAAGAGGTTGGCGATCGACGCGTCCGCGTCGTTGCGCTGGGCGGAGGTGAACACCCCCGGGTTGCACTTCGCCTGGTGCCACTGGTCGGTGAAGGGGTACTCGTAGCGGCGTTCCGGGCTGGTGGGGGCCGGCACGACCGGGGTGCTCGCACCCCAGGACAGCACCGTGTTGGCCGAGTTGCCGCGCGAGGTGAAGGTCGGCGTACCGGTGGCCGCGTCGACGTCCCACGGTTGGCCGGTGGCCGGGTCGCGGAAGGCGGCCTGGCAGCCGGGGGCCGGGTCCCCGCACCAGCGCACCCGGGGGTCCTGCCCGGGGCCGAGGTCGCGAGGCGGGGTGGCCGGGAAGACCGCCCAGCTCGGGTTGTCGGAGTCGAAGTCGACGAGGTCCTCACGGACCAGCACCTGCCCGGTGCTGCCGTCCACGTAGCTGGTGAACGCGGCCGGGTGCTCGGTGTCCGCGCCGATCATGGTCACCTCGTAGGCGGCCCGTGGCCCGTCCAGCGGGGTGGGCACGGCCACCGACCGGATGGTGTGGCTGGCCACGGCGTCGGCGGTCAGCTTGGCGTCGGCGAGCGCGGCGGCGTACGCCTGCTCCGCGGTGCGGGTGGCCGGCGCCGGCGTGCCGGTGTCGCGGGCCAGCGAGGAGCTGACCGAGAGCACCGCGCCGTCGGCGACCGCGAGGGTGACGAGGCCGTCCGGCCCCGCGGGCAGGTCGCCGAAGCGTTGCCGGAGGGTGACGACGGTGCCGCTGCCGATCGGTCGGACCAGCACCCGTTCCATGCTGGCCACCGTGGCGGCGTCCATGCCGAACAGGTCCTGGTTGGCGGCCAGGTAGGCGCGGGCGGCGGCCTCCGGGTCGGCGGGCAGCCCGCTGGCCAGCGGGCTGCGGCCGGGGCCGAGCGCCTGTGGGGTGCCGAGCCGGTTCCACCGGACATCGGGGTCGACGGCGCGGGCCAGGCCGCGTTGGCGGGCGTCGGGTGCCGCCGTACCGGCGCGGTTGTCGGCGTCGGCGGGGGTGTGCCCCTCGGCGAACGGCCCGGAACGGCGCTCGGCGGATGTCGCGCCGCCGGTGGGGGCTGCGGTGCTCACGCCGGTGGGGAGCAGCGCGGCGACCGTCGCCGTCGTCGCCAGGATGGCGATGAGCCGGCGTCGACGCCGGCTCATCGGGGGTGACCACTCCGGTTGTGGCACGGGACCTCCTCGTGGGAGCGGGATGACCGGCGAGTCGCCGACCACAGATGCGCGGTGACGCATGCGCATCTGTGGATATCAGTCTCCCGAGGTCACGGCAAGGTCCGGAGCCGCTGTCGCACCAACAGATCGAGATTCGCTCAGGCGGTCGGCGCCCAGTCGGGGTCGCGGCCGAACGCGGCCAGCAGGTGGTCCTGCTCGTCGGCGTCGTCGGGCACCTGTACGCCGGTGTGGACCAGGTCGTTGCGCCGGTAGGCGTCGATCTGGCCGGCGAACCACTGGGCGGCGGCGTGCACCGCGTCCGGGTCGAGCCGTGGCTGCGCGCCGATCGCCACCGCCACGTCCCAGCCGTGCACGAGGTGCTCGGCGAGGAGTTGCCGGAGGTACTCGGTGGCCGGGGTGTCGCCGCCGGAGAGGTGCACGGTGCGGTCGATCGCGCCGGGGTGGGTGGCGGCGATCTCGGCCTGCGCGGCGGCCTCCCGAGCCGTCGCGATCGGGTCGGCGCCGAGTTGGTCACCGTCGAGCCGATCGCCGACCTCGTCGATGGTCCGGCCGGCGAGCAGCGGAACGCTCCACCGGTCCTCGGTCACCACGTGGTTGACAAGCGTGCGGAGGTCCCAGTCCGAGCAGGGTGTCGGGTCGGACCACTGGCCGGGCTCGATCTGATCCACCCGGTCGATGAATTCGGCCAGGCTCCGGCGGTACGCCTCCAAGAGGTCCATGCCGCCGATTGTTCCGGTCGACGGGGCGGACTGAGTCCGTTTTGCCCGGCTCGGTGCGGGGATCGGTGCTGGCCACCCCAGCTCAGTCGAGGTCGGCCGGGTCCAGGCCGAGCTCTCGGGCGGTGACCAGCCGGACCCACTCGCCGAACTGGCGGCGGGAGATCACCCGGTCGTGCACGGCGAGTTGGACGGCGAGGCCGTCCATCACCGCGCTGATCCGCCACGCGGCCCCGTCGGCGTCGGCGCACTGGAAGGTGCCGTCGGCCACCCCGGCGGTGATCACCGCGGCCAGGTCCTGTCGCCAGCGCAGGTCGAGCCGCCGGGAGACCTTCTCCAACTCCGGGGTACGCAGCGACTCGGACCAGCCGTCGATCCACATGGACCAGGACGTCGCCCGCCCGGCCGGGGTGTAGAGCTTGAGGATCCGGCGGAGCTTGGTCAGCGGTGGGGCCGAGGAACGGGTCACCGCGTCGAGCCGGGCCAGATCCTGCTCGACCGCGTACGCGAAGGCCTGCGCGAGCAGCCGTTCCTTGGTGGCGAAGTGGTAGAAGACCAACGCTTGACTCACGCCCGCGGCATTCGCCACGTCCGCTGTCCGGGTGTTGGCCAGACCGCGCTCCACGATCACGTCGCAGGCGGTGCGCAGCAGGGCATCCAGGCGGATCTCGGCCGCACGTCTCGTCACGACCGTTACCGTAGCCCATCCGACTGAACACGAACAGTTACCACCACGCGCCGATCCACGCCGTGGCAGTCGGAAGCCGGACACTTCTTTCGCGTGTCGTCCGTCGTTCCACGGAGAGTGTTCACCGAGGTCCGCTGCCCGGTGCCGGGTCGTCGAGACGTCGATGGTCAGGTATGCGACGCGATGATGACGATCATTGCCGAGGAGTGTCGGAGCGTGACGGTCGGCGCCGGATTCAGACGCCAGGCCAGCCACCTAGGATGCCCGTCGGGGGTGACTCCGCTCCAGCCCCGGCCACCCGGGACGCGCCGAGGCGACCCCGAGTTGGCAGTCAAACACCTACTCGGCTAAAGTTCTCATCCGTCACCCGGGAACGTCCGGGGGCGTGCGGACGTAGCGCAGCTGGTAGCGCATCACCTTGCCAAGGTGAGGGTCGCGGGTTCGAATCCCGTCGTCCGCTCGGAGCTGCCGCCACGTATGACGGGGGCAACCTCGGTGGGGTGGCCGAGAGGCGAGGCAACGGCCTGCAAAGCCGTGTACGCGGGTTCAAATCCCGTCCCCACCTCGGCAACAAGCACGGGCGATTGGCG
This sequence comes from Micromonospora sp. NPDC049049, assembly GCF_040649115.1. NCBI lineage: Bacteria > Bacillati > Actinomycetota > Actinomycetes > Micromonosporales > Micromonosporaceae > Micromonospora > Micromonospora sp. NPDC049049. The sequence goes on along the minus strand of NZ_JBEZEX010000020.1, from coordinate 966 downwards.
CAGTGGGAGCGCGCTTCCTTGACACGGAAGAGGTCACTGGTTCAAACCCAGTATCGCCCACCAGAGGAGAACGGCTCGTCACCGGAAGACCCGGTGACGAGCCGTTTCGCTTGTGGTGCCACGTCATCAGTCGACGCTGAGCCGGTAGCCGACGCCTCGTACGGTGTGCACGCGCAAGGCGTCGTCGACGGCGTGCAGTTTGCGACGTAACCGCTTCACGGCCGAGTGCAGACTCGACGTGTCGCCGAGGAACGCGCAGCCCCAGACCGATTCGAAGAGTCGTTGGTACGTCCAGACTCCGACCGGTGCGGTGGCGAGTTGGGTGAGCAGGTTGCGCTCGAGTCGGGTCAGGCTCAGCCGTTCTCCGCGCCACGTCACCACGTGGTCGAGCGGGTAGATCTCAAGATCACGCAGGCTGATCCGTTCCGGGGTCAGAGCAGGCGCGGCCGCGGCCCTCGGTGCGGCGGTGGCCTTCACTGCGAGGGCGGGTTCGGCGGCGGCTTCGGGCGCGGCGGCTTCGGGGGCGGCGGCTGACGCGCCAACGGTGCCGGGCGCGGAGGGGCTGAGGAGTGCGGCCGGCCCGTTGACCATGGGCGGGCCGATCATCGCCTGCAACTCGGCGAGGTCGGTGCAGATGACGAGAGTGCCGAGCCCGTCGAGTCGCCGCACCATTCGCTCGCGTACCGACACGTCAGCGCTCACGCAGAATACGAGGGACAAATCGTCGACCATCGTTCCCCTTCCCCAGGTGCCACAGGAAAGACAACGCTGTCTGACCGCCGTAGTCAATGGTTTCGCCGGCAACCATCGCCTTCCGGCCCGCACCATCCGAAGATCGCGCTGGATCCTGGATGTAGTGGTATCGCACCGTCGATGAGGCCACTACATCCAGGATCCAGCACGATCATGGCGGCGGGCGGCGGGCGGCGGGCGGCGGGCGGCGGGCGGCGGGCGGCGGGCGGCGGG
>NZ_JBEZEX010000019.1:0-141086 GCF_040649115.1 Micromonospora sp. NPDC049049 | reverse complement strand
ATTCTCCTGAGACGCCGACCTGTCGGCGCCACCCGTCGCGAAGGGATCTCACAGTGACCGAACGTGTCACCGCCGACATGTGGTTCGACCCGGCCGGCCGGCTCCGCGTCGGGGGCCGGCTCCGCGTCGGCCACGTGTCGGCTCGGCTCGGGTCGGCTCGGCTCCCGCGCCGGTTCAGGCCGGGACGAACTCCCGGCACCGGCGTAGCGCGGCGAGGGCGAGTGGAGCCTCACGGCCGGCGATCCCGGCTTCCAACTCGGCCACCGCACTCGCCGCCCGTGCCGGTTCACCAGTCGCGGCCGCCGCTTCGGCCAACACCAGCACGGCCTCGGCGGCCCAGGCCAGGACGCCCTTCCCGCGTACCAGCGACAGCGCCTCGGCGGCGTGCCCGACCGCCTCGTCCGGCCTGTCGACCAGCAGCAGCCGGGCAAGCGCCGAGAGTGCCTGCACCAGTGGCCAGATCGCGCCGACCCGTCGAGCGTCGGCCACCACATCCCGCAGCGCCCGTTCGGCGGCCTCCACGTCGTCGCGGCGCCCGGCGGTGCTGCGGAGGTCGTTGCGTCCCTCGGCGGTGCCGCCGTGTTCGTTGCCTCCCGCGTCGGTGCTGCCGTGTCCGGTGCCGGCAACGAGCGCCAGCACCGTGGCCAGTTCGGCCCGCGCGTCCAGCAGGGTGACCGGCATCCGCTCGGCGTTGGCCACCAACCGGCCGAGCCGTTCGGCGAGCCCGTCCAGCCGGCCGGCGGCCCGGTCCAGTGACAGTTCGGTCGCCTCCACCAGGGACGCCAGCCGCTCGTACCCGGTCTCGTCGACAAGCGCCCGACCGGCCGCCAGCAACGCTTCGGCCTGCTCAGGGTGACCGGCGTGCAGCGCGCCCTGCGCCCAGTTCAGGCAGGCTCGCGCGTGCTCGCGGGGCCGGTCGGCCAAGTCGGCGGACGCGCGCAGCTCGGAGATGATCGCCCACGCCGCCGGGTCGCCCAGCTCCAGCAGCAACGAGGCTCGGGCGATGCGGACCGCGAGGTGCGCCGCCGGATCCCCGCTGGCCGCGGCGGCGGTCTCCGCCTCCGCGCAGCGGGCCAGGTGGTCGTCGACGTGCCGGCCGACGACGGTGTCGGGGGCCGCCAGCACCGCTAGCGCCGGGGCCTTGCGGCGCGGCGCGCGCAGGTACGGCACGGCACGCTCGATCTCGGTGTACCCGCGCAGCGCCTCGCCCTGCTGTCGCAGCATCCGCCCGAGCACCAGACCCAGCTCACCTCGGGCACCCGGCGGCAGCCGCCGGTCGGCGAGCAGCCGTTCCAGCACCGGGATCGCCTCGGCCTGGCTGAGTCCGTCGATGGCCGAACGGCCCAACTTGGCGGCGAGCCGAACCCGTACCGGTCGGGGCAGTTCGGCGATGTCCATCGTCTGGAGCAGGAAGCTGGCCGCTGTCGCGTCGTCGCCGCGCTCGGTGGCGAGGTCGGCGGCCGCCTCGGCGTTGCGGACGAAGTCGGCCCCGCTGCCAGCTCGGCGGTAGTGGTGCGCCAGTTGGGCAACCGGCCTCGGCAGCTCCTGTTCCAACACCCGCGCCACCCGCAGGTGCAGCCACTCCCGGCTCTCCCGGGGCACCAGGTCGTACACCACCTGTCGGGCCAGGTCGTGCCGGAACCGCAGGCCGTCCCCGGCGTCGTGCAGCAGGCCCGCCCGGTGCGCGGCGGTCAACGCCGCGCCGATCGCCACCCGATCGAGGCTGAGCACCGAGGCGAGGATGCGCTGATCGGGCGTCATCCCCAGTACGGCCGCCGCGCCGAGCACCTCCCGGGTGGCCTCGTCGAGCGGACGCAGCCGCCAGAGCAGCACGTCACGCAGGACGAAAGGGACGCTGTCGTCGGCCAACGGGTCGCCGCCCCGCTCGGCGAGCGTCCGCAGCACCTCCTCGACCACGAACGGGATGCCTGCCGTGCGGTCGAGCAGGGTGGCGGTCAGCTGCTGCGGCGGATCATCGAGGCGCAAAGTGCGGGCCGCCAACCGGCGCACGTCGGCGGCGTCCAGCGGGCCGAGCGCAACGCGCGTGACGCTCCACGGGGGAGTCCGCGCCAGGGCGTCGTGGATCGGCGTACTGCTTCCCGGCGTCGCCGTACGCGCGGTCAGCACCACTGCCAGCCCCGCCACCGGGTGGGTGCTCAGGTAGGCGAGAAGTTCGCAGGTCGCCGGGTCCGCCCAGTGCAGATCCTCCAGCAACAGCGTGGCCGGACTCAGCGCGGCGAGCACCGCCGCGACGGCGCGGAGCAGGCGATGTCGTTCGGCCGCCGGGTCGCTCAACGGGGGCGGGGCGTCCGGCAGTACGTCGGTCAGTTCGGGTAGCAGCGGCGCGAGGGCGCCGGCCACCGGGTTGAGCGGACCGAGTCGGTCGGCGCCGCCCCGGATCGCGTCCAGCAGCACGCCGAGCGGGAAGGGCTCGGGCACGTCGTCGCACTCGCCGACGAGGTGTCGTCCGGGGAGTTCGGCGAGCAGTTCGGCGACGAGTCGACTCTTGCCGATCCCGGGCTCACCCTCCAGCAGGATCAGGCAGGGCGGGGTGGCGACGAGCCGGCGTAACTGCGCCAGTTCCGCCGCTCGGCCGACGAACTCGACGGGCCCGCGCAGACGTTCGGGGCGGACGGGAGTTGGGCTCCCGCCGCCCCGTTTCTTGTCCTCGCCGCTGTCGATCACCGTGGGCCGAGCAGATCACCTCTGCCCGGCGCGACGGTGGGCCGGCGGACCGGCGGTGACCTGAGTCACACACCGATCCGCCGGGTGGGGGGTGCAGTCAGGACTGGATGGTGACGGGCACTGTCTTCAGCGACCCGTCCCCGTTGCGGAACTCCACCACGCCGACGTAGCGCTGACCCGGAGCGAGACCGAACCAGCGCACTGTCAGGTTCGCCGTCGCGCCCGGCTGCACGCTGCGCTGCTTCGGGTCAATGGTGAACCGGCCGGTGGAGGTGCCCGGCGCGCCCGGCAGGTAGCTGGTGACCGTGTACGCGTTCGCGCCGTCCTTGATGTTCTCGGTGAACTCCTGCTCGACGACCACGATGTAGTCACCGGCACCGTCCGGCAGGGTGACCTTGGCACCGATCCGGGTGCTTGCGGTGGCGGTGACGAACTTCCCGGACTTGTCGTAGACGTTCAGGCTGAACTCGGTGCACTCCATCACGCCCTCCTCGTCTTCCCAGTCGATGTGGGAGCAGGTGGGCCGCGCGGACGTCACGTGGACCTCCGGGCTGCGGGTGCCGGCCGGGACGTGCAGGGTGGTCCTGCTGATCGACGCGGGCAGCGGCACCGGAAGGTTGTTCGACGTGCTCCAGTCCCAGCTCGGCCCGTCGCCCTTCAGGGTGACCACGTTGCTGGTGCCCGAGGTCAGGCCGGAGAGCTGGGAGACCAGCTGACCCTTGAAGCCGACCTCGGCGGCGATCCGGACGCTGCCGAAGGTGCCCTTGCCGGTGATGGCGTCGGGGGCGACCAAACCCGAATTGTGTACGACGAGCGGGCTGCGTACCGAGTGCTTGAACTGGTCGCGCCAGGTCAGCGAACCGTCGGCCCAGGTGTCGAACGCACCACCGGTGTTGGTGACCTCCACGGTGAAGCGGGCGCTGTGGCCCGGACGGATCTGCAGCTTCTTCGGGGTGACAGTGACCTTGTACCCCGGCGGGGCCTGCACCGAGGAGGTGTAGGTGCTGGTCTTGTCGCTGACGTTGGTGACGGTGCGGGTCACGGTCTGCTTGCCCACCATCCGGCCCAGCGAGATGGACGGGTAGTTGAGCTGTGCCGTGTCGATCGCGCCGACGGTGTCGCAGCCGTCCAGGTCGCCGAGCCCGTAGTCACCGCCACGGTCGGCGGAAACCCCGCACAGGTACTGGATCCAGTCCTGCTGGTTGGAGTCGTAGACCAGGCCCGGGTCGAAGGCGCTGCCCGGCTCCACCTGCCCGGCGCCGTAGTTCAGCGGAGTCGCGTCGTACGTGCCGATCTTGATCGGGTTGCCCTTGTCGGTCTTGTCCACGGCGCTGGTCATCAGCGCCGAGCGGACCGCCGCCGGCGACCAGCCGGGGTGCTTGGCCAGAACCAGGGCGGCGATACCGGCGATGTGCGGCGCTGCCATCGAGGTGCCCGACTCCAGGGCGAAGTCGTTGCCGCCGATGGATGGGGAGAACGCGGCGACGATGTCCTGACCGGGCGCGCTGATGTCCGGCTTGAGCAGCTCACCGGCGTTCAGGTTCGACGGGCCCGCCGAGGAGAACGCGGCGACCGATGGGGCCTCCACCGTCTCCAGCTTGCTCGGCGCGATGGTCGCCGTGGCGTTGCCCTTGGCGACGTACGCCGTGACGGTGGCCAGGTCGACCTCGTTGATGTGCACTGTCGGCACTGTCTGCACGTCGGCGTTCAGGGAGTTCAGCTCGTCGTTGTACAGCACCATGCCGACGCCGCCGGCCCGCGCCACCTCGATGCTCTTGTCGGTACGCGGGATCTCACCGCGCAGGCAGAGCACGATCGCACCCTTGACCTTGGCCGGATCCAACGTGTCGTCGGCGCAGAGACCGGCACCGTAGGCGCCGTCCGGATCGATCGCGCTGTCCTTCGCGAAGACCAGTCGGGCCGGCCCGACGCCGGTCTCGCCCATGCCCACGCCGGCGATCGTGGTGCCGTTGCCGAGGGTGAGCTTCCGGGTGTTCTGCCGGTCGGTCGTGCTCGCGGCCACCGTGGTCAGCCATGGCGTCGAGTTGTCGACAGTGTTGGCGAACGGGCCGGAGTTGCCGGCGGCGGCGGCGACGAACACCCCGGCGGCGGCCGCGTTGAAGAACGTCGCGTCGACCGCCCCGAACTGCTCGGTGTCGTCACCGATCGAGTAGTTGATCACGTCGACGCCGTCCGCGACCGCGTCGTCGATGGCGTGCACGATGTCGATGTCGGTGCCGGTCGCGCCGCCCGCACCGTTGTCGTACAGAGCCTTGTAGATCGCCAACCGCGCAGCCGGCGCCATGCCGGAGATTATGCCCAGGTCCTGGGTGCCCGACGTGGCCCGCACGCCGTGGATGCCGGCTGCGGTGCTGGCGGTGTGGGTGCCGTGGCCGTTGCGGTCGCGCGGCGAGGAGTAGTCGTCCGGGAAGGCCTCGGCGATGCCGCTGTCGTTGTACCAACGTGCCCCGATCACCTTGTTGTTGCAGGTGACCGGCGCTTCGACGCCGACGTCGCAGGTGCCCTTCCACTTGGCGTCGATGACGGCCTGGTCGGGGCGCGGGCTGGGCAGCGGCGCGAAGCTCGCGCTCTCCGGCCAGTAGCCGCTGTCGATGACCCCGATGATGACGCCCTCACCAGCGTGGGAGTCTCCACCGAACTCCTTGTTCCACACCCCGCCCTTGCCGGTCAGGCCCAGGTAGTCGGGGGTGTGTGAGGTGGTGGCGTGCACCTTCTGGCTCTTGTACACCGCTCGCACACCGGTGGTGGCGCGCAGCCGGGCCGCCTGTGGCCCGGTGAGGTCGGCGGCGAAGCCGTTGAACGCGGTCTCCATGGTGACGCGGGTGCGGTCGGCTGGCACGCCGACGTGGTCCAGCACCGACTTACGCTGCTGGCGCAGGTGATTCCGGTACGCGTTGGCGTTCCCGGACGTGCGGTTCAGCTTGGCCCCGTCGGCCGGCTTGGTGGCCGCGATCCCGGGAACCCCGCCGGTGTAGGTGGCCAGCGGCTCCTCGGCGAGCTGGACGAGATAGCGGGCGGTCGGCCCACTGCCGGCCGGCGCGGCGGTGGCGCTGGCGCTGGCGGGCAGGCCGGTCAGGCCGGCCGCGGTCAGCGCAACGGCGGCCAGCATGCTGACCCCGTACCTGGCCCGTCCGGTCCGATGTGCGTTCGGTTGTGGCACGTCGTTGCCTCCACGTTCGGTGCCGGCCGCCACGACTGATGACGGTGGCCGAAACCTAGGATCGGTACCGATCATCGAGAAGCACCCGTAACCTGCCTGTCATCTTGGAAACAAGCTCGTAACACAACGGGTACTTTGCGCGTCATTTGGAAGCGCCGACCTGGGGGATCTGTGCCATTTGGTCGGGCGCGACGCCGTCTGCCATCTGCCTCAATGGTCCTGTTCGGACGGTGCGCGACGTGGCTTTGTCTGACCTCGTCCACCCCTGGTGCGACGGCAGCAACCTGAACCACGCCACAACGTACGCGCGGACCGCAGCCGACTCGCCGGGTTCCAGGACCTGCCGGTCCGCGCTGTCGAGCAGGCGGAGCGGGGCGTCGGTTTACGGGCCTGGCCACCGGGAGTAGCGCCCTTGCCCGAGACCGCAGGCGGATTGGTGACCCGGCTTGAGCGCCTGCGTTAACCGAGCAGGTCGGCCGCGCGCTCACCGGCCGGTCGGCGTTGGCTGGCGGGCTCCTCCTATGTGCGTCGGTGGTAGTGGTTGCGGCGGGGGAGTTGTTCGGGGTCGAGCCAGGCGGGTGGGATGAATTCGGGGTGGCCGTGGCCGTTGAGTTGGATGGTCCAGTCGCTGTGGTGCAGGTGTCGGTGGTGGTGGCCGCAGAGTAGGACGGCGTTGGCCAGGCTGGTGGGGCCGCCGTCGGCCCAGTGGTGGATGTGGTGGGCGTCGCACCAGCGGGGTGGTCGGTCGCAGCCGGGGAAGGCGCAGCCGCGGTCGCGGAGCACGAGGGCGCGGCGCAGTGGGCCGGTGATGAGTCGGCGTTGTCGTCCGACGTCGAGGATCTGACTGGTGCCGCCGAGGACGGCGGGCAGGATGGTGGCGTCGCAGGCGAGGCGGCGCACTGTTTGCGGGGTGAGGGGCAGGCCGGTGTCGAGGGTGCCGCTGCTCAGTTGCCGGGTCAGCGCGTCGTAGCTGGTGGTGACGACGATCTGGGCGGGGTCGCCGCCGTGTTCGGGGAGTTCGCCGGTCCGAAGGGCGAGTCGGCAGACCTCGGTGAGGGCGTCGTGGCGGCGTTGCCCGGGGGACCGCGAGTCGTCCGGTCCGGATGGGGCGGTCAGTGGGTCGATGGCGGCGCGGAGCAGGGCGGCGGTTTCGGCGTCGAGGGTGCCGGTGAGTCGCAGGCGGCCGTCGGTCTGTTCGGAGAGGGTGAGGTGGCGGTCGCGGGCGGCGCGGGCGGCTTCGGCGTCGAGTGCTGCTTGGGCGGCGGCGTCGGCGAGGTCGGGGGCGACGTGGTCGAGGATGCGGGTGCCGAGTTTGCGCAGCAGGGTGGGGTCGAATTGTGTGGCCCAGTCGGTGAGCAGGGTGACGGCTTTGTCGGCGGCTTGCGTGCCGGCGGTGGCGTGCACGGTGGTGGCGGTGTCGGCGATGACCCGGGCCTGGTCGAGGGTGATGTGTCCGTCGGCGAGCGCTTGTCGGATGCCGGGGCTGCCGGTGTCCAAGGCGGTGGCGAGGTCGACGAGCCGGTGGGCGGCGGGAACGGTCAGCCGGAGTCGTTCGCGGAGCCAGACTGCGGTGGTGGAGGCTCCTTGGGTGCGGGCGGTGCCGCGGGCGTCGATCTCGCGGATCAGGGTGAGGGTGACGGCGGCCAGGCGTTGCTGGAGGCGGTGCGCGGCGTCGAGTGCGGCGATCAGATCGTGTTCCGGGAGTGGCCAGGCGGGGGCGTCGACGCAGGCGGAGATCGCGTCGTCTGCCTGCGCCAACTCCTCGACCATGACCCGAGACTAGAACAGGTGTACGACATCTTTGGTCGGCCATGATCGATGCGTTCTCGGGGCTCGATGCTGATCACGGTTGCTCCGCGACCGAGGCGGATCAGGCTCGTTCAGTTGAGGAAGCTGCGCCCGTGCTGCGCCCGTGCTGCGCCCGTGCTGCGCCCGTGCTGCGCCCGTGCTGCGCCGTCTCGGCTCGCGGCTGTCGGCCGGGCCGAGGTGCCGCGAGGGGCGCTGGTGAGCGCAGCCAGCGAAAGGCCTGCGCCGGGAAAAGGGTAGCGCTGGTTCGGCCACGCTGTGGTCAGTCGCGCCGGACGAGGCCTGGGCCGGCGATGATGTCGATGTCGCCGTCGGCGATCTCGTGGCCGGCGGCGCAGCGGAGCACTGCGCGGATCGGTTCGCCGCAGTCGTGGTGGGTGGCGACGACGGACGGGCCAGTGTCGGTGGCGGCCCAGGTGTCGCCCCAGTTGCGCAGTGCGGTGATGACGGGCAGGAGGTCGCGGCCCTTGCGGGTGAGTTGGTACTCGTGGCGGGTGCGCTGCCCGGGCTCCCGGTAGGGAATTCGTTCGAGCAGTTCCGCGGCGACCATTTCCTTGAGGCGGGCGGCCATGGCGGGTTCGCCGACGCCGACCCGGCGGACGAAGTCATCGAAGCGGCGCGTGCCGAGCAGGGCCTCGCGCATGATCAGGACCGTTGACCTGCTGCCCACGATGTCCATCGCCCGGGCTACCGAGCAGTTCTCGCTCGTCCAGGAATCGCGATCGCCTCGTAGGTCCTCCATGCCCACCAGCCTACCTGACTTGCATGAAGGCTAGCCAGGTGCTTAACTGGGCCGCGCTGACTTCAGCATACGCAAGTCAGACCCCAGCCTGAAGGATCTTCAGTGACCACCAGCGCCACGGCCCCGACCCCACCCGGAGCGAGCCCGCCCGGAGCGAGCCCGCCCGGAGCGAGCCCGCCCGGGAAGATCCCATCGGGGCCGGCGGCTCCCGGGTCGGCCGCCTATACCCGCTCGTCCTTGCGCGGCTCCCGCCCGGTGACCCTGATCGCCATGTGCCTGGGCGCGATGATCACGTTCCTGCAGATCACCGCGACGGTCTCCGCGTTGACCACGATCCAGCGGGACCTGCGGGTCGACCCCACCACTCTGGTCTGGATCCCCAGCGCCTACACCCTGATGGTGGCGAGCGTCGTGCTGTCCGCGGCCACCCTGGGCAGCCGCTACGGGCGTAAGCGCATGTTCGGTGCCGGGGTCGTCGCGATGATCGTCGGCGCAGCCGTCGTGGCTGAGGCTCCGACCGTCGGGTGGGTGATCGTCGGGCAGTTGGTCGCCGGCCTCGGCGGGGCGCTGATCCTGCCGAACAGCCTGGCGATCCTCGGCGCGACGTTCACCGATCCGCACCGACGGACCGAGGTCATCACCGCCTGGTCGGCGGCGTCCGGCATCGGCCTGGCGATCGGCCCACTCATCGCCGGCTTCCTGCTGCGGCACTACCAGTGGCACAGCGTCTACCTGTCGACGATCGCGCTGGGTCTGGTCACCCTCGTCGTCGCCATCGTCGGGGTGGTCGAGTCGCGGCCGAGCCCCGCCCGACTCGACGTGCCCGGCCTGCTGCTGGGTACCGTCGCCATCGCGGCCGCCGTCTACGCGCTGATCCAGGGCGGCAAGGTTGGCTACACCGACCCGGTGGTGTCGACGGCCTGGGTCGTCGCGGTCGTCGCACTTGTCGCGTTCGTGCTGGTCGAGCTGCGGACCAGTGCGCCGATGCTCGACGTGCGGCTGTTCCGGTCCGCGTCGTTCAGCGCCGTCATGGTCGTCGGCGCGGTGTCGCTGTTCGGCTTCACCGGCGTGGCGATCCTGCTGGTTCTCTTCCACGAACGTGCCCAGGAACTCAGCCCGCTGGACACCGGCTGGCGCATGCTGGTGCTCTTCGGCGCGTACGTGCTGGTCGCCTTCGGTGCCGGGCGCGCGATCCGCCGTACCGGATTCAAGGCGCCGTTGACCCTCGGCCTGGTCCTCGCTGCGGTGGCCAGCTTCGCGCTGGCCAACCAGGGGCCGACCACGTCGTTCGGTGACCGCTGGGCGCTGTTCGCGTTGTTCGGCGCGGCCACCGGTCTGGTGGTGGCCCCGGCGACGGCGGCGGCGTTGGCCAGCGTCGCGCCCGCCCAGGCCGGTATGGCCTCCGGCGCGGTGAACGCCGCCCGCCAGGTCGGCTCGGTGCTCGGCTCGTCCCTGCTCGGCACGCTCCTCACCACCACGATGGTGGCCGACCTGCCGGGCCGGCTCGCCGCGCACCAGATCGACGAACCCACCCGTACCGCCGTGCGGGCGGCGGTGGCCTCCGGCGCCAACGGCGGCCAACCCCTGCCCGACCCGGTCCGGGCGGCGATCGCGGAGGCACTGACCTCCGGTGTCCAGGCCGGGCTGCGGGTCACCGGCATCGTCTTCCTCGTCACCGCGGTGCTGGCGCTCACAGTGATCCGAAACCGGCCGCACCAGCACTGAGCCGCACGAACGCTAGGCGGCGAGCGCGTCCAGTTCCTCGATGGCGTCGGTCGGCAGTTTCAGGTCGGCCGCCGCCATGTTGTCCCGCAGGTGCGCCAGGCTGGAGGTGCCGGGGATCAGGACGGTGGTGGGAGACCGCTGAAGCAGCCAGGCGAGGGCGACCTGCTGAGGTGAGGCGCCCAGTCGGGCGGCCACGCCGTCGAGCGTGTCGGACTGCAACGGCGTGAACCCGCCGAGCGGGAAGAACGCCGCGAACGCGATGTTCTCCGCCGCGCACCTGTCGACCACTGCGTCGTCCCGGCGGTTGGCGAGGTTGTAGAGGTTCTGCACGGTGACCACCGGCGCGATGGCCTGGGCCTCGTCGAGCTGGTCGAGCGTCACGTTGCTGAGCCCGAGGTGCCGGATCAGGCCCTCCTGGCGCAGCTCCGCCAGGGCGGCGAACTGCGCACCGAGGGGCGCGTCGCCGGTGCCCTCCGCCACGCCCACCCGCAGGTTGACCACGTCGAGGACGTCCAGGCCGAGATGCTGGAGGTTCTCCCGTACCTGGGCCTTGAGGTCGTCCGGCTCCAGGGCCGGGATCCAGGAGCGGTCGGCGCCGCGGCGCGCGCCGACCTTGGTGACCAGGTGCAAACCCTGGGGGTACGGGTGAAGCGCCTCGCGGATCAGCTCGTTGACCACGACGGGCCCGTAGAAGTCGCTGGTGTCGATGTGTCGGACGCCCAGGTCGACGGCCTCGCGGAGCACGGCGAGCGCCTGCTCGCGGTCGCGGGGCGGGCCGAAGACACCCGGGCCGGCCAACTGCATCGCCCCGTAGCCCATCCGGCTCAGGGTGAGGCCGTCGGCGGGGGTGAGGGCACCGCCGGGAAGGTTCTCGCTCATCTCATCCTCTTGTCAGTAGTAGTGATGACATCCGTGGCCGAACGGATCCGGCCCTTCGACGACTGTCCGCCGGGAGTGGCTGGGGCGGCAGGGCGAGCTGTTCCTGGTAGTGACACAGCCAGTCACCGGGCCGCCCGGCGATCTACCGTCGGTGGCATGGACGCAACGAACCCGCTCGGCGACTTCCTGCGCGCCCGCCGGGAGCAGACCCGCCCCGAGGACGTCGGGCTCGGCCCGGGGGTGGGCCTGCGCCGGGTGCCGGGGCTGCGGCGCGAGGAGGTGGCGATGCTGGCCGGCATCAGCGCCGACTACTACCTCCGACTGGAGCAGGGTCGCGAGCGGCACCCCTCGGTGCAGGTCCTCGATGCCCTCGCCGGGGTGTTGCGGCTGGATCCGGAGGCGACCGCGTACATGATCGGGTTGAGCCGGGCGCGGTCGCGGCGGGCGGCCCGACCGGCCGCCGAGCGGGTGCCGGCCAGCATCCTGCACCTGCTGCGGCAGCTCTCCATGCCGGCCTTCGTGCAGAATCGCTACCTCGACATCCTGGCCTCGAACCCGATGGCGAGGGCGCTGTCGCCGAATTTGGCCCCGGGTGCCAACCGACTCCGCGCGGTGTTCCTGGACGAGGCCGAGCGGGAGCTGTTCCGCGACTGGCGGCAGGCGATGCAGAGCGTGGTGGGGCAGATGCGTGCCGACTCGGGCGGGGCCACCGACGACCCACGGTTGACGGCGCTGGTGGGGGAGTTGTCCCTCAAGAGCGACTGCTTCCGGCAGTTGTGGGCGCGCCACGAGGTGCGTCGGCGGGAGGGCGTCGTCAGCCGGCTGCACCACCCCGAGGTGGGCGACCTCGACCTGTACTGCGACAAGCTCGCCGTGGCGGGCGCCGACGGGCAGCTGCTGGTGATCTACCACGCCGAGCCCGGTACGGAGTCCGCCCGCTCGTTGGCGCTGCTCGGCTCGATCGCCGTCAGCAGTGCGGACGACGTGCCGGACAGCCTCCGACCCGGCGACCCGGCCCGTCTCTATCCGCTGGAGTGAGCCGGTCATGGCCGCTGCGGGCCGCCTGCGTGGGGATGTGCTCGTAGCGACGGACTTGACGACACTTGTTTGTGAGTGCACACTTACAAAGATGCGATCCACCGCCGAGGCCCGCCGGGTCACAGTCCTGAACACCGCGGTGTCGGTGTTCGCGCGCGCCGGCTTCCACGCCACCCCGGTCACCGCCGTGGCTGCGGCCGCCGGCATCTCCGAGGCGTACGTCTTCCGACTCTTCTCCGGGAAGCTCGGCTTGTTCGTGGCGGCGGCCGGGGCGTGTTTCGACCGGATCGCCGACGCGATCGAGGCGGGCGCGGAGCGCGCCGTGGGTGGCAGCCCGGAGGAGATCCTCGACGCCATGGGCGATGCCTATGCGGAGCTGATCGCCGATCGCGACCTGCTGCTCTTCCAGGTGCAGGCACAGGCCGTCACGGACATCCCAGAGGTCGCCGAGGCGGTGCGGGCCGGCTACCGGCGGGTCGCGACCTTCGTGCAGAGTCGGGCCCGGGCCAGCGACGCGCAGGTGCAGCAGTTCTTCGCGTACGGCCAGTTGTGCCACCTGATCGTGACGGCCGGCCTGGAGGAGGTCCCGGAGCCCTGGGCTCGCGCCCTGACCGCCGGTATCCGCCACCCCTGACCGACCCCCGATGCTGGGCCGCCTCGGCGGCCCAATCTTTTGACCAGACAAGTGTGTGAGTGCACACTTACAAACAAGGAGAATCCGATGACGACCACCGACACGATCACCGAAGTGGTACTGCCCGGCGTGGTGGAGCCTGACGGCCTCCTGCTGCACCGACGCGCGATGCCCGTCCCCGCCCGGGGGCAGGCGCTCGTCCAGGTAGAGGCAACCGGCATCTCGTTCGCCGAGCAGCAGATGCGCCACGCGCTCTACCCCGGCCAGCCGAAGTTTCCGTTCGTGCCCGGCTACGACCTGGTCGGCACGGTGCGGGCGGTCGGCCCCGGCGGCGACGACGCGCTGGTCGGCACCCGGGTGGCGGCGGTCACCAAGACCGGTGCCTGGGCCACGCACGCGCTTGTCGACATCGACGCCCTGGCCCCGGTGCCCGCGGGTCTGGACCCCGCCGCGGCCGAGACCGTCGTCGTCAACGGGGTGACCGCCTGGCAGATGCTGCGGGACGCCAACCTGACGGCCGGACAGAACATCCTCGTGCACGGCGCGAACGGCGGCGTCGGGAGCGTGCTCGTCCAACTCGGCCGACACCTCGGCCTGCGGGTCATCGGCACCGCCGCCGAACGGCACCACGCCGGGCTGCGCGAACTCGGCGTCGAACCGCTCGACTACCGCGACCCGGACATGGCCGCGCGGGTCCGCGAACTGTCGCCGGGCGGGGTCGACGCCGTCTTCGACCCGGTCGCCGGCCCGGGCGTACGCACGTCGTACGCCCTGCTCGCCCCCGGCGGCACGTTGGTCGTCTACGGCAACGCCGCCGCCGTCGGCACCGGGCAGTCGGTCGCGTGGGTCTTCGTGAAGCTGCTGGCCCGCCTCTACACCTGGAACGCGCTGCCCAACGGCCACCGCGCCGGCTTCTACAACTTCTGGGCCGGCCAGCTCACCCGGCGCGCCGCGTTCCGCCGTCGCCTGCGTACCGACCTCGGCATCGTGCTCGACCTGCTGCGGCAGGGAGTGATCGTGCCGCAGATCGCCGCCCGCTACCCGCTCAGCGAGGTTTCCGCAGCACTGGTGTTCGCCGAGAACCGCAGCCGGGCCGGCAAGGTGGTGCTGGAGCCCTGACCTCCGGCCCGCCCAGGGCGCTGGTGCGGCGGGCCGCCGGCGGCTCGGTCGTCCCGACGCGCCCTGGGGCGTACGCCACTCGTGCACACCGGGTGCGCGGCGGGCGAGGTAGCCTCACGCTCGCACTACGTGCTCCTGTTACCGGGGAGGACAGGGGGAGGTGGAGCGTGGCCGACATCGGCGAGGTGGTCCGTTGGTTGCAGCTCAACGCGCCCCGAGGTGGCCCGGACGAGGTGTCGCAGTTGGTTGCCCGAGCGGCGCCCGAGATCGATGCCAGCGAGATCGTGATCTATCTGGCCGACTACACGCAGACTCTCCTCGTGCCGCTGCTCGGCGCGGGTGCCGACCGGGACCAGCTGCCGCTCGAGACGACGCTCGCCGGCCGGGCCTTCACCACCCTCGACATCCAGCGCGCGCCCGACAACCCGGACCGGCTGTGGGTGCCACTGCTTCTCGGCTGTGAGCGGATGGGCGTACTGGAAGTCGTCTCGCCGGCCGCCGCCGACGAGGCGATGGACGCTCCAGCCTGGGAGGTGGCGGTCAACGTCGCCCAGATCCTGATGAACCGCCGGCTCTACGGTGACGTGGTCGAGCGGATGCGGCGGCGGATGCCGATGCAGGTCGCTGCCGAGATCGTGTGGGGCCTGCTCCCGCCGCTGACCTTCGCCACCGACGACCTGGTGGTCACCGCCATCCTCGAACCGTGCTACGACGTCGGCGGCGACATCTTCGACTACGCGTTGAACGACGACGTGCTCAGCGTCGGGCTCTTCGACACCTGCGGGCACGGCATCAAGGCGAGCACCCTGGCCTCGCTCGTGGTCAGCGCGTACCGCAATGCCCGTCGGTGTGGTCTCGACCTGGTCGACACGGCGATCAGCATCGACCGGTGGGTGCGCTCCGAGCACCCGAACTTCTTCGCTACCGGGCTGCTCATCGAGTTGGACCGCCAGACCGGCCGGCTCAGCATGATCAACGCGGGGCATCCCGGTGCGATGTTGCTGCGTGACGGCAAGGCCGTTCGGGAACTACCCGGGCCGACCGCGTTGCCGCTCGGCCTGGGCCACATGTCACCCCGCCGACCGCGGGTGCACGTGGAGAATCTGCACCCGGGCGACCGCATCCTCGCCTACACCGACGGCATCACCGACGCCCGTAGCGCCCAGGGGGAGCAGTTCGGGGTGGACCGGCTCGTCGACTTCGTCAACCGTGCCCTGAACGACGGATTGCCCAGCCCGGAGACGATGCGTCGCCTGGTCCGCGCGGTCGTCGGCTACCAGGATGACCAGCTCGAGGACGACGCGACGGCCCTCTTCCTGGAGTGGCGGCCACCGCACCTGCCGCTCGCGCACCTCCGCGACCTTGCCGCGCTCAGACCCTGACCCCTCGCGCAGTGGGATTTTGCACTCGCAGTGCACTTGTCTCCGATTGCGGGGCTGTCTAGCGTCACCTCATGGCTGACTCATGGACCTTCGCCGTGGCGCGTGACGACCTCGGGCAGACCACGCTCGTCGATGGCTCCACCCCTGTCCCGTCCGACGGCGAGGCGCTGCTGCGCGTGGACCGCGTCGGCCTCACCGCCAACAACGTGACCTACGCGGTGCTCGGCGACTCGATGCGGTACTGGCAGTTCTTCCCACCGGCGGCCCAGGGCCTCGGGCCGCAGTGGGGTCTGCCGCCGCTCTGGGGCTTCGCCGAGGTGGTCGCCTCGGCGGTGGCCGGTGTCGAGGTGGGGCAACGGGTCTACGGCTACCTCCCGCCCGCCGGTCACCTCGTGGTGCGGCCGGACCGGGTGGACGCGTCCGGGTTCCGCGAGGCGAGCCCGCACCGGGCCGAGCTGCCGTCGCCGTACAACGCGTACCGGTCGACCACCGGCGACCCGGCGTACCAGCGCGACCAGGAGGACCTGCTGATCCTGTTCCGGCCGCTGTTCTTCACCTCGTTCATGCTGGCCGACCAGGTCGTCGACAACGACTTCTACGGTGCCGAGGCGCTGCTGGTGTCGTCGGCGTCGAGCAAGACCGCGTACGCCGCCGCGTTCGAGCTGCACCGGCGCGGGCCGCGCCTGGTCGGTCTCACCTCACCGGGCAACCTGGCGTTCACCCGGTCGCTCGGCTGCTACGACGAGGTCGTGTCGTACGACGACATCGACTCCCTCGACGTGGTCCCGAGCGTCTACCTCGACCTGTCCGGCGCGCCCTCGACCCGCGCCGCCCTGCGTCGACGTCTCGGCGACCGGCTCGTCCGGGACATCGCGGTCGGGCTCACCAACCAGATGCCCAACGCCGACGCCGCCGAGGAGGTGTTCTTCGCACCGGTGCAGATGCGCAAGCGCAGCCACGACTGGGGTCGCGACGGGCTCGACCAGCGGTTCACCGAGGCGTGGCAACGCTTCGCCGCCGTCGTGAGCCAGTGGCTCGACGTTCGGGTGGGTGCCGGGCCGGCGGCCCTCCAGCACGCGTGGCTCGACGTCCTCGCCGGTCGTACGCCGCCACGGGTGGGTCACGTCGTCCAACTGTGAACCGGCTCAGGCGGCGATGTCGTCGCTGAGCTGGTGACGCAGTGTGGCCAGTGAGCGGGTGATCAGCCGGGACACGTGCATCTGTGACACGCCGATCCGATCGGCGATCTGGGCCTGGGTCAGATTGCCGTGGAAGCGCAGGCTGAGGATCTCGCGCTCGCGTTCCGGCAGCGTCGCGAGAGCCGGGCCGAGGGCGACGCGGATCTCGACGAGGTCGATCTCGTGGTCGTCGTCGCCGAGGGTGTCGCCGAGCTCCCGGCTGCCGTCGGTCCCGATCGGGGTGGACAGCGACGTGGCCCGGTAGGCACGCGCGCCTTCCAGCCCTTCCAGGACCGTCTCCTCGGACACGTCGAGGTAGGTGGCGATGTCAGCCACCGTGGGCAGGCGGCCGAGGCTCTGGGTCAGGACGCCGTTGGCCGCGCTGATCGACAGGCGTAGCTCCTGCAGGCGGCGGGGCACCCGCACCGCCCAGGTGCGATCCCGGAAGTACCGCTTGATCTCGCCGATGATGGTGGGGATGGCGTACCCGCTGAAGTCGATCCCCCGGCTGTGGTCGAAGTTGTCGACGGCCTTGATGAGCCCCACCGAGGCGGTCTGGGCCAGGTCGTCGTCGGGGGCGCCGCGTCCGCTGTAGCGGCGCGCCAGGTGCCGGGCGAGCGGCAGCCACGCTTCGATGGTGCGCTCCCGCAGCGCCGGGCGCCGGGGGTCGTGCGGCGAGGTCGCCGCCAGGGCGGCGAGGAGGTCCTCCGGGCTCTGGTCCCTGTTGCGCTGGCCGACCCGGGTGCTCGTGGCGCTCTCGGCGGTGGCGGTGGCGTACTCGACGATCGTGGACATGGGTGGTCCCTCCGGCGTTCGCCCGTCGATCGGATCGACCGGAAGGATCTCCGAACCGGCTTGTCGCCGGGGGCGCACCTGCGGGCAGGAGCGCGCTGTCGCAACACCACGATCACGGGCCTGGCCACCGCGTCATGTCTTTCACGTGATGAAGCGACCCTACCCGAACGTCCGACTGATTACTAGCCGAAAGTATGAATCGGGGCAGGTCTAGGCCGTCCGGAGAAGGGGTTGCGCCCCAGCTCAGCCGCGCTGGGCGGGGGCGTCGACAGCAGCCGAGGCTGTCTGGGCGGGCTCCACCGCGAACGGGTGGCGCAGTCGCCGCATGGCCTCCTCGCTGCTGTCGAAGGTCACCGCCGGTCCGTCCAGCACGTCACCGTGCGACGTGGCGAGGAACAGTGCGGGTCGACCGTTGTCGTTCGATGTCATGCAGAGATCCTGTCTCTTTGAAAGGGGTGCGTCTGGGGCCTCGGCAACATCGGCCGTGCGACCTGGTGACGCTTCGGCGCACACGCTGGCGCCCGAATGCTGGTGTCCTGTTGCACGGGCGAGCGCCCGGCGACACCGACACCCCGCACCATACCCGCCGCCGCCGACACATATGCGCCGCCGACGGACCCGCCTCGCTTGTGGCGGACCGACCGCCCGGGAATTCTGTAATCCCACCCGCTGCCGCGAGTCTCCGATCTTGAGGGCGGTCAGCACAACCAGCGTGGGCGCCGCGCGGATGAGCACCAAAGGAGTGAGACCCATGTCGTCAGCCGGTCGAGCACTGCCCGATGTCGGGTTGGTCGTCGCGGCCCGGCAGGGCGACCAGCGCGCACTCGACGACGTCGTCGCGGCCTCGCTCCCGCTGGTCTACAACATCGTCGGGCGTGCGCTGCGCGGGCACGCCGACGTCGACGACGTGGTCCAGGAGACGTTGGTACGGGTGATCCGGTACCTGCCCGCGCTCAACGATCCGGCGGCATACCGGTCCTGGCTGGTGGCGATCACCATCCGCCAGGTGCGTGACTGGGAGACGCGCCGACGTGTCGCGCTCAACCGGGATGCCGGGCTGGACGCGATCCACAACGTGCCCGACCCCGCCTCCGACTTCGCGGGGATGACCATCCTCCGGCTCGGCCTCACCGACCAACGACGCGAGGTCGCCGAGGCGACCCGTTGGCTCGACCCGGACGACCAGGAACTGCTCTCGCTGTGGTGGCTGGAGGAGACCGGCGAGATCGACCGGAACGAGGTCGCCGACGCGCTCGGGTTGTCGCCCGGGCACGTCGCGGTGCGGATCCACCGGATGAAGGAGCAGATTCAGAGCGCCCGGGGCGTCGTACGCGCGCTTCGCGCCCGCCCCGGCTGCCCGGACCTGGGCGCCGTGACCGCCGAGTGGGACGGCACGCCCAGCTCGCTGTGGCGCAAGCGACTGGCTCGACACGTCCGTGACTGCGCGTTCTGCGGACGGCTGGGAAACACCCTCCTGCCGATCGATCGACTGCTCGCCGGCATGCCGTTGCTGCCGCTGCCGGCGGGTCTCGGCGCCCAGCTGCCGAGCGCTGCCGCCCCGGCAGCCGCCGCGCAGGCAGTCCCGCCGCCCGGCCCGACTACCGCACCCGCCGCCGGACCGACGGCACCCGGCACGGTGCCCACGGACGCGGGCGGCGGCCCGAGCGTCGTCGACCTCGCGGTGAACCGGCCCCGTGGCCTCGTGCCGTCCCTCGCCGCCGGTGTGGCCGCCGCCGTCCTGGCCATCACCATGGCGGTGGTGATCCAGCCGGACGACCCGTCCGCGCCCTCGTGGGCGGCGCCGCCGTCCGCCGCGCCCACCGCCGCCGCCACCCCGAGCGTCGCGCCCTCGCCGAGCGCACGCCCCTCGTCGAAGACTCCGGTAGCGCCGGCGGTCAGCTCCGCCCGCAAGGGTGTCGGGGTGTGGAACTTCGCCGGGGCGAGTCAGGCGTTGGCGAACTCCAAGGCCGGCTGGTACTACACCTGGGGCACCCAGCACCCGGGGATCAGCACGCCGCGCGGTGCGACGTTCGTGCCGATGATCCGCAGCGCGGAGAACGTCACCGCCGCGGAGCTGGCCCGGGCCAGGGCCGCCGGGCCGTACCTGCTCACCTTCAACGAGCCGGACATGCCCGAGCAGGCGAACATGACCGTCGAGCAGGCGTTGGAGCTGTGGCCGCAGCTGATGGCGACGGGCAGCAAGCTGGGCAGCCCTGCGGTCGCCTGGGGTGGGCCGGACCCGCAGGGTTGGCTGGACAGGTTCATGACCGGCGCCCAGGCCCGCGGCCACCGGGTGGACTTCATCACGCTGCACTGGTTCGGCGCCGACTTCACGACCGCCACCGCCGTGGCCCAACTCCGGCAGTATCTCCAGGCCGTCTACCAGCGGTACCGGAAGCCGATCTGGCTGACCGAGTTCGCGCTGATCCGCTTCGCCGGGGGCGGTTCGCAGTTCCCCAGTCAGCAGCAGCAGGCGGCCTTCCTCACCGCGGCCACCGCCATGCTCGGTCAACTGCCCTACCTACAGCGCTACGCCTGGTTCGGGCTACCCGCCACGGACAAGGACCGGTCCGGACTGTTCAGCGACGGGGCCGAGGCGACAGTGGTCGGCCGCGCGTTCCAAGCCGCCCGTTGAGCACCGACGAACGGATGGACGAGCAGAGCATGGCGGAGCGCCGAGGCTTTCGCGTACGGGCCGGGCGGCTGATCGGCGTCGTCGCGACCCTGGTCGCCACGGCGGTGGCCGTCGGGCTCAGCCAGGGCTGGGGCCGCACCAACCAGGCACCAGCAGCGTCGACGGTGGCAGCGTCGTCGGCCGCTGCGGCACCGACCGCCCGGGTGGTGCTCAACGGCACCGACGACGCCTTCATCCAACTGTTGATTCCGATGAACGAGGGCGCTCTCGCGCTGATCGACCAGCTCGACACCCGCCCGGCGGATCCGTCGTTGCGGGCCCTCCTCGGCGAGGTCCGGAAGGCTCATCAGGCAGAGTTGCGGGACCTGCGGGGGCTCCTGGCCGCGGGCAACGTGCCGGAGCTGAACATCCACGAGGGGCATCAGATGCCCGGCATGGTCACCCAGGCCAGCCTCGCCGAGCTACGTGCCGCATCCGACACGGACGTGTCGTCCCGGGCGGCCGGTCTGATCCGGGCGCATCTCGCGCAGACAGTGGTGCTGTGCCGGGGCGAGCAGACCGCCGGGGGAAGCCCGGAGCTGAAGGCGCTCGCCGGCCGGATCCAACAGGCGCGGGCCGCCGAGCTGAACACGCTGGACAACCGACCCGGCGCGCCCACCGCCGCACCGGGCGGCTGAGCATGCGGCCCGGAGGTCCGGCCGATGCGGACGTCTGACCTGCACGTCGACGTCCACCCACAGTCCCGGGTGTCCCGTCCCGCCCACCGTGCCGTCGCGTCGGACGCCGTCCGCCCGGTGCGGCGCGCGACGCACCGGACCCGCAGCGCGTCCCTGCCCGAGGCGGTCGCCCCGATGCCGGTTGCCGGCTGGCGCGGTGGCCACCGGCGCGCCGCCGGCCGGGCCACCATCGTCGCCTCGGTCCTGACGGTCAGCATCGGGTGGCTGATCCCGATCCTGGTCGCGCCGCACGTCACCCTCTCGCCGGGTGCGCGGATGGTCGCCCTCTTCTGCCACCTGACCTGCCTGGTGGTGGGTTTCGGCGCGGTGCTGACGGTGGACTGGTTCAGCCTTCGCTGGCTGCTGCGCCGGGAACCGCTCGGCACCGTGCTGACCGCCGCCCGTGGCGCGCACCTGCTCATCTGGCTGGGTCTGGTGGGTCTGCTCGCCAGTGGGGCCGCCCTCGGACCGGACACTTCGTCCGGGCTGGTCTGGGTCAAGTTGCTCGCGGTGCTGGTGGTCGGCATCAACGGGCTGTTCCTCGGCCGGGTCCGGGATCGACTCGTGGCGGTGCAGGGCCGCCCACAGTGGTCCGCCCTGCTGCCCGGTGTCGCCGCCGCCACGATCTCGCAGCTCGCCTGGTGGACCGCGACCCTCGTCGGCTTCTGGAACGCCAACGGCTGACGGCCGGTGGTCAGGCCGGCGTCGGGTGCCTCTCCGCGAACCGGGCGCGGGTCAGGAACGCGAGCTGGGCCCGCTTGTCCGGCATGTCGATCTCGGAGTCGAAGGTGAAGCCCTCGATCTCCAGTCGGCGCAGGGCGAGGTGGTTGCGGACGTCCGGTTCCACAACGATGCGCTGCGCGGCCGGGTCGCGGAACAGGAAGCGGGCGATGGCCGGGCCGGCCGCGTTGGTGAGGCTGCGGGCGAGGCGTCGGTCGGGGCTGAGCAGCAGGTGCATCCCCACATCGCCGGGCTGGACGGGGTAGCGCTCGCCGACCGGGTCCGCCTCGGGCTGATAACTCTGGAAGAGGCCGACCGGCTCCCCGTCGACCGTGATCAGGTACGCGTGGTGCGTTGGCAGACTGTCCACAAAGGCGTAGATCTCGCGTACCTCGTCGAGGGTGTGCGAACCCATGCCCCAGAAGGAGTTGCGGGGCATGGTCACCCAACCGTGCAGGAGTGCGGCGTCCCGATCCGGGTCGACTGTCACCAACGACAGCTCGCCGAGACCGACGATCTTCTCCTGGTACGTCATCGGGCGCTGTCCTCTGTTCCATCCGGGGCGCAACTTAGGTTAACCTCCCCTAACCAAGGATGACCTTACCTGGAGGGGTGCGTGAAACGGAACTGGGAGGCCCTGGTCCTCAAGGCCATGGGAGGGCGGGACTTTCAGTTGACCGTCCTGGGCACCGAGTCAGTCGACGGGCACTACCAGCGACTCCTCCTGGACGGGGGCGGCCTGCTGGAGGCGTGCGGGGTGCACCCCACGATGTGGATCAGGCTGTGGTTCGACAACGACGGCCGAGCCCACCAACGCGCGTACACGCTGGTTGACCCCGACCCGGCCACCGGCCGATTCACCCTCGAATTCGCCATCCACGACGGCTGCGCCGCCCGCTGGGCCACCACAGCCACTGTCGGCGACACCATCAGCGCGACAGTGCAGGGCAGCGCCTTCGAGCTGCCCGACCCCGCGCCCGAGCACCTCTACCTGGTCGGTGACGCGGCCTCGCTGCCCGCGGTGAACAGCCTGCTCGACGCCGGTGCCGACATCCCGGCGACGGTGTGGCTGGAGTACGCCCACGAGGGCGAGAAGGCACTCACGCTGCGGGCCCGGGCGCACCACGACATCACCTGGGTGCCGCGGCGCGACGAGGGTCAGCACCTCGTCGACACGGTCTGCGCGGCCCTGCCGACCAGCGGCGCGGGCCACTACTGGGTGGCCTGCGAGGCGGCAACCACCCGGGGCATCACCCGACACCTCCGCAAGACGTTGGGCGTCGACAAGGACAGGTTGACCTCTCTCGGCTACTGGAAAGCGGCATGAAGGGCCGCCTCGGCACCCTGACCGCGCTGTACGTCACCCAGTACCTCGGCGTCGGCTTCATCACCGTCGGGCTCACCGCCATCCTGCGCGACGGTGGCACCTCGCTGGACACGTTGGCGCTGTTGCAGATCGTCGGTCTGATCTGGCCCGTCAAGTTCCTCTGGGCACCGATCCTCGACCGGTACGGCTCACGGCACCGCGGCCACTACCGCTCCTGGTTGCTCGTACTCCAGACCGCTCTGGTGCTCGCCCTGCTGGCGTTGCTGCCCTTCGCCAGTCCGGCCGACGCGCTCGGCCCGATCGTCGCGATCTGCGCCGCGTACGTGTTCTTCTCGGCCACCCAGGACATCGCCGTGGACGCCGTCGCGGTCCGGATGCTGGCCGACTCGGCCCGGGGAACCGGCAACGGCATCCAGGTAGCGGCGAGCTACCTCGGCAACCTGCTCGGCGGCGGCGCCTGCGTCCTGGTCTACGACCAGTTCGGCTGGGCGCCGGCGATCGGCCTGCTGGTCGCGATGACGGCGGTCGGCCTGCTGGTGGTGTGGCGGTTCCAGGAGCCTCCCCGTACCGACCGGGTGGAACGGGTCGGCACTGCCTACCGGGCGTTGCTGTCGGTGTTCGGCCAGCCGGGCTGCCGGTGGTGGACCTTCGGCGTGGTGCCGCTGGTCTACGTCGGGGCGGGAATGGCGTACGCCCTGGTCACCCCGGCGCTGGTCGACGCCGGGTGGTCGTTGGGTCGGATCGGCGTCGTCACGGGTGTGGTGACCAGCGTCCCGGCCATCGTGGCGGGCTTGGTCGCGGGCCTCGGGATCGGGCGGTTCGGGCGCGGTGGCGTGCTCGTGATCGGCGGCGTGACGCTGACGGTGTCGACGTTGTTGCTGCTGCCGCTGATGAACGGCCGCGCGCCGCTGGGCGGGACGGTCGCCGCGCTCTGCTGCTTCATGGTGGCCTACACCATCGCCAACGTCGTGCTCTACACGGTCAACATGGACTACTCCCGGCCCGACACCGGCGGTACCGACTTCACGGTGCTGTCGTCGTTCGGCCTGGTCTGCTCGTTCGTGGCGGCGTCCATCGGTCTCGCGGCGGCCGACCGGGTCGGCTACCCGGCGGTCGCGGTCGCGGCCATCGTGCTGGTGGCCGCCGGCGTCGCGCTCGGCCTCGTCCACCAGCGGCGGTTCCCGCACCGGCCCGGCCCCGCCGTCGGCCCGGCGGCCGAGCAGCCCTCCGAGCAGCCGGCAGTGGACGGCGTCAAGGCGGTGGCGTGACCACGGTCCAGCCGGCCACCGACACCGCGACATCGGCACGACTTCCACAGCGATGGCTCATCCTGGCCGTGCTGTGCGTCGCGCAACTGGTAGTGGTGTTGGACAACACCGTGCTGACCGTGGCGGTGCCGGTGCTCACCACCGAGTTGGGCGCCAGCACCGCCGAGGTGCAATGGATGATCAACGCGTACGCGTTGGTGTTGTCCGGGTTGCTGCTCACCGCCGGTAGCGCCGCCGACCGGTACGGCCGCCGCCGGATGCTGCTCGCCGGGCTGGTCCTGTTCGGGGTCGGCTCGCTGGCCGCCGGTCTGGCCAGCACCAGCGGGCAGTTGATCGCTGCGCGGGCCGGGATGGGCGTCGGTGGGGCGTTGCTGGTGACCGCGACGCTCGCGGTGGCGATGCAGGTCTTCGACGCCGCCGAGCGGTCCCGGGCGATCGGCATCTGGGCGGCCACCAGCGCGTTGGGCTTCGCCGTCGGGCCACCGATCGGCGGCACGATCCTCGCGCATTTGCCGTGGGGCGCGATCTTCCTGATGAACGTGCCGATCGTGCTTGTCTGCCTGCTCGTCGCTCGCGCGCTGGTCCCGGAGTCCCGCGGGCCGGCCGGCGGCCGACTCGACGTGCTGGGCGCCGTGCTCTCCACCGCCGCTCTGACCGCTGTCGTCTGGGCGATCATCTCCGGGCCGGAGCGCGGCTGGGCGTCGACCGCTGTGGTCGGCGCGGCGGCCGTCGGCGTACTCCTGCTCGGGATCTTCGTGCGGTGGGAGCGACGGATCGCGCACCCGATGCTGGACATGAGCTTCTTCCGGGACCGGCGCTTCGTCGGTGCGATCTCCGGCGTCGTGCTGATCACGTTCGGCGCCACCGGCGCGCTGTTCCTGCTCACCCAGCACCTCCAGTTCGTCAGGGGTTACCCCGCCTGGGAGGCCGGTCTGCGGATGGCGCCCTTCGCGCTGTCCATTGTGCTGCTCAACGTCAGTGGCGTCGTCGCGAGCGTGATCCGTCGGCTCGGCCTCGCTGTCGCCATCGCCGTTGGCATGACGCTGCTCGCGGCCGGTCTCGCGCTGGTCACAGTCTTTCCGTCCGACGGTTACGGGGTGCTGCTGGTCGGGTTGCTCGTCATGGGTGTCGGCTGCGCATTGGCCAACCCGGCCATCGTCGAGGCGGTGATGAGCGCGATCCCGACGGCGAAGGCCGGCGCGGGCGCGGGTGTCGACGGCACCATGACCGAGGTCGGCAGCAGCCTCGGCATCGCGGTGCTGGGTGCCGTGCTGAACGCCCGGTTCGCGGCGCTGCTGCCGGCGGCCCTGGCCGGCGCCGGGTCGTTTCCCGCGGCGCTCGCCGCAGCCCGTGGAGGAGCTGAGCGGGAGGCGGTGACCGTCGCCTTCGCCTCGGCACTGGAGACGGGGCAGTTGGTGGGCGCGGCTGCGGTGTTGATCGGTGGCCTGGTGGCTGCCGGGTTGCTACATAGGGCAGACCGCATCAAATCCGTTTAATAAGGATAGGCTACCCTAATAGCGACATCGTGGTAGTCGACGGAGGCGGTATGCAGCTGTACCTGACCGCGCTCAACCCCACCGACGCGCTCCTGGACGGGTTACTCCCGGCGGCGGCGTCGCTCGGGCTGTCGGCGACCGTGCTGACCGACCGGCCCGCCGAATGGCCGGCCGACGTGCGGGTGGCGCGCTGCGCCGTCCGCGACCCGGCCGCCGTGGTGGCGGCGGCGGCCCCCGCCCGGCCCCTGGCGCTACTGTCCAACAGCGACCATCTCCAGGAGGCCACCGCGATCGCCGCCCGAAAGCTCGGCCTGCCCGGCAAGGACCCGGACGCCGCCCGTCTCTGCAAGGACAAGGCCGCGGCCCGCCGGGCGATCGCCGCTGCGGGCCTCGATCTGGTACGCACCGTCACCGTCGACCCCGGCGCCACGCCGGACGTGCCGACCCTGATGTTCCCGGCGGTGGTCAAACCCCGCGAGGGAGTTGCCAGTGAGGACGCCTACCTGGTGACCGACCACGCCGAGCTGGTCGCCCGGGTCGCCGAGATCCGTGGCCGGCGGCCGGACGTGGCACTGGTCGTCGAGGAGTACCTCGCCGGTGAGCTGCGGACCTTCGAGACCCTCGGTGACGGCACCGAGCTGGCCTCCCTCGGCGGTTGGCGCACCGGCCTCGGCCCGCCGCCGACCTTCACCGAGGAGAGCCTCGCCTGGTCGCCCCCGGCGGAGCAGGCACGCACCCAGTTGCGGGAGCGGCTCGACGCCCTCGGGGTCGGCTTCGGCGCCTGCCACACCGAGTACGTCGTCTCCGACGGCCGGGTCCGGCTCATCGAGGTGAACTACCGTCTCATCGGCGACCGGATGGACCTGATCCTCGCCGACCTGCTCGGTGTGCCGTTGTTCGAGTACGTCATCCGGCTGCACCTCGGCGAACCGCTGGCCGCCCTCGGCCTGCCCCACACCGTCGACCGCTACGCCCGGGTCGAGTACGTCTGCGCGGACCGGTCCGGTCGTCTCGTCGCCGCACCGGGGCCCCTCGACACCGTCGACGGCGACGTCCGGCTGGGCTGCCGTCCGCTGCGCGAGGTGGGCCGCACCGCCGAGCACACCGGCACGAACCGCGACTACCTCGCCGTGCTGCACGGAGTCGGCCCCGACGAGGCCACCGTCCGGCAGTCGCTGACCGCCCTCCGCGACAGCCTCCAGTGGACCATCGTCTAGTGAGCGACGAGTGTGAGCGGGAGGTAATCGCCCGGGTGCTCGACGCCCTGCTGCGCGAGGATCACCTCGGTCTGCGCAGCGCCGGCCGAGCGGACGGCCCCGGCTGGTGGCAGGTGCCGCACCCCGACGGCCTGCTGCGCATTCCGGTCCGGGCGGACGGGTTCCAGCAGGCCCTGCGCAGCGCCGCGCCGATGGTGCTGCTGGTGACCCACACCGGGGAGACGCAGCGCGCGGAGACGCTGGACGGACTGTTGACGCTGCTCGCCCCGTACGACAACGCCGAGGCCGAGGCCGGCTGGCGGGACTTCGGCGTCGAGTGCCGCGCCGACCTGCGGGCCCGACGCCTCGCCGCCCGCAACCGGGCACGGGTGCTCACCGAGGTGGCCGCCGAACGCGCGCACACCCCGACCGGCCTGCCGGCGGCGCTCCTGGACGACGTGCTCGCCGCCCACCACGGCCACCCCGTCTACCCCACCGACCGATGCCGGCACGGTCTTCGCGACGACGAACTGCTCCGGTACGCCCCGGAGCACGCCCCACGGTTCGCGCTGCGCTGGTACGCCGCCCCGGCCGACGACGTCCGACTCGCTGGGGAGCTGCCAGCGTGGTGGCCGAGCGCGCCGCGACCGGATCAGCTGCTGCTGCCAGCGCATCCGATCACTGTGGCCCGCGACGCGCTCCCGGTGGTCGACCTGCCGGTGACCCCGGTGCGACCCACCCTCTCCATGCGGACGGTGGCGCTCGACCACGATCCGTACCTGCATCTCAAACTGCCGCTGCCGACCGCGAGTCTCGGCGCGCGTAACCGACGCACGCTGCAACCGGGCTCGCTCGCCGACGGCGCGGCCGTCGCCGGGCTGCTCGACCGGATCGCCACCGCCGAACCCCGCTTCGCCGGCCGGATCCGGCACGCCGACGAGAGCACCTGGGCGCACGTCGACGGCGACGAGCGCCGCGGTTTCCTGCTGCGCCGATTTCCGCGCGACCTGGGCGGCGTCCAGGTGGTGCCGGTCGCGGCCCTCGCCGCCGCCGACCCGATGGCGGGCACGGTCCTCGAACGGATCAGCCCGCAGCGACCCGTCGCGCTGCTGGAGTCCTACCTGGACCTGCTGCTCGACTGGCACGTCTTCCTCTGGCTGCGCCACGGCATCGCGCTGGAGGCGCACCCGCAGAACATCCACCTGCTGGTGCACCCGGACGGCGCTGTCGGCCTGCTCTACAAGGACAACGACGGCGCCCGGCTCGACAGACGACACGACGGCGTGGACGGGCTCGCCCTGCACGACGACCGGATGTGGGCGCGCGACCCGCACGAGTTGGCCGACGTGTTCATCACCATCACCCTGCACCTGGCCGCCGCCGCGCCAGTGGTCGCCCTGGCCGCCCGAGGACTGCCCGTGCCGACACCCGCCGAGGCGCTGGTGCCCCGGCTCGCCGCCGCCCGCGACCGGTGGGGCGACGGTCCGGCGGTGCGGACCTTCACCGAGCGGGTCCTGCACGCCGCCCAGTTGCCCATCAAGGCGATGCTCACCGCCGGCACCCTGCTGCCCAAACAGCGGCTCGGCTGCGCCGACATCAACAAGTACTACCTGCGTACCGGCCCGAACTACCTCCGGGAGACACGATGACGAGCGCCCAGCTGCGCTCCCGGCCGGCCACCGACACCGGTCAGCGCGCCGACCTGGCCGCCGCCCACGCTCTCTTCGGTTGCCTGCTGCGCGAGCTGGCCCCGCCGGACGGCACCCCGACCGTTGTCGACGGCGCGGTACGGCTGCTACTGCGGCATCGCGACGTCACAGTGCGCTGTGCGGTCGCGCGAACCTCGCCGCTCGGCGCGCACCGCTACAGCGGCCCGGTCCAACGCAGCACGGGCAGCGGACGGTGGGAAGACCTGGACGCGGACGGGTTGGCCGCCCTGGTCACGGCGGAACTCACCACCCGTACCGGCCTGGTCAACGACGAGTTCGCCGAGCAGGTCAGGGCCAGCCGGGACACCGTGGCCCGGCTGCTGGCCGACCGACCGGCCGAGGATCCGACCCCCACCGGTGAGCCCGCCATCGACGCGTACGTCGACTCCGAGCAGTCGCTGGTCTTCGGCCACCCGCACCACCCCACCCCGAAGTGGCGCAGCGGCGACCCGGACAGTTGGCGGGCGTACGCGCCGGAGCTGCGCACCGCGTTCCGGCTGCACTGGCTGGCCGTACCGGACGACCTGACCGCCGACGCCGGGCCGTTCGATCCGCTGGTGGCCGCGCTCGACCCGCCACGTCCCCCGCGCGGGTACCGCGTCCTACC
This sequence comes from Micromonospora sp. NPDC049049, assembly GCF_040649115.1. NCBI lineage: Bacteria > Bacillati > Actinomycetota > Actinomycetes > Micromonosporales > Micromonosporaceae > Micromonospora > Micromonospora sp. NPDC049049. The sequence continues at coordinate 112,248 of NZ_JBEZEX010000019.1, read as the reverse complement.
GGTGCACCCCTGGCAGCTGTCGCTGATCCCGCCCACCCATCCACGGCTGCGTGACCTGGGGGCGGCCGGTGTGCCGGTACGACCCACGGCGAGCGTCCGTACCCTCTACGCCCCCGAGGCCGACCTGTTCGTGAAGACCAGCCTGCACGTGCGGATCACCAACTGTCTGCGCAAGAACGCCCGCTACGAGCTCACCGGGGCGGTGGCCCTGACCGACCTGCTGGCCCGGGTGCCGCTGCCGGACGGGGTGGGGCTGCTCGCCGAGCCCGCCTACCGCACTGTCGACGTCCCAGGTCCCGACGAGGCGTACGGGACGATCCTGCGCGGCGGTTTGCTTCCGCACCTGCGTCCCGGCGACACCCCGGTGCTGGCGGCGGCGCTGGCCGCGACGCCGCTGGTGACGTCGGATCCGGTGGCCTGGTGGCGCGCGTACGTCGGCCTGCTGGTGCCGGCGGTGCTGCGCAGCTGGCTCAGCCACGGCGTCGTGCACGAGGCGCACCTGCAGAACGTGGTCGTCGTGCTGGACCGGGATCACCATCCGGTACGGATGCTGCTGCGCGACCTGGAGGGGGTGAAGCTGGACGCCGACCGGTGGGATACCTGGCCGGACGGCGTCCCGGTGCAGGTCCGCTACGGTCCCCGGGCCGCCCACCGCCGGATCGTCTACTGCTTGTTCGTCAACCACCTCGGGGGGATCAGCGGGGCCCTCGCCGACGCGCGGCCGGGAATCGAACGGCGGCTGTGGCAGGAGGTGCGCACCGTCGTCGAGGCGGTGGCCGCCGACCTCGGTGAGCCGGCGGAGCTGCGCGCGCTGCTGACCGGGGAACCGCTGCTGGCCAAGGCGAACCTGCTGGTCCGGTGGCGGCGAGACGCCGACCGGGCCGCGCCGTTCGTGCCGGTGCCGAACCCGATGGTTGGGCCACGATGACCCGCCCGGTCTACGTCCACGACCTCGACGCGCTGGCCGGGCAGGCCCGTGCCATCCGGGCGGCGCTGCCTCGGCCGGTCGAGCTGCTCTACGCGGTCAAGGCCAATCCGGATGCCGGTGTGCTGCGCACCCTCGCGCCGATCGTCGACGGGTTCGAGGCCGCCAGCCGGGGCGAGCTGCGCAGGCTGGCGGAGGTGCTGCCCGGACGGGCGCCCGCCGCGTACGCCGGACCGGGCAAGACCGACGCGGACCTCGCCGCCGCTCTCGCCGCCGGGGTGCGCCGCATCCACGTCGAGTCCCCCACCGAGCTGGCGCGACTCGGCGCGCTGGCCACTGCGGCGGGCCGGTCGGCCCAGGTGCTGCTGCGGGTGAACCTGCCTGTCGACGCGCCGGGCGCGAGTCTGGTCATGGGCGGTGGACCCAGCCCGTTCGGCATGGACCCGGCCGACGCGGTGGCGTGCGCCCGCCGCCCGCCCGCCGGCATCGACGTACGCGGAATCCACGCCCACCTGGCCAGCGGACTGGACGCACCGCTCGCCGCGACGGTCGCCGCGGCCGTTGTCGACTGGGCGGCGGCCGAGGTCGACGCCTCCGAGGTCGACGTCGGCGGCGGCATGACCGTCGACTACACCGACCCGGACGCGCGGTTCGACTGGGCGGGCTACGGCCAGGCCCTCACGGACGTCCTCGACAGGCACCCGGGCGTGCGGCTGCGCATCGAGCCGGGCCGGTCGGTCACCGCCTACTGCGGGGCGTACCTCACCGAGGTCGTCGACGTGAAGCGTTCCTACGGCGAGTGGTTCGTGGTGGTGGCCGGTGGGACGCACCACCTACGGACTCCGGCGGCGAAGGGGCACGCGCAGCCGTTCACCGTGCACCAACGGCCGGCTGCCGGCGGCCCCCGCACCGACGGCGGGCCGGTCACAGTGGTCGGGCAACTCTGCACACCGAAGGACGTGCTGTCCTTCTCGGCCACTGCGGGGCCGATCGGCGTGGGCGACGTGCTGGCCTTCACCATGGCCGGGGCGTACGCCTGGAACATCAGCCACCGTGACTTCCTGCTGCACGAGCCCCCGCTTTTTCGCACCGGTGACCTGCACGAAGTGGCTGTCGAGTGGGCGGCCCGGCCGCTCGGGACGTGAGCCCGGGAGGCCCGATCGGCTCGGTGTGTTATCGATAACATGCTATCTTTCACCCGGGAGTGAAGGGCACGCTCCCGGTCACCCGAGCCAGCGGCGAAGACGCGCCGAGGGGCCCGCCCCCTCCCGCCGCCTTCCCGGTCGGTGACCAGTCCGGGCCCCCGTCGATGCCAGGCGACCACTGTTGGTCGTCGAACGGCAAGGAGCCCCAGCAATGCTGAGACGTAGGTTCTTCCTCCCATCCATCGCGGCCGCGGCGCTTGTTCTCGCGGCCACCACCGGCGGCGTGTTGAGCGGCGGCTTCGGTGCGACGGCGGTGGCCGCCACCAACGGCACCCTCGCGGCGACCGCCGGCTGCGGCAAGGCCCCCACGCTCGCCAGCGGGACGCGGACGATTCAGAGCAGCGGACAGAGTCGTACGTACAACCTGCGGATACCGGACGGTTACGACCGGAACCGCCCCTACCGGCTGATCTTCGGCTTCCACTGGTTGAACGGCTCGGCCAACAACGTCACCTCGGCCGGTTACTACGGGCTACAGCCGCTGTCGAACAACAGCGCGATCTTCGTCGCCCCGCAGGGTCTCAACGCCGGCTGGGCCAACACCAACGGTCGGGACCTGACCCTCTTCGACGACATCTCCCGGCAGATCGAGAACGATCTGTGCGTGGACACCACCCAGCGCTTCGCCCTGGGCTGGAGCTACGGCGGAGCGATGAGTTACGCGGTGGCGTGCGCCCGGCCCACGATCATCCGCGCGGTCACCGTCCTGTCCGGCGCGAACCTCAGCGGGTGCAACGGGGGTACGCAGCCGGTCGCCTACTTCGGCATCCACGGCATCTACGACAGCGTGCTGAACATCTCCCAGGGTCGGCAACTGCGCGACACGTTCGTACGAAACAACGGCTGCACCGCGCAGAGCCCACGGGAGCCGAGCCGAGGCAGCCTCACCCACATCACCACGACGTACGCGGGTTGCCGGGCCGGCTACCCGGTGCAGTGGGCGGCGTTCGACGGGGACCACACCCCGAGCCCGGTGGACGGGTCGGGCAGCCCCAACGACTCGCGGACCTGGACGTCGGGGGAAATCTGGAGGTTCTTCAGCCAGTTCGCGTCGACCACGCCGCCCACGACCGACCCGCCGACCGACCCGCCGACTGACCCGCCCACCGATCCGCCGACCAGCCCGCCGCCGACCGGGGGGCCCGGTACCTGCGCTGCCACCTACCGGACGACCAACACCTGGCCCGGCGGCTTCCAGGTCGAGGTGACAGTGGCCAACACCTCCACCGCGCCCTTGAACGGCTGGACGGTGGGCCTGACTCTGGCCAGTGGTCAGGCCATCAGCAGTCTGTGGAGTGGCGTCAACACGGGCACCACCGGCAGCGTCACGGTCAGAAACGCCGCCTACAACGGCACAGTTGGCCCGAACGCATCGACCACCTTCGGGTTCACCGCCACGGGCAACGGTGCCACCGCGCCCAGCAGCGTCACCTGCACCAGCCCCTGAGTTCGGCAGAGGGAGGGCCCGGAGCCGACCGGCTCCGGGCCCCACGGCTGAGCCGACGGGCCTTTGCGGACAGTTCACGGTCGGGAAGGGCCCTTCGCTGACGGACCGTGCGCGCGTCGTACCGTTGCGGACATGAACCCGGCCGTCAGGCGAATCGCGATCGATGCCCTCATCGCGGTCGTCGTCGCGGCCGTGGTGGCGGTGGCGATCCGGGTCGCCGACGAGCCCGGCGCCCGGCCGCCGGATGCGCGCGCCTACGCGATCGGCGCGGTGATCGGGCTGCTCCTGGTCTTCCGACGCCGCTGGCCGCTACTGGTGCTGGTCGGCTCGGTCACCGCGCTGATGATCTACTACGTCCTCGAGTACCCGGGCATCCCGCCCGCCCTCCCGCTGGCCGCCGCCCTCTTCTCCGTCGCGGCCGCCGGCCGGTTCACCTGGGCGCTCGTCGTCGCCGGGTTCTTCGTCGTCCTTGAGCTGATCATGCGGTACACGCTGCTCGGCGAGGGTTTCTTCCCTGCTCTCTCGGCCACCCTCGAAGAGGGCTCGCTACTCGCGGCAGTGGTGCTGCTCGCCGAGACGATCCGCACCCGCCGGGTCCGGCTGGCCGAGGCACAGCAACGTCTCGCGGTGATGCGCCAGGAGCGTCAACACGAGGTCGCCCAGGAGCGGCTCCGCATCGCCCGCGAGGTCCACGACGTACTCGGTCACACGATCGCCGCGATCAGTGTGCAGGCGAGCCTCGCCGACGACATCTTCGACAGCAGGCCGGCCGAGGCGCGGGCGGCGCTACGGAACATCCGGGGCGCGGCCCGTGACGCCATGCACGAGGTGCGCTCGGCCATCGGCATGCTCCGCGACCCCGGGGAGGTGCCCGATCTGGCGCGGGTCTTCGCTGTCGCCGAACAGGCCGGCGTGAAGGTGCGGTCGGGAACCGCGGGCACCCCGCGCCCGATCCCGCCGGAGGTGGCGCTCTCGGTCTACCGGATCGTGCAGGAGTCGATCACGAACACCGTCAAGCACGCCGGAGCAACGACCGTCGACGTCACGATCGCCTACGCGGGCGACGCCGTCACAGTGGAGATCGTCGACGACGGGGTCGGGTCCGGGGCTGGCCGGCGGGGGCACGGGGTGGCCGGCATGCGGGAACGGGCCACCGCTGCCGGCGGATCCCTTGAGGCCGGGCCCCGGCCGGAGGGTGGGGGGTTCCGGGTGGCCGCGCGGCTGCCGGTCGAGGTGGGGGAGACAGCGTGACGATCCGGATGGTGCTGGCGGACGACCAGACACTCGTGCGGGCCGGCTTCCGGGGCCTGCTCGACCACAGCGACGACCTGGAGGTGGTCGGTGAGGCGTCCAACGGCGCCCAGGCTGTCGAGATGGTCGCCGCGACCCGGCCGGACATCGTGCTGATGGACGTGCGAATGCCGGTGCTCGACGGCGTGCGGGCCACGGCCGCGATCGTCGAGCGGTTCCCGGCCGTGCGGGTCATCGTCCTGACCACCTTCGAGCTTGACGAGTACGTCTTCGAGGCGCTGCGGGCCGGCGCGAGTGGCTTCCTGCTCAAGGACATCGAGCCCGACGAGCTGCGCCAGGCGGTGCGGGTGGTGGCCGGCGGCGACATGTTGATCTCGCCGCGGGTGACGAGCCGGCTGGTGAGCGCGTTCGTCAGCACGGTCGCACCGACGCCCGTCGACGGCGGCCGGCTGGCGGTGTTGACCGACCGCGAGCGCGAGGTGATGAGCCTGGTGGCCATCGGGCTGACGAACGAGGAGATCGGACGCCGGCTGTCGATGAGCCCGGCCACGGCCCGTACCCACGTCCACCGAGCCATGGTCAAGCTCGGCGTCCGCGATCGCGCGCAACTCGTCGTCCTCGCCTACCAGACGGGGCTCGTCGCGCCCGGCAGCTGACTACGGCCCCTGTTTCCCGGGTGGTGCGGGCTACGGCGATTCCCGTACGCACCGGCCGTTCCTCGGCGGATGCCACCCGGTACGCAGCCTTCGTACGTTGGCGTCATGTTCGAGGTCGGAGAGAACGCCGACGGGATCCTGGCCGGGGTCCTGTTCCTGATCTGGCTGTCCGCGGCCATCCTCGCCACGCGGCTGGCCTGGCGGCCGACACCCGAGGCGCTACGGAAGAGCGCCCGTCGGTTGCTGCGTCTGCTCGTCGCCGCGCTGGTGGTGCTGGTCGTCAAGTGCGTCGCGATCGGGCTGATGCTCGCCGTCGACTGGATCTTTGCCGACAACCGCGTGATCGTGCAGATGCCGCTCCTGCTGCTGCCGATGTTGGCCGTCGCCCTCTGGACCGTGCCGGGCCTGCGCGCCCTGGCCAACCGCGACGACGCACCGGTCGACGCCGGGACGCGCTCCTCCGCCGCCGACCCCCGATTCGTCGTGCCGGTCCAGGTGACGGCCGTGGCGACAGTTGTCGGCGTCTACGTCGCGTACGTGTCCCGTCCGGTCCCGTCCTACCCCGACGACATCGCGACCCACTCCGCGCCGATCCTGCTGTCGGTGGTGGTGCTGTGGTTCTGGCAGGGGCGTCGCCTGCGGGTCGTCACCGCCACCGACTTCGCGCGCCGTGGCCGGCGGGCCCGCGGTCTGCGCGCCACCGCGCAGGCCGCCGTCGTGGTGCTGGTCGTCGCCGCCGGCATCACCTACGTGGCGCAGAGCAGCAGGCTGCCCGACCGGACGAGCATGATGTCGCACGACAACGTCGACTACGGCGGAGGCCCGTCGTTCGGTCACGGCGGTCATGGCGGGGTCTCCGTCGACGACCTGCGCGGGCCGCGGACCGGCAAGCCCGACAGGGCCTTCACGCTGACCGCGAAGAACGCGACGGTACGGCTCTCGTCGGGCGCGGAGATCGAGGCGCTCACGTACAACGGACAGTCGCCCGGGCCGGAGCTGCGGGTCCGCGAGGGAGACCTCGTCGAGGTGACGCTGCACAACGAGATCCCCGACGAGAACGTGACCATCCACTGGCACGGTCTCGATGTCCCCAACGGTGAGGACGGCGTGGCCGGCGCGACCCAGAACGCGGTAAAGCCGGGCGGCAGCTTCACCTACCGGTTCCTCGCCGAGCAGGTCGGCACCTTCTGGTACCACACCCACCAGAACCCACTGGAGGCGATCAGGCGGGGCCTGTTCGGCGCGCTGATCGTCGAGCCGCGCGGCGGACCACCACCCGGCGAGCGGGACTTCGTCGTGCAGGCCCACGAGTGGCGTACGCCGACCGACACCATCGTCTCGTTCGGCACGAGTGACACGCTGCAACGCCAGGAGGTCGCCCCGGGCACTCCGGTGCGGCTGCGTCTGGTCAACACCGACAACAACCCGTCCACCGACAGCCGTCCGCGGTCCCTGACGGTCAACGGCACACCGGTACGGGTGGCGGCGATCGACGGGGTCGACGTCAACGGCCCGACCCCGCTGACCGACCCGCGGTTCGGGCTGGCGACCGGTGGACGCTACGACGTGACGTTCACGATGCCGGCGGGCCCGGTGCGGCTGACGGACCTCGCCAACCGCGACGCCGGGCTGGTCCTGGCGCCACCGGGCGACACGTCGACGCCGAGGATCGTCGACGACGGGGACCGGTTCGACCCGCTGTCGTACGGCTCCGGCGTCTCCCGGCCCTTCGACGCCGGCTCGTCGTACGACCGCTCGTTCACCCAGCTCCTCGACGACCGGCTGTCCTTCTACAACGGGGGTCTCCACCTGGTGCCGATCATCAACGGGCACAGCTTCCCCGACACACCGACGCTCATGGTCCGGACGGACGACGTGGTCAAGGTGCGGCTCGTCAACCGCAGTCACCAGAACCACCCGATGCACCTGCACGGCCATCACGCGTTGGTCCTGTCCCGCAACGGGGTCGCCGCGACCGGGTCACCGTGGTGGATCGACAGCCTCGACGTGATCCCCGGCGAGATCTACGAGATCGGCTTCACGGCGGACAACCCGGGTCTCTGGATGGACCACTGCCACAACCTCGACCACGCGGCCAACGGCATGGTGATGCACCTCGCCTACGAGGGCGTGACGTCCCCCTACGAGCTGGGTCGCGGCACTCCCAACCAGCCGGAGTAGACGGACCCGTCGAGTCTTCCCCACCGAGCAAGTGCGCGGTTGAACCGGACTCCATCGGTTCTCGACACTGGTGGGGGAGGTGCGGACATGACTGGTGACTTCAGCGATTTCAAGGTGGCGGATCTGTCGCTGGCAGCCTTCGGGCGTAAGGAGATTGAGCTGGCCGAGCACGAGATGCCGGGTCTGATGTCGATCCGGAGGGAGTTCGCCTCGCGGCAGCCGTTGAAGGGCGCTCGGATCACGGGCTCGCTGCACATGACAATCCAGACGGCCGTGTTGATCGAGACGTTGGTGGCGCTCGGCGCGCAGGTCAGGTGGGCGTCCTGCAACATCTTCTCCACCCAGGACCACGCGGCGGCGGCGATCGTGGTCGGCCCGACCGGCACCCCGGACGCTCCGGAGGGTGTCCCGGTCTACGCCTGGAAGGGCGAATCCCTCGACGAGTACTGGTGGTGCACCCAGCAGGCGCTGCTCTGGCCGGACGGCCAGGGCCCGAACATGATCCTTGACGACGGTGGTGACGCCACGCTGCTGGTGCACAAGGGCGCCGAGTTCGAGGCGATCGGCGCGGTCCCGTCCCCGGAGAGCGCGGACTCCGAGGAGTACGAGGTCATCCTCGGTGTGTTGACGCGGTCGTTGCGCGAGGACAACCGCCGCTGGACGCGGCTCGCGGCCGGGATCAGGGGAGTGACCGAGGAGACCACCACGGGCGTGCACCGGCTGTACGAGATGCAGCAGGCAGGGAGCCTGCTCTTCCCGGCGATCAACGTGAACGACTCGGTGACCAAGAGCAAGTTCGACAACAAGTACGGCTGCCGGCACTCACTGATCGACGGGATCAACCGGGCCACCGATGTGCTGATCGGCGGGAAGGTCGCCGTGGTGTTCGGTTACGGCGACGTCGGCAAGGGCTGCGCCGAGAGTCTGCGTGGTCAGGGTGCGCGGGTCATCGTGACCGAGGTGGATCCGATCTGCGCCCTCCAGGCGGCGATGGACGGCTACCAGGTCGCAACCATCGACGACGTGGTCGAGACCGCTGACATCTTCGTGACCGCGACGGGCTGCCTCAGCGTGATCACCAACGAGCACATGGCGCGGATGAAGCACCAGGCGATCGTGGGAAACATCGGTCACTTCGACAACGAGATCGACATGGCAGGTCTCGCGAAACGCGACGATGTCGAGCGGATCACCGTGAAGCCGCAGGTGGATGAGTGGCGGTTCGCCGACGGCCACTCGATCATCGTGCTGTCCGAGGGCCGGCTGTTGAACCTGGGCAACGCCACCGGGCATCCGAGCTTCGTGATGTCGAACAGCTTCGCCAACCAGACCATCGCGCAGATCGAGCTGTTCACCAGGACCGACCAGTACCCGATCGGTGTCCACACCCTCCCCAAGCACCTGGACGAGAAGGTGGCCCGACTCCACCTCTCCGCGCTGGGTGTCCGCCTCACCGAACTGACGAAGGAACAAGCCAGCTACCTCGGCGTCCCGGTCGAAGGGCCCTACAAGCCCGACCACTACCGCTACTGAGAGGGCCCCTCCGCATGATCGCCGTGTCCGGCTCGATCGCGACCGACCATCTGATGCGCTTTCCGGGGCGGTTCGCCGAGCAACTCATCGCCGGAAGCCTCGACACCGTCTCGCTCTCGTTCCTCGTCGACGACCTCGTTGTCCGGCGCGGCGGGGTCGCCGCCAACATCGCCTTCGGGCTCGCCCAACTCGGGCACCGGCCGGTGCTGCTCGGCGCGGTCGGCGGTGACTTCGGCGACTACCGCAGCTGGCTGGAGCGGCACGGGGTCGACTGCTCGGAGGTGCAGGTCAGCTCCATCGCCCACACTGCCCGGTTCATCTGCACCACCGACACCGATCTCTGCCAGATCGCCTCGTTCTATCCCGGCGCGATGGGCGAGCCCGACCGGATCAGCCTCGACGGTGTCGCCGAGCGCGCCGGAGGGCTGGGGCTCGTCATCGTCGCCGCGGAGAACCCGGACACGATGCTCGCCCGCGCCGCCGCCTGCCGTCGGCTGGGCCTGCCCTTCGCCGCCGACCCGTCACAGCAGTTGGCCCGGATGCCGTCGGCCGACATCGAGGCGATGATCGACGGCGCTGGCTACCTGTTGACGAACGAGTACGAGGCGGCGCTGCTGGAGTCGAAGACCGGGCTCAGCGAAGACGACATCCTGCGCCGCGTGGGCGTGCGGGTCGTGACCCTGGGCGCCAATGGGGTACGGATCACCGGGCGGGACGGCGACGTCCTGGTGCCGGCGGCCCGGGTGGGCGACATCGTCGACCCGACAGGCGTCGGCGACGGCTTCCGGGCCGGCTTCTTCGCCGCGCTCGCCACAGACCTGCCCATCGAGCGGGCGGCGCAGGTCGGCTGTGTTCTGGCGGCGCACGTGTTGGAGGTCGAGGGTCCACAGGAATACACGATCGACGCGGACGCTTTCGAGCGCCGCCTCGTCGAGTCCTACGGCCCCGACGTGGCGGTGGATGTGCGCGCGCTCGGGCTGGCCCGGGTCTGACCGGGCCAGCGGGCCGAGCCGGAAGGCACCCGGGGGTGATCGGATAGCCTGCACGGGTGCGTACACCGCTTCCGGCCGCGGGTTCAACTCGCCGCGGGCTGATCGCCGCGGCGACGCTGGCACTGCTCGTTTCGGGGGCGTGCGCCGACGCCCAGCCGACATCCGAGCAGCAGCGAGGGCCCGATCCCGAGGTGCTGATCGATGAGCTGACCGCCGGCCTATCCCGGGACAACCCCTACCGAGACCCGGACACGGAGGAGCGGGCGGCGGCCCGGCGGGCAGCGCGGTCGCTGGTCACCGAGCCGAATGCCGCCAACGACCTGGATCAGGTCTTCGGCGACCTCGGCTTCCGGGCCCATCATGGGACGGACCCGGTCACCGACCGGCCGTTCGCGCTCTACCTCGCCGATGGGTCGGACGATCGTTCCTGGGGCGCCGTGCTGGTGGACCGGGGCACCGCCCCGCGCACGGTGATCGAGGTGCCGCACCCCGGCTTCGACATCAACACGGAGAAGCTGGGCCTGGCCGTCCACCGGAAGACGCCGGGAAGCGTGCTGCTCGTCGCCGGGGCACACCGGCAGGCCGCCGACAGCGACGCGGACGTCGCCCACAACGACCGCTCGCTGTTCCACACCCTGGCGACCGAGTTCGCCAGGAACGACCTCGACCAGATCCAACTGCACGGCTTCGCCGACCGGAACCTGCCCACGTCCGACGCGGTGGTGTCGACGGGGTCGGCTCCGGTGACCCCGGTGGCCCGCCGGATCGCGGACGGCCTCTCCGGGGCCGGGCTGAACACCTGTCGGGCGTGGGTGCGGAAGTGCGGCCAGCTTGAGGGTAAGACCAACCAACAGGGCCGGGCCGCGGCGGAGCTGGAAGCGGTCTTCGTCCACCTGGAGCTGAGCTGGTCGGTCCGGCGGGACGCCGAAGCCCGCGGCCGTGTCGCGGACGTGCTCGCGGCGCAGCTCGCCGTGGCCTGACCCGTTGCAGGGTCGCCGTCGAGGTCAGATCCGGCGGGCCGTCCGCCAACGCAGGGCCCAGTAGCCGGTGCCGTCCAGGATGGACTCGCCACCCAGGTCACCCATGGTCGGGCCGTTCGCGGTGGTACGGCTCGAGATGAACCTGTGGTGTCCCCGGTCGTCCACGCCGAGGTACATGCCGGAGTGCTCGATGTTCGCGCCCTGCACCGGCCCGGCGTTGAAGAACAGAAGATCGCCGGGGAGCAGCCGATCCAGCTCCCGGGCCCGCTTGCCGGTGTTCGGCATCAGCAGGGCCCCTGGTCCCACCGAGGCCATCGCGGTCGCCCGCCGGGGTAGGCCGGGGCCGGCGTTGTTCGTGCCGAGGAGCGGGTAGCCCATCCGGTAGCCGTAGACCATGCGCAGGAAGCCCGAGCAGTCCAGGCTGCGGATGTGCGACGCCGTCGGCTTCTCCTTCTTGTCGGGGAACTCCCACGACACACCGAGGTAGTCGTAGAAGTCGGAGTTCTCGGCGCGACCGTCCGGGTCGATGTCCGACAGAGGCCCGAAGGCGGCGTCCCCGGAGTACTGCCGGCCTTTCGCGTCCTTCTTCGGCACGGCGACATAGGTGTACTCCCGGGCCACCGCCAGCACGTCGGGCGAGCGGTCGGTACGGGCCTTACGGAACCAGTCGGTGAACCACTTCTCCTTCTCGGCACCCGCCCGCCACTCCCGTGGTGCCAGTCGTACCCACAGCTCGGCGGGGACCTTGGCCTTGGTGAACCGCGACTCGGCGAACGTCCGCTTCGGGCCGCTGATGTGCACCGTGCGGGCACCGTCGGTCATGATCGCGACGGTCTTGCCCTTGGCGTCGACCATCTGCGTCCGGTTCGGCGCGGTCAACCGTCGGTAGTTGTAGCCGGAGCCGCTGGTTACGGCGGCCTGCGCGGCCTGCGCGCCGAGGCTCAGCTCGATCGGATCCGCCGCGCTGTGCCGGGCGATGACGTAGGCGAAGGTGCTGCCGCCGCTCAGCAGAGCGAAGGCGGCGACGGTCATCAGCATGGCGCGGCTGCGGGAGTAAGTCCGGTAGTTCATGCCTGTCCCTCGTCGGTGTGGGGCCTCAGGTGACCGGCACGAAGCCGGCCACGACGCCGCTGAACGCCACCCCGTAGGTGATGACGGTGACCATGACGGTGGCCAGCACTGTCGCCTTCGGCGGCTGGCGTACGAGCTGGTAGGCGATCAGCCCCGGCGCCACGAAGCCCAGGGTCTGGTGTGCGAAGAGCAGCGGCAGGTCCCGTTGGACGATCACGAACAGAGTCATCTGGAGGAGGACGCTGAGCAGGACGATCGCGGCGAAGAGGCGCTTGCCGTAGAGGATCACCATGCGCTGCATCAGCCGGGTGAGGGCGTAGGTGACGACGGTCATGACCACGATCACCGCAGCCTGGAGCGGGTCCTCGATCAGCGCGAGCGCGATCCAGCCCGGCGTGATCATCCCGCCTGGCGAGAGGTTCGTGGTCAGATAGCAGAGCAGCGCGAAGACCAGGCCGATGCCGAGGCACGCGGTGGCCAGCTGGGCGCTTAGTTCTCCTCCGAATGTCACCGGTAGGTCCTTCCCAGGAACACGGTCTCGCCGTCCACGGCGGAAGCGCGCGCGGTCGGCGGACGGAGCATCGATTCGGCACGACTGCGGTCCTGCGGTTCCCAGCTCGGCAGGGCGGCCAGCTCGTGCAGCAGCACCTCACCCTGCCCGTGGATGTTCCCGACGGCGACGATCGAGGCATCCTCCGCCGTCACCGCCATGACCTCGCTGATCAGCCGTTCCGAGGGGAGCTTGCCGCCCAGGTCGACCACCCGGCTCTGCAACTCGGCGGGAACGTTGACCTTGGCGCTGCGGGTCATCTCACCGATCAGCACGATGCACTGCGGCTGTACCCGGCCGGCGAGCGTACCCATCTGCCCGTTCCGTTCCACCCGGTCCGGTCGACAGTTGATGACCATGGTCAACGGCTTGCTGATGAGCCGTTGCTTCTCCAGTTGCTCGATGTTCATGTACGTCGACTCCGGGTCGTTGGCGGCGAAGATGTTGGCGAAGCGGACGCGCTTGTCGCCGTACAGAACCCGGGCCACGGAGAGCACTCCCGGGTCGGGTGGGGCCGACCACATGCCGGTGAGCGCGCTGTGCCTGTCGACGCCGAGCTGTTCGGCAACGGCGAGTGCGATGGCCACGTTCTCCTTGAAGGTGATCCAGCCGAAGCCGGACATCTCCTGGTCGGTCACCGACTCGGGGTCGACCGCGATCAGTCGGCAGTTCCGTTTGGCTGCCTCCTTCTCCAGGATCGCCAGTCGGTCCTTCTCCGCGGTGATGCAGATGCCGCCCTCGGGCATCGACCGGCTCAGCGACCGGGCCACGTCGTCGAGGGTCGGCCCCATCTCGGCGAGGTGATCCTCGCGGACGTTGCAGAGCACCCCGATGGTGGACCTGATGAGCTTGCTCTGGTTGATCTCCTGCAACGCCGGCATGACCGCCATGCACTCGATGACGAGCGAATCCGGGTGGTAGACGGCGGCCCGCCGGACGATGCCGATCTGCTCGACCACGTTGGCGATCCCGAACTTGCGGTGCACCGGCTCCTCGCTGGCATCCGGGAAGATGAACCGCGCGGCGGTGCCGGTGGTCTTGGCCACCACCACCTTGCCGCCGCCGCGCAACGCGCCCGCGCAGAGTCGTGTGATCGAACTCTTGCCACGGATCCCGTTGACGAGCACCCGGTGCGGGATGGTGTCGAGGTTGCGGTTGTGGTTCCGCTGCTCGATCACGCCGGCCACCAGGAGGGCGAGGCAGCAGAGGCTGTAGACGGTGTAGAGGTAGAACATGCTCAGCCCTTCGTCGCCCGGTTGCGAGTCCCCGCCGCGTGCCGGACGCGGGCGAGGACGCTGGTCCGGTCGGCTCCCGCGCCGCGTAGCCGCAGCGCACCACCAAATCGGGCGGACCCGGTGTGTCGGACCTGGCGACAGATCTCCAGGCACATCGCTATCGCACCGATGTCGTCGTGGCGCTGCGGCGGGACGGGCAGATCCACGGTCCCGTCGGCCATCCGCTCGGCGAAGGAGCTCAACCTGCGCAACGGCCGGACGAAGATGTAGAGCTGCCACAGGTGGGTGAGAAGGGCGATGCCCACCACGGCCCCGGCCACAAGCAGGGTCCACCGCCGCTCCACCATCGTGGGCAGGCGCAACCCGGCGACGTCCTGCTCCAGCACGACCGCCCACTCAAGGTGGGCGACTGTCGTCGGCACGGTCAGTCCGGAGGCAGCGACCATCGCCGGGGTGCCGTCCTCGGTGGTCGACCGGCCAACAGTGCTGCCTGGCAGCACCTCGACGGCGACGCTTCGGGCCAACGCGCCCTGTAGCGGCTGGAACGCCTGGAAGCCCTCCGAATCCAGGATCGTCCGCAGCTCGGCGTCGACGACCCGGACTCGGCCATCCACCCGACGGACCAGCCCGAGCAGGCGGTCCGGGTCGAACTCACCGACCACAGCGAAGCCGTCGGCGCGCTGGTTGAAGGCGTACACGAGCGGCAACCGCTCGGCTGTGTCGTCGAGATGGATGCCGACCTCGCCTGGCAGTGGCGCGACGGTCCGCAGCGGTTTCCGGCCCGCGCCGGCCACCATCTTTCCGTCGTGGTCGACCAGGTACAAGGCCCGCAGCCGCTGCTCGGCGGCGAGTTCACGGTCGAGGGTACGGTCCGCCTGCCCGAGGTCCTTCGAGGTGATCCCCTGCGAGACCCGGGAGACGGTGGTCAGGCCGTCATCCAGCAGGTGCCCGAGGGCGTTGCTGGCCTCCTCGGCCCGGCTTTCCGCATCCCGCACCAACTGCACGGGAATCGTCGGATCGGGAGCCTGCAACGCGACCAACGTGGCCGCCGCCGGCCAGAGCATGGCGACCACCACTGCGACGGTCAGGCCCTGGAGGACGGTTGGCCGCCACCGCTGGTCCGGCGGGTACTGGTCGCCGGAGGCCAGGGCCAACGCCCGCGTGATCCGGTGCGCCTCGCGGATGCGCATCGGCGGACGGCGCCGGGTCATCACGCCGCAGGCGTCGGCCTTGGCCTGGTTCAGCAGCGCCCGGACCGGCCGGACCAGCGACATGCGCATGAGTACGAAGCTGAGCAGTGTCACGAGCAGCAGGCTGAGCCCGAGCAGCACCCCCTTGGTGCCCGAGGTCCCCGCGCTCACGTCCGCCGCGAGCAGGGAGACGACCACGAGCCCGGTCTCACCCACCGGCGCGGACGACACCACGAGCCTGCGGTCCGTCCACTCCTTGACCACCACCTCGCGGCTCTGGGGCGAGTCGGACCCGGCCAGGCCGGCGAAGACCGTCGGCAGGTGCACGGCGTCGACCGCACTGGCCCCCTGCATCAGGCTGCTCTTGCCGTCGGGTCCGATCATGTGGACGCCATGTCCCGCGTCGGGGTTGAGTCGCAGGTTCCGCATGGTGACCTGCTGGAGTGCGAGTACTGCCCGGGTGTCGTCCAGCGCTACGGCATAGACCAGCACCGGGCCATCAGCCGTGGTGGCGGCGATCGTCCTGTCGACTTCCAGCACCGGCGGTAGGAGGTCGAGCGGTAGCGCCGCGCCCTTGGCGGCGAGAGGTCGCCGGGAGGCGGTTTCCACGATCACCGCGCCGGTGAAGCCGGCACCCTCCCCGACCAGGCGGGTCAGCAGATCGGCGTCGCTAGTGGTGCCCCGGTCCTGCACGGTCCGGCTGAGGTTGGTCGCCCGGCTGCGGGCCTCGGTCTGCATGCTCGACGCCAGTTTGGACACGACGTCACGCTGGGAGTCGACGACGGCTGGGAGCACCCCGCGCTCGGCGCTGACCGCGAACCCGAGGATCGCCATGGCGACCACGAACATCGTGGTCCAGAGATAGACGAGTGAGGGTGCGCTCGTGCCGGCGGGAAAGGACGCGGCCGGCAACTGCTGGTCGAGCGCCCGTCGCCTCCAGGCCAGCAACTGTTCATGATCGTCTGCGGGCCCAGCCGTCGACTGCCATGGCGCGTACTGCGCCGACCTGCCTGACACGAAACGACAACCTTCCCCGTGGAGCTACTCCCTGGACCGCTGCCTGTCCAGCTCGTCACCCCAGGCGACGGCCGCAGGCCGCCGCGAATGCTAGCAAGGCGCGTCACCACGAGATCTGTGACGATTTCGTCTTTGTCTCGGCTCAGTTGCGGCTGTTACTTGCGCGGCACTCCGCGTACCACCAGGCCTGCGGTATCGGCGGCCCTGGTTAAGAGGTTGCCTTCGATCCGCTCGACCGCGGCCTCGTAGATCCGGCGGCGCCCTGGGGAGAGGGCCGGATCCGCCAACGCCCGCTCAAGATCGACCAGACGGATGTTCGGATTCAGATCAACGAAGGTGGGGATCGCCTCGATGGCCACCACCTTCCACCTCTTCGTCTCGCCGGCCGGACCGAACGTCACCCGGGTCATCGCGCCGTCACGGTTGGCGTTTACCGGCTCGGCGTGCCGGGCGATCTGGTTGCCCATCCCGTAGACGATCCAGGTGTCGCCGATCCGCTCCACCGGCTGGACGACGTGCGCGTGATGCCCGAAGACGACGTTCACGTCGTCGATGGCGGCGATCTGACGGGCCCAGGTCTGCTGGTCGACGTCCGGTTCGTGCTCGTACTCGGTGCCCCAGTGCAGGCTGACCACCACGATCTCCGCGCCGGCTTCCCGGGCCGCCGCCGCGTCCCGCCGAATGGCCTTCACGTCGATGAGGTTCGCCACCCACTCCTTGTCGGCGGGCGGGCGCAGACCGTTGAAGCTCTTGGTGAAGCTGATGTGCCCGACCTTCACGCCCTTGGCCCGATAGATCTTGACGGTGCGGGACTCACGCTCGGTCCGGTAGCTGCCGGTGTGCCCCAGATCCGACTTGTCCAACGCGTCGAGGGTCCGCTTGACGCCGTCGTACCCCTGGTCGATCGTGTGGTTCGAGGCGGTGGAGCAACCGTCGTACCCGGTGGTCTTGATGCCCTTGACCACCTCCTGCGGCACGTTGAACTTCGGGAAGCCGATGTAGGGGCCGCCCGGCGGTGCCAGCGGGGTCTCCAGGTGGCACAGGGCCAGATCCGCGCTGGAAACGGTCTCCCGCACCGGCGCCAGCATGGGGGCGAAGTCGAACTCGCCGCCACCGTCGCGCCGGGCCTGGTCCCACAGCTCGGGGTGCAGCAGGATGTCCCCGGCGCCGAGCACGGACACCGTCCGTCCGGCCGCCTTCACCGGGGCCCCCAAGGGGCGGGGCGGGTCTGCCGGCGCGGGAGATTCGACGGACCAGGGTCCGAGGACATAGATCGCCCCGACCCCGACCGCCAGTGCGACCACGCAACTGAGGATCGCCCGTAGCGTGCCGGAGAACCCGCCGCTCACCTGAGAATTGCTCGCCACCGCGACAGGCTAGTACGCCTTGCCCGTCGCCCGCTGAGGGGTTGGCCCGCTGTCCCCCGGTCGATCAGCGACCTCGACAGTCGGAGAAGCCGGCGGGTTCGTCGTGCAGACCCTGAGCGAGCATGCCCGCGCATCTTGGCAGCGGCACGCGCCTCCGCTACCGTGGGAACGCTCCCATGAACTTAGATACATCTATGTGATCTGGAGGCAACACGTCGTGGCTATCCTCTCCTCGCTCCGCCGCAGATCGGCGGCTTTCAGCGTGGCGGCCGTCGCGGGCGCCACCGCCGTCGGCGTCTGCCTCGCCGTCAGCAGCGCCTCCGCGGGCACGCTGTCCGGGTCGCTCTACCGTGACCCGAGTTCGGCCGTCGTCCGCTGGGTCGCCGCCAACCCGGGCGACTCGCGTACGGCCGTCATCCGGGACAAGATCGCGAGCCAGCCGCAGGCGCGCTGGTTCGCCAACTTCAACCCCTCGACCGTGCAGTCCGAGGTCTCCGGGTTCATCGGCGCCGCCAACGCGGCGCAGCAGATCCCAGTCCTGGCCGTCTACGAGATCACCAACCGCGACTGCGGCGGTGCCAGCGCCGGTGGGGCGCCCGACCTCAACCAGTACCAGACGTGGGTGTCGAACTTCGCCAGGGGACTGGGCAACCAGACCGTCATCATCATCCTGGAAACCGACTCGCTCGCTCTGCTGACGTGCCTGAGCAGCGCCGAGATCAACGCGCGCAACGCGGCGATCTCGACGGCCACCCGGACCATCAAGTCGGGCAACCCCAACGCCAAGGTGTACCTCGACGGCGGCCACTCCACCTGGAACAGCGCTGGTGAGACGGCAAACCGGCTCCGGGCAGCCGGCGTGCAGTACGCCGACGGCTTCTTCACCAACGTCTCGAACTACAACTCCACCTCCAACGAGGCGAACTTCGGTCGGGCGGTCATCTCCGCTCTCAACGGCATGGGGATCTCGGGCAAGCGCCAGGTCATCGACACCAGCCGTAACGGAGGTGCCAGCGGGGACTGGTGCGGCGACGACAACACCGACCGGCGCATCGGGCAGTACCCGACGACCAACACCGGCGACGGCAACATCGACGCGTACCTGTGGGTGAAGCCGCCGGGGGAGGCGGACGGCTGCCGCTTCACGGCCGGCTCGTTCCAGCCCGAACTGGCCTTCAGCCTGGCCAACGGCGCGCCCAACCCGCCCACCACCACCCCTCCGACGACTCCTCCGACGACGCCGCCAACCACCCCGCCAACCACCCCTCCGACGACTCCGCCGACCACGCCGCCGGCCGGTGACGGCTGCTACGCGTCGATCGCGGTCAACCAGTGGGCTGGCGGTTTCACCGCGAGCGTGACGGTCACCGCCGGCAAGTCGGACATCAACGGTTGGACCGTGACCGTCGCGCTGCCCAACGGCTCTGTGACCAGCGCCTGGAACGCGCAGGTCAGCGGCACCAGCGGATCCGTAGGGTTCACCAACGTGAGCTACAACGGCCGTGTCCTCGGCCGGCAGTCGACCAACTTCGGCTTCCAGGGCACCGGCACCGGCCCGGGCGTGTTGGCCGACTGCGTGACCAACTGACAGCACTCGATGCGGCGGCCCGGCGCGGAGGACCACTCTCCGCGCCGGGCCGTTCCTCGCCACCCCGGTCGCGCTCGCGCCCCCCGTAGTCGTCGGGGACGCCGCGCCAGCTAGGTCCGCACGCTGGTGGCCGGTGGCTTCTCGGCATCCCGACCACTGGCCGGTCGCACCGACCAACTGCTGTAGTTCCTCCCTCTCCTGCGGGACATCTCGTGGCCGGCGAGCAACGCGATCGCCACGGCTGTCAGCAGGCCACCGAACAAGGGGATGACGCGCACCCCGGCCGTCGCCAGCAGACCCGCGCCGATCAACGAGCCGGCCGCGAGGCCGAAGTTGAATGCGACGCTGAGGCTGGCCGACGCCATGTCGGTGGTCGACGGGGCCACCTGCATGACGCGGTGCTGGATTCCCGCGATCAGCGAACTGAACGACATCCCCGCCACAGCGAGCAACGGGATCGTCACTACCTTGCTCGCGCCAGCTCCATAAAGGCCGAGCATCGCGGCGGTGAGGAGCCCGAGTAGAACCAGCACGACACCGAGCGGAAACCGGTCGAGGACCCGGCCGACCGCCCAGGTCCCGGCGACGCCGAACGAGCCCTGGACGAAGAGCAGCAAGCCGAGAGATGCTGCGGCGAACCCGCTGACGTCGAGGAGGAAGACCGTCATGTAGGTGAACGCGCCCATGGCGCCGGTCACCGCGAGGACGGTGGCGGAAAGGAGCACGACGAAGCGTGCTCGGTCCGGCATCGGCCCGATGTCGCCGGCACTCTGTTGCGGTGCGACGCTCGGCAGGAGCAGGGCGACCGCGACGCAGGTGACGAAGCCGAAGACGGCCATCGCGACGAAGGCGGCCCGCCACCCGGCCTGCCCGCCCAGCCAGGTGCTCAGCGGTACGCCGAGGACCGGGCCGAGGGCGTTACCGATCGACAGCCGAGCCACGATGCGGCCGCGGATGTTCGCGGGGAACATCGAGATCGCCACCGGAAACACCACAGCCCAGAAGACACCGTTCGTGGTGGCGGACACCAGTCGCGCGGCGAGCAACACCTCGTAGGAGGTTGCGAAGGCCGACACCGTCGTCGCCGCGGCGAACACACCGAGGGCACCAGCGAGCAGTGGGCGCCGGGGTACACGCCGAGTGGCCCGGGTCAGCGGGAGCGCCACGATCATGACCACCACGGCGTACCCGGTCACCAGCAGGCCGGCCTCGGACCTGGAGCGTCCCAGGTCCGGAGCGATCAGGGTGAGCAACCCGATCGGAAGAACCTCGGTGGTGACGTAACAGAAAGTGGCGGCGGACAACGCGGCGAGGGCATAGACCGCGCGTCGTTGGGGTGCCATTGGCTACCTCCCAGATCCCGAACGTCGATAGATGATTCCGGCTAAATGGATTTTGACGGTAGCATAGACGAGTGGGCATCCCTCGTTGTTCGGCCGCAAGGCGTTGTTGTTGCGCCGATGCGTGTGGCCAAGCGTGGCGCACCAGCTCACGAACTGGACGGGCGTGAACCGCCGTCGATGCTTTAGGTGGTAGCCTCGCTGGTATGCCACTCGACGTGTGCCAGTTACCGATGGTCGGGGGGCACCCCGTGCTGGATCTGGTCAACACACTGGAGCGCGGCGGCACGTCGCCGCACGACTTCCTGTCCGACAGCTCCGCCCTGCTGCGTTGGTCGGTCCAGGTGGGCCTGATCAGCGACGCGGAGGCCGACCAGGTTGGCCGCGCCTGGGGCGACGAGCCGGCGGCGGCACACGCGGGCCTGGCCGCCGTGCGGGACATCCGCGAAGGGCTGTATCTCGTGATGCTCGCGGCGATCACCGACGCGGACGACGGCGCGGCGGGCGACCCCGTCGCGGCCGGTGCCGCGCTGGTCGGGCTCCACCAGCGCTGGTCCGGCGCGGCCGCCCGAGCGAGATTCGTGCTCGACTCGTCGCAGGTACGGCTGGTCTACGGCACGGTGCCGGCCATGTTGGTGCCCGACCGGATCGCCGAGGCCGCCCTGGACCTCATGGTGGCGGCCGACCTGACCCGGGTGCGCCGCTGCCCTGTGCTCGAAGGTGGCTGCGGCTGGCTGTTCCTCGATCGGACCCGCAACGGTTCCCGCCGCTGGTGTCGCATGGCGGACTGCGGCAACGCGGTGAAGGCGCGACGGCTCACCGAGCGTCGCCGCGCCGCCCGGCCCGCCAGTCCGTGAGTCTTCGCCGGCAGCGGGCGGCTGCCGCCCTCATGTCGGTCCCCCTGGCGTTCCGCCGGGGGTGGCCCTGTGCTGGGAGAAAAGGTGTCCGGGTGGCGGGGTGAACGCAGGCCGCTCCCTGCCACCTCAGCTGGACGCCCGGGTCGCTAGACTGAGCCCTCGCGCCCCCGTAGCTCAGGGGATAGAGCATCGGTTTCCTAAACCGTGTGTCGCAGGTTCGAATCCTGCCGGGGGCACCAGGTCAGAGTCTTGATCATCGATCAATCATTACCCTTGCGCGACTTCCGTGCCCGATCGGGTGGTGACGCTCGCGTTGGCATGTCCGAGCCGACGGGCAGCGACGAGCACACCGTGAGAGTCAGCTACCCAGCTCGCGTGGGTCGCCCGCAGATCATGCGGGGTCACGTCGTCGAGTCCGGCGGCGACGGCCTGGACGAAGCGGCGCCGCCAGCCATAGGCCAGCAGCAGGACCGGGACCCGGTCGCCGAGTTCGCAGTGTGCGGCTAGACGGCCGACATCCTCGACGGTAAGGATGCGCGGATCAGCCTCCGGTATTCGGGGCAGCCGCACATCACGGCAGGGAGTCGACGCGATCATGTCGTTGTCGACCGCCGAGGCCATGACTTGAGCCAGCAGCCGAGACGCCTGCCGCGTTTGCGAGGCGCTCAGCGTTTGCGACAGTTTGCCGACCCACTTGCTTACGGCGATCGGCCGGAGCATCGAGAGCTGGGTACGGCCGAGGTGCGGCACGATGAGGCGGTCCAGGACCGAGCGGTAGCTGTGCACAGTCTTGGGTTTCCACGCTGACTCACTGCACGACTTGCTTGGGCTTCGTGTGATTACCTACTTCCCAGACGGCGACCTCGCTGCTGCCGTGATCGAGCAGGAAGTCGACATCGATAGAGGCTCTCTTGACAGGCGAGCACGGGCGTTCAAGCGCCGCTCGGGCACCTCGCTCGGCAAAGCACGCGGAGGCACTGGTGCCGGGCCTGCCCTGCTCGGGCGGGCCCGGCACTTTCTGGAGAAGCTATGAGCTGACTCGTTGCCAGCTCCGATCTGCGGCAAAGGGACGGTACGACCACACTTGTTTTCCGCTTGTGGTCGTGACGGTTACCTGCACGATGCCTTCGCGGACTTCCGCCTTCTCGATACGGGTGACTCCGTTGACGCCCGACCGGAGAACCTCCGAGCCGAGTGGGTAGTCCCCATCGTGCCGGAAGGATTGCAGGGTCTGCGACGTTTCGCCGCTAGGGGACCGCAACGTGAGGATGGCGAACGTCGCTTCGCCGTCGCTGGCGTTGACGAAGGACACGGCGCCGATCGTGACTGTGTAGTGGGTCGTGCCCTTGCTGGGGTCATCGCTGTTGTTGTACATGTTGACTTTGCCGGACCCATTCACCATCGGCACGCAGTAAGCCGACTCGCCGGATCCGTTGGGCTTCCGGCGGCTCACGAGGAGGCCGGTGTTGCGGAAGTCGACCTCGTGGAAGTCCTTGGATGGCTTCTGGAAGGTGGTCGGACCGTCCACCTGACGGAAGGCGCTGTTCCGGAACGCATAGCCCCGCACCTGTCGCTCGCAGGGCAGCCACCCGTTGGTCTGGTACGGGCCATAGGCGGCGAGCCGGACGACGCCGTTATCGACTGTAATTGCCTCGCGGGAGAACGTCGCGGCCACGTTGGGAGTGTCCGCCGAGTTGATGACGTATCCCAACGGTGTCAGTGCGCCGTCCGAGGCGACCTTCAGCGCCAGCAACTGGGTAACGTTCAGCGACTCATCGTTCTGGCAACGGATGGTGGTGAGTTCCTCGTCGCCCGGCACGCCATCGAGGTCGGCCTTGATGGGATCCAGCTCCCCGATGACCAGTTTCGCGCCATCCGCCAGCGTCGTCGTACCGTGGACAAATTTCCTCGTTCCCTTCGCCTTGCACCCGTCGTCTTCCCAGCCAGGGAACGCCGGGAGGGTGAGGGTGGCATTGCGCAGATCGGCCGATGCTGGAGCCGACGATGCTGGAGCCGATGACGGGGCGAGCGACAGAGTCGGACTGGCCGGTTCGACGGGGTTGGCGGATCCGATCGCATCGGGTGGCGAGTTGTTGCCCCGTGGACTGGCGGAGTAGGCCGTGATCGGCAGGGCGATCAGCAACGCACCGGCCACGCTGAATGCCGTGAGGTGGACTCTCCGCCGGAACGCCACCTTGTGACGGACTGCGGGGGCGCCCGGGGCGGGCAGGTGGGAGGAGCGCTCTGTCGCGTCGAATTCGGTGAATGCGTCGCTGATGAGGTTGTCCAGGTTGTCAGACATAGGTTTCCTTTCCGGTCATCCCTTGAGGTGCTCGGCGAGGGCGGTTCGCCCGCGGCTGAGCCAACTTTTTACCGTGCCCTCGGCCACGTTTTCCTGCACAGCGATTTCCGCGACTGACAACTGGCCCAGGTAGTGCAGAACGACGGCCTTGCGAAGCTTCGGCGGTATCTTGGATAAGGCTGCGACCAGCGCCACGCGGTCTGGCGACGGGCCGTCGTGATGTTCTTCCCGCTGGCGGCGCAGGAATATCGCGGACGTCTTCTGTCGCCGGAGCCTACTGGTGGCGAGATTCCATGCGACCCGGCGCACCCAGGCATAGGAGTCGTCGTATTGCCTGATCCTGGCCCATCTGGTGTAGGCGCGGCAGAATGCCTCTTGCACCAGGTCCTGTGCCTCTGCTCGGTCACCCAGGTATGCGTAGAGCTGGGACCTGAGGACGTCGAACTTTGTCGCATAAAATTCGTCGAAATCGCGCTGGTCGTCTTTTGTCGAGGCTCGAGGTGCGGCCGCGGCTGCGGTCATCACTGCGGTCACGTTTCCTTCCTCCCGTGGTGCCACCCTCGTGGGCGAGCAACACGAACACGTGCGGGCTCTCCCGTCGGTTGCATAGGTCTTTCCGGTGCCGCCCGCGCTCCGGCGGCAGGGTTGGCATTTCAGGCCGACGGCGTGTCAAGAAACCCCGCCGAGTGGGCGGCCCGCGGCTCGGGCCACGACAGTCGTGGTCCCGCGTGCACAACTCCGGTCCGATACATTGCCGCAGGGTGTCGGCCAGGTGAACGAGCCGGCATATCTCGCTGAATGCGACGCCTCGAGAAGGACTTTCCCGCCTTGCGGAACGAGCTGGCTATCAAGGAGAAGCAGCTGCGCAGCGAGATTAGCGCGGTGAGCCAACGCCTCTATGACTATTTGCTGTCGCCGGAGTCCGACCCGGTCGACGGCTTCGAGACTGCAGAGCAACGAAATCGTTGACTGGGAGCAGGCGCACCCGACCTCGATATGGAGATCAGCTGGCGGCGAATGAACGGTGTGCACCCCGAGGAGCGCGACGACGGCCTCAACGAAGCGGAAGCGATCGCCATGCGCGACCAGTTCCACGCGCAGCTGACCCGCGAGCGGCGTCGGCTTGACGCCCGCACCTGGCTCGCTCACCATCGATGCCCACGGGTCAGCGGCTGCGCGCTCTAGCACCGCACCATCCGGGCCGGCCGATCACGACCGGCCGGGGCGGTGGGGCGACTCAGGCGGCGTAGATGAGCTTGACGCCGTCCAGCCCCAGGGCGGCTGCCCGGGTTCCGCGGACCCCGCTGTTGAGGTTGCGCCAGCCGTTGTTGCTGGCGGCCTCGTGCACGTAGCCGTCGACGACGTTGTAGATGTGCTTCACCCCGTCGAGGTTCAGCGCGGCCAGCGCGGTGCCCTGCGCCCCGTGGATGCCGGTCCACAGATTGTTCCAGCCGGCGTTGGTGGGTGGTGTGGTCGGGCGGTACCGCGACCACCAGACGTTGATCAGAGCGTCGGCAGCTGTTCGGCTCGGGTGACCACCTGGTCGATGAGGCCGTACTCCCGGGCCTGCTCGGCGGTGAACCACCGGTCCCGGTCCCAGTCCCGCTGGATCTCGTCGAGGGTCCGTCCACTGTGTTGGGCGATGAGCTCCTGCATCGTCCGCTTCACGTGCAGCATGTTCTCCGCCTGGATGGTGATGTCGGCGGCGGTTCCGCCCATCCCGCCGGACGGCTGGTGCATCATGATCCGCGAGTGCGGCAGCGCGTACCGTTTGCCGGCCGCACCCGCGCAGAGCAGGAACTGCCCCATCGAGCCGGCGAACCCGAGCGCCAGCGTCGCCACGTCGTTGCGGACGTAGCGCATCGTGTCGTAGACCGCCATCCCCGCGCTCACCGAACCGCCCGGCGAGTTGATGTAGAGGTAGATGTCCCGGTTGTCGTCCTCGGCGGCGAGCAGCAGGATCTGCGCGCAGATCTGGTTGGCCGACTCCTCCGTCACCTCGGTGCCGAGGAAGACGATCCGCTCCCGCAGCAGGCGCTCGAACACCTGGTCGCCGAAGGTCGGCTGCCCGCCGTTGAGCATCTGTACGCCGTACCCCATCATGTGCCGCCGCCTTCCGCCGTGCCGGCGGGCGGTGGGACCACCCGGTGGACCGGCCCTTCCAGCGTGCCGGCGGTCGCGACGGCCAGCCCACGGATTCTGCCGCCGGCAGATCCGCCGACGGCAGAACCGGCGCGGCCTACGCGGCGGTCAACCGCCGCGCGCCGACCGGGGCCGACCCCCTGCCAGCCAGGCAAGGGGTACGCGGGCCGGGGCGCGAGCCACCAGCGGAGACCGTCACGCCGACCCGCATGGTCGGCTCGCCGGCCCTGGGCACCCGCTGGAGGGGCAGCCCGCCGCCGAGCGGACCCACCAGAAGGGTGGCATTGCCGATCTCCCGTCGGACCGCCTCGACAGGCTCCAGGTGGGTCAGCGCGGCGCGGGGTGCCGCCGGGAGACGGGGTTCGACCCGGCGCATGTCGTCGCGGGCCTCCCCGAGCAGGTCGGCGAGGCTGATGCCGAGCGCCCGGCAGATCGCCGCGAGCACCTCCGAGGAAGCCTCCTTGCGGCCCCGCTCCACCTCCGACAGGTAGGGCACCGACACGTCGGCCGACTCGGCCACCTCGCGCAGCGTGCGGCCCTGGCGCTGGCGGTGGCGACGCAGCACCCCGCCGATGACTCGTCGCAGCAACGACATGCCGGCCTCACTTTCGCGGTCGTCGTCGGGAACACCCTCATCATGCCCGTCCCCGGCCGTTAAGGCCGACCCGTCCGGGCCCGCGCCGCTCGACGGCGCGGGCCCGGGGCTCTCACCGGTGCAGGTGGGTGTGCCAGTTGGCCGGATCGGCCACCAGCGTCACCGCCGGGAACAGCGCCCGGGTGCCACCGCTGGGGAGCAGGGCGCTGTCGTCGATCGACACGTTCGCCCCGTCGACGTCGTAGACGGTCAACGACTCGTTGCCGTTCTCCCCGCCGAACCGCGCCGGGTGCCCGTCGACGGTCGTGTTCGGGTCGACGTACTCGTTGTCGGCGGAATCGGTGATGTTCCGGTAGCGGGAGATGCTCACCGTCATCGTCCGGGCCCGCTGCTGGCCGGGATCGTCGGTGATCGACTTCGGTGACCAGGTGGTCGACGCGTACCAGACCTTCGGCTCGTCCAGCGACTCCTGAACGTCGACGGCGATCACCTGTAGTGCTGCCGGTACACCCGCCACCGCGGCCGGCATCGGGATCGGGTCGTCTGCGAACCGCAGCGCCCGGGCCACCCGCGTCGCGGTGCTCCGGACGTCGGCTCCGACGCCGACCACCCTGAGCTGTGCCCAGCCGTCCGGGGCGTACCGCCAGCGGAGGATCGCCTCCGGCTGCTCGGCCCCGCTGTACGAGGCGAAACTGCTGGCCCCGCCATTCAACTGCGGGCCGGGTGTGGTCTCGCCGGGCCGGGCCGCTTCGCCGCTGTCCCGCTGCGGTGCCGAAGGCTGCACTCCCCTCGGATAGAGGGTGATCGCGACGCCCTTCCATTGGCCGCCGCCGGGCGCAGTGGACGCGCTGAGATAGACGCCGGAGCCGGAGAGCAACAGCCCGGCCTGGTATTGAAGTTTGGGCAGCCCGTCCGGCAGCCAGCCGAACCGGACGTACACCCGCTGTGGGTCGATGGTGGTGAGCGCGGCCGGTAGTCCGGTCTGGCCGGCGAGTGTCGCGGCGTCGAACGGGGCCGGCGCCCGGTCCGGGGTCAGCAGGTGGGGGACGGTGAGCCCGCCGACGGTGAGCGCCACCGCCAGCAGCGCGGCGCCGGCACCGTGAGCGAGGCGGCGTTGCCGCCGTGCCGTGGTCATCGCCCGTTCCACGTCCAGCACGACGGAGGGCCGCTCGGCCGACTCGATCTCGGTCAGCATCAGGTCGCCGATCTGGCGTTCGTCAAGCATCGTCGCTCCTCTCAGTTCGCGGTCAGGGTGGGGGTGAGCAGGGTGCGCAGAGTGGCCAGGCCCTTGGCGGTCTGGCTCTTCACCGTCCCCGTCGAGCAGCCCATCGCGTGGGCGGTCTCCTCGACGCTGAGGTCCTGGAAGTACCGCAGCACCAGCACCGCGCGTTGGCGTGGAGGCACCTGCCGCAGCGCGCCCACCAGGGTGATCCGGTCGGTCGGATCGGCGAAGGCCCTGGACACGTCGGGCAGCGCGGCGCCGAGGCGGACCCGCGTCCACCGCAACCGCCGCTCGTCGATCAGTCGCCGCAGCAGCATGGTGCGCACCAGTGCGTCCAGGTGATCGGCCTGCCGCGCCCGCGCCCACGAGCGGTACAGCTCGGTGAGCACCCGTTGCAGGATGTCGTCGCCCCGGTCCCAGTCCCCGCACATCAGGTAGGCGGTGCGTCGCCACTGCGCCATCCGGGACCGGACGTACTCGGTGTATTCGTCGTCGGCCTCGGCTCGCCGTCTGCCGCTCGTCGTCACGAGGGTCGCGCCCCCTCCGTCTGCCGGCCTGCACCGGTTCGTCGTTGTCGTCCGTAAGTCGGGTGCGGGAGCGGCGTCGGTTGTCCGCCGCGACCCGGACGTGCGATCGGCGGCGTACCCGCTATGTTGTGGGCGTGCAGGCGACGGCGGGGCAGCAGGTTCGACGGTGATCCATTTTCCCGCGCAGCGGCGGGGCCCACTGAGCGCGCTGAGCCTTCGGCTCGCCGCAGCCCTGGGCCTGGTCTTCGCAGTGGTCGCCGCGGTCTATCTCGGCCGGGACGGCTACCGCGATGTCAACGAGGACGGTCTGACTCTCCTCGACTGTTTCTACTACGCGGTCGTCTCGCTCTCGACCACCGGTTACGGGGACATCACCCCGGCCGCGCCGTCGGCCCGGCTGGTCAACGTCCTCTTCATCACCCCGGCCCGAGTGATCTTCCTTATCATCCTGGTCGGCACCACCCTGGAAGTTCTGACCGAGCAGTACCGGACCGGCCGTCGCCTGTCGCGGTGGAGGAGAGCCGTGAAGGACCACGTCATCATCTGCGGCTACGGGACCAAGGGGCGTAGCGCTGTCTCCGCCCTGATGGAGAACGGTCTGGACCGTTCGCGGATCGTGGTGGTGGAGCGCAGCGCCGCCGCCCTGCGGCAGGCCACCTCCGCCGGGCTGGTGGCGATCGAGGGCTCGGCGACCCGCTCGTCGGTGCTGAACGAGGCGCACGTCAAGAACGCGAAGGCCGTGATCATCGCGACCGACAGCGACGACGCGTCGGTGCTGGTCGCGCTGACGGTACGGCAGCTCACCGCCGGGCAGGTTCGCATCATCGCGGCAGCCCGGGAGGCGGAGAACGCCCCGCTGCTCAAGCAGAGTGGCGCACACCATGTGATCGTCTCCTCGGCCACGGCGGGCCGGCTGCTCGGCCTGTCCACCTCGGCGCCGCCGCTGATCGACGTGGTGGAGGACCTGCTCACCCCCGGCCAGGGCATGGCGCTGGCGATGCGTTCGGCCGAGCGGGACGAGGTGGGGCGCTCGCCGCGCGAGCTGGAGTCGTTGGTGATCGCCCTGGTACGGCGGGGCAAGGTGGTCACCCTGGCCGACCGGGCCGGCGCGGTGATCGAGACCGGCGACATGCTGGTGCACGTACGCGACGACCGTCCCCAGTCGGCGACCACCGCCTGATCGTCCTGCCGCTGCCGCTGCCGCTGCCGCTGCCGCTGCCGCTGCCGCTGCCGCGGCGTGCCGGCCCCGCTGTCGTCAGTGTGGTGAGGCGGCGTCAGCAGGTGTCGTCGGCGACGCAGATCGCCTCGGTGCAGTTGACCGCCGCGCCGGTGGAGGCCCGGCTGAGCAGTTTGTAGAGCGTCTCCCGCTCGGCGGGATCCAGCGCGCCCAGCACCTCGTCCTCGGCGCTGGCCAGGGCGCATTCGGCCTCGCTGAGGCGTTTCGCCCCATCTTCGGTGAGGTCGACGACGTGTCGGCGACGATCCTCGGGTGAGCGCCGACGCTCGATCAGCTGCTTCGCCTCCAGGTCGTTGAGCAGCCCGACGATGTTGGTGCTGTCCATCTCCAGGATGGTGGCGAGCGCCTGCTGCCCGGTGCCGCCGCCGGCGCGCAGCACGGTGAGCGCGACCAGATGCCGCGGGCGAAGTCCCAGCGGCGCCAGCACCGACTCCGACCGCAGTCGCATCCGCCGGGCCAGATGGTCCAGGAGTGCGCCCGAGCGGTGCTCGGAGGAGTCGAGCGGCTGCGCGGACATGTGACCCAGTCTACCGAGTCTGAGGAACATCGGCCTGCTATAAATAGTTGGTGCTTCACAGACGATTCCTGGAGGAGGAATGATGCATCTGCTGCATATCGACTCGAGCATCCGCGGTGACTGGTCGGTCAGCCGGCGGCTCACCGCCCGCGCCGTCGCGACCTGGCGTGCGGCTCACCCGAACGGCACTGTGGCCTACCGAGATCTGGGCGCGGAGCCGCTGCCGCACCTGGATGCAGACGGTGGGCTGGCTCGCATGACGCCGCCGGACCAGCACAGCCCGGCGCAGCGCGACTCCTGGCAGCTCAGTGAGCGGCTGGTCGACGAGGTGAAGCGGGCCGACGTGGTGCTGCTCGGCCTGCCGCTCTACAACTTCGGTGCGCCCAGCAGCGTCAAGTCCTGGGTCGACCACCTGATCGTTCCCGGGCTGGCGTACGACCCGACGACGCAGGAGGGCCTGCTCGGCGGGCGCGAATTCGTGGTGCTGGCCACCCGGGGCGGCGGCTACGGCGAGGGCA
Source organism: Micromonospora sp. NPDC049049 (assembly GCF_040649115.1). NCBI lineage: Bacteria > Bacillati > Actinomycetota > Actinomycetes > Micromonosporales > Micromonosporaceae > Micromonospora > Micromonospora sp. NPDC049049. The sequence goes on along the minus strand of NZ_JBEZEX010000019.1, from coordinate 81,803 downwards.
CCCCTCGCTCCGGCTGGGACCACGCCGAGCCTTGGCTCCCGCACGGCCTGTCGATGACCGGCATGCAGCCGCGCTTCATCAGTGCCGAGCTGACCCTGGCACCGTCGGTGCCGGCGATGGCCGAGCTGATCCCGCTGCACGAGGCGAGTCTCGCGGCGGCCGAAAAGGAGATCGACAACCTCTGGACGCCGGCCACCGCCCAGCGCTGAGGCAGCGCCGGTACGACGAGAGAGCGGCCGCCCCCGGATCGGGGACGGCCGCTCTCGTCAGTAACGACGGGTCAGATGATCGTCCAGGTGTCGCCGCTGCCCAGCAGGCCGGCGAGCTGCTGCTCGGGGGTCTCGGTGACAGTCGCCTTGGCGGCCGCGAGCTGAGCCTGCACGACGCTGTCGTAGGACGGTCGGTCCACCGAGCGGAACACCCCGATCGGGGTGTTGCGCAGGTCCAGGCCGGGCAGCCGGGACAGCGCGAACGCGTACGCCGGGTCGGTCACCGTCGCGTCGTGCACGACGATCTCCTCGGGGCGGACCGAACTGGTCTCCCGGACCTCCAGACCGAAGCCACCCGGCGGGTGCACCACGCAGAAGCGCCCGTCACCGAAGGTGATCGGCTGCCCGTGCTCCAGGCGGATCAGGTAGTCGTCCCGGGTCGACGGGTCCTTGAGCTGTTCGAACGCCCCGTCGTTGAAGATGTTGCAGTTCTGGTAGATCTCCACGAAGGCCGAGCCCTCGTGCTCCGCGGCGGCCCGCAGCACCGACTGGAGGTGCTTGCGGTCCGAGTCGATGGTGCGGCCGACGAAGCTGGCCTCCGCCCCGAGGGCGAGCGAGAGCGGGTTGAACGGGGCGTCCGCCGAGCCGGCCGGGGTCGACTTGGTGACCTTGCCGACCTCGGACGTCGGAGAATACTGGCCCTTGGTCAGACCGTAGATCCGGTTGTTGAACAGCAGGATCTTGAGGTTGACGTTGCGACGCAGCGCGTGGATCAGGTGGTTGCCACCGATGGAGAGCGCGTCGCCGTCGCCGGTGACCACCCAGACCGACAGGTCCGGCCGGGACACCGACAGGCCGGTCGCGATCGCCGGGGCCCGACCGTGGATCGAGTGCATCCCGTACGTGTTCATGTAGTACGGGAAGCGGGACGAGCAACCGATCCCCGAGACGAAGACGGTGCGCTCCCGGGGGATGTTCAGCTCCGGCATGAACTGCTGGATGGCCGCCAGGATCGCGTAGTCACCGCAGCCGGGGCACCAGCGCACCTCCTGGTCGGACTTGAAGTCCTTGGCGGTGAGCTTGAGGGCGACGGGCTCAGACATTCTTCAGGACCTCTTCCAGCGTCGTCTCCAGCTCGGCGGCCGTGAACGGAAGGCCGCGGACCTGGTTGTAGCTGATCGCGTCGACCAGGTAGCGGGCCCGGATGACGTGGGCGAGCTGGCCCAGGTTCATCTCCGGGATGACCACCTTGTCGTACGAGCGGAGCACCTCACCGAGGTTGGCCGGCATTGGGGCCAGGTGCCGCAGGTGCGCCTGGGCGATGGAGAGGCCACGCTGGCGGACCCCGCGGCACGCCGCGCCGATCGGCCCGTACGTCGAGCCCCAACCAAGGACCAGCACCCGAGCGTCGCCGTCCGGGTCCTCCACCTCGATGTCCGGCACCGGAATGGTCTCGATCCGCGCGGCCCGGGTGCGCACCATGAAGTCGTGGTTGGCCGGGTCGTAGGAGATGTCCCCGGTCTTGTCGGCCTTCTCCAGACCGCCGATCCGGTGCTCCAGGCCCGCGGTGCCGGGGATCGCCCATGGCCGGGCCAGGGTCTCCGGGTCACGCAGGTAGGGCAGGAAGGTGGTGCCGTCCTCGCCGTTGGGCTTGGTGGCGAACTCGACCCGCAGGTCGGGCAGCGACTCCACGTCGGGCAGCAGCCACGGCTCGGAACCGTTGGCGACGTAGTTGTCGGACAGCAGGATCACCGGGGTGCGGTAGGTGAGCGCGATCCGGGCCGCCTCCAGCGCCGCGAAGAAGCAGTCCGACGGCGACCGGGGCGCGATCACCGCGACCGGCGCCTCGCCGTGCCGGCCGTAGAGCGCCATGTTGAGGTCGGCCTGCTCGGTCTTGGTCGGCATGCCGGTCGACGGGCCGGCGCGCTGCACGTCCACGATCACCAGCGGCAGCTCCAGCGCCACCGCGAGCGAGATCGTCTCGCTCTTGAGCGCCACGCCGGGGCCGCTGGTGGTGGTCACCCCGAGCGACCCGCCGTAGGAGGCGCCCAGCGCGGCGCCGACGGCGGCGATCTCGTCCTCGGCCTGCACTGTGAGAACGCCGAAGCGCTTGTGCTTGCTCAGCTCGTGCAGGATGTCCGACGCGGGCGTGATCGGGTACGCGCCGAGGAAGACCGGAAGCCCGGAGCGGACCCCGGCGGCGACCAGCCCCAGCGAGAGAGCCGCGTTGCCGGTGATGTTGCGGTAGGTGCCCGGCTTCATCTTGGCCGGCTTGACCTCGTAGCGGACAGCGAAGTCCTCGGTGGTCTCGCCGAAGTTCCAGCCGGCCTTGAAGGCGGCGACGTTCGCGGCGACCAGCTCCGGGCGGGCCGCGAACTTGCGCTCCAGGAAGCGCAGCGTCGACTCGTAGGGCCGGGAGTACATCCAGGAGAGCAGGCCGAGCGCGAACATGTTCTTCGACCGCTCGGCGTCCTTCTTGGACACCTGGTGGGCAGCGAGCGCGCCAACAGTCATCGAGGTCAGCGCCACCGGGTGCACCACGTAACCGGCCAGCGAGTCGTCGTCCAGCGGGCTGCTCTGGTAACCGACCTTGGCGAGGTTGCGCTTGGTGAACTCGTCGGTGTTGACGATGATGTCCGCGCCGCGCGGCAGATCGGCCATGTTGGCCTTGAGTGCCGCCGGGTTCATCGCCACCAGCACGTTGGGCGCGTCGCCCGGCGTGAGGATGTCGTAGTCGGCGAAGTGCACCTGGAAGCTCGACACGCCGGGCAGGGTGCCGGCGGGAGCCCGGATCTCGGCGGGGAAGTTTGGCAGTGTGGAGATGTCGTTGCCGAGCTGCGCCGTCTCCGAGGTGAACCGGTCGCCGGTCAGCTGCATGCCGTCGCCGGAGTCACCGGCGAACCGGATGACCACTCGGTCGAGTTGACGGATCTGCTTGGTCACTGTGCCACCTTCGTTCGCGACTGCGGGGCTTGCCCGGCCACGGAACCTCCTCGACGCAACGCTTCACCGCACCGCCCCAGGCTGGTCCGGCCGCTGTCGTTCCTCTCCTGAGAGCCTACGTCTAAGGGGGCCCTAACCATCCCCGGAGGGTTGCCTACTGGGGACGGATCTGGATGCGAAATGCCCGCCTTTGCGGGGTTACGCACCGCCCGCCGTAATTCAGATCACCACCCGGTCGCGCCGACGACCCCGGTCGCGCGGGCCGGGGTCGTCCGTCGATCAGTCGGCGGGGTTGGGCGCGGGCTCGGGCGGCGGGCCGCCGAGCCGGCGCCGCAGCGAGGTCGTGGCCAGCGTGAGGGCCAGCACCACCAGCAGCGTGGAGACCGCGATCAGGATGACAGCGGTGCGCTGAACCGACGTCAACCCGCCGTCTCCGGTCGTGGCACCGGCGGGCAGTACGCCCTGCGAGCCGGTCGGCGCGGGTGGGGAGACCACCGGCGTGGCCAGTGCGGCTGCCGCGGTGATCCGGAAGCTCATCTGCACCCGCCGGGTCGGGCCGCTGCGTGGATCGAGTTGCCCGATCACGGCACCGGACAGCGGCGCTTCCCGCTGAGCCTGCGGCGTCGCCTCCACCGGCAGCTGCACCTCGGCGGTCGTGCCCGCCAGCACCAGGCCGGCGTCGCAGCGGGTACGCGTCGGGTCGACCGCCACGCAGCCGAGCGGTGGGGTCGGCACTGTCACCCCGGCCGGCAGGACGACGTCGACCCGGCCGGCGGCGTCCACCGCGCCGGTGTTGCCCAGCCGGAGTGTGAGGGTGCTGGGGCCGCCGCTGATGTCGAAGGCCACCTCGTCGGCGGCGAGCGCGATCCCGGGCACCGGCGGGCCCGCTGGGAAGAGCACCGCGAAGCCCTGGTCGTCGGTCGCCTCCCCTTCCGCTCCCGGCGCGTCCGCGATGACCTGGACGGCGCCGCTGAGCGGCATCTGCTTCCACGCCGTGCCGGCGACCCGCAGCCGCAGCACGGTGCTGAACCGGACGCCCGCTCCGGCGGTCCAGGCACCGCACCGGTACGTCCCACCACCGGCGGCGGCGCAGCCCTTCGTGCCGGCGTCGGTCAGCCCGACGGGCAGCGTGTACGAGAGTCGGATCTGTTCCGTTGTGGTGCCGGTGTTGTGCACGGTGACCTGGAGGGTGGCGGCCGTGCTCGGCGTGTTCCAGTACGCCTCGGTGAGGGTGACGTCGCCGGTGGTGACCTGCACGCCCAGCGGGCTCTGCGGCGGCGGCGCCGAACCCGGGGCGGGCGGGCGGACCGTCGGCCCCGGCGGTGTCGGCGGGGCGGGGGGCGCCGTCGGTGGCACCGGGGGAGCCGGGCTGGGCGGTCGGGTGGTGGCGTCCGGCGCGGGCGCGACGGTGGTCGGTGCCGGCGGGATCTCCGGGGCGGTGGTCACCGGTGCCGGTGGTGTCGTCTCCGGTGGTGGCGCGGAGGTCTCCGGCGCCGGGCCGGTCGGCTCCGGTTCACCGCCCGGGTCCTCGGTCGGGGTGGGCTCCTCCGCCGGTGTGGTCGGGGGCTCCTCGCCTCCCGGCTCGTTGACCGGCTCGGCCGAGGTCGCGACCGGCTCCGCGTCCGGTGCGGCCGCGCTGGCCCAGGCCGGCCCCACGGCGAGCGCCGTGAGCAGGCCGAGCGCGAGCGCGGTCGCCAGCAGGGGCGTGGAACGTCGCCCCTCCGCCCGGTTACCGGGCGATGTCTTCACGCGGGACATCAATCCTCCGGTGACATGGGTGGGTGTCCAGTATTCGGTAACAGTTGCCCCGGGGCACTAGTCCCATGCGAAACAAATTCGTAACGTGTTTGGGACGACCCGTCCGGGCGGACGGTAGGCTGCCGACTGTGAACGGATACCTGGGCTCGTACGCGACGCTCGGGCTCCTGCTGCTCGCCAGCGTTCTCTTCTTCGTTACGGCGTTCTCGGCGAACCGGGTGTTACGCCCGGCGCGTCCGGCCGACCCGCCGGGCAAGCGGGCCAGCTACGAGTGCGGGCTCGACCCGGTCGGTGCCGACTGGGCGCAGATGCAGATCCGCTACTACGTGTACGCCTACCTCTACGTGCTGTTCGCGGTCGAGGCGGTGTTCCTCTTCCCCTGGGCGGTGGTCTTCGACCGGCCCGGCTTCGGTCTGGTGACGGTGGTGGAGATGGCGGTGTTCGTGGCCGTGCTCGCGCTCGGCATCCTCTACGCCTGGCGTAGGAACATCCTCCGCTGGACCTGAGCGCCACTGCTTCCGGCGATCGTGTCGGTCCCTCGGACCGTTCGCTGTCGGTTACGGCGACGACCGGTCAGGCGAGGCCCCGGCGGGTGGCGGTGGGCGGGCGGTCGCCTCGGATCGAGGCCACCATGTCCAGCACCCGGCGGGTCGGGCCGACCTGGTGGGCCCGGAAGACCCGGGCACCCAACCAGGCCGAGACGGCCGTCGCGGAGAGCGTCCCCTCCAGCCGTTCGGCCACCGGCAGGCCCAGCGTCTCCCCGATGAAGTCCTTGTTGGAGAGCGCCACCAGCACCGGCCAGCCGGTAGCGGTCAGCTCGTCCAGTCGGCGGGTGATCTCCAGCGAGTGCCGGGTGTTCTTACCGAAGTCGTGCGCCGGGTCGATGAGGATGCCGTCGGGGCGTACCCCTGCCGCCACCGCGCGCTCGGCGAGCCCGGTCACCGTCGCGACCACGTCGGCGACCACGTCGGTGAAGGCGGCCCGGTGCGGCCTGGTCCGCGGCGTCAGCCCGCCGGCGTGCGAACAGACCAGGCCGGCACCGGTCTGCGCGGCCACCCGGACCAACGCCGGGTCGGCGCCCGACCAGGTGTCGTTGAGGAGGTCGGCGCCGGCCGCCACGGCCTCCGTCGCCACCTCGGCCCGCCAGGTGTCGATGGAGATCACGACGTCCGGAAACGCGGCTCGGACGGCGGCGATGGTGTCCACCGTGCGCCGGATCTCCTCGGCGACGTCCACGTCCGCGCCGGGGCCGGCCTTGACGCCGCCGATGTCGATGATGGCCGCGCCCTCGTACACCGCCCGCTCCACCGCGCGCAGAGCGCTGTCGGCGGCGTAGGTGGCCCCGCGGTCGAAGAACGAGTCCGGCGTGCGGTTGATGATCGCCATCACCACCAGCTCGCCGGGGGCGAACGTGTGCCCACCCAGCCGAAGCGCCCCGGCCATGCCCGCCTCCTGCAAGTTCACGCCGCCGCCGCCGCGTCGGCCGGTCCCGACGCTAGCCGGTCGCCCGTCCACCATCCCGGGCGGGCGTCGGCACCGATCGTGATCGAGGCGGGTGGCGGGGTCGCTCCCGGCCGGCTGCCATGCCACGATCAGTACATGGGTCAGCTTCTGCTCCTTCTGGTCGTGGCGTTGACAGTCGCAGCGGTGATATTCGGTGTGACGGTGCTGGTCAGCGGGCGTGATCCCGGCCTGGTGCCGGCCGAGCCGGATTCGCAGGCCGTGGCGTTGCCGGGCACCCGCCCGTTGCGTGAATCCGACGTGGGGGCGGTCCGTTTCGACACCGGGTTGCGCGGGTACCGGATGGACCAGGTCGATAAGGCGTTGCGCCGTGCCGCCTACGACATCGGTTACAAGTCCGAGCTGATCGGCGTACTGGAGTCGGAGGTCATCGCCTTGCGTGAGGGGCGCACCGACGACGCGGACGTGCTGCGGCAGGCCCGCGAGCAGTCTGCCAGCAAGGTGACTCCCGCGGACGCGGTCGAGCCGGACGCAGGCGAGGCGGCCGAGGCGGCCGAGCCGGGCAGCGACGTGCCGCTGACCGGCGAGGCGGGCTCGGCCCCGGTCGGTTCGACGACTCCCGGCCCGTTGCCCGCCGCCAGCTCGTCCCCGACGGATTCCGACGGGGTGGCGCCCGCCGCCGCGCCCGCCGACGGCGAGTCGGCCGATCGTGAGCAGACCGCCGGCACCGACCAGCACGACGCGGTGGTTCGGTCGGAGTCGGCGTGACCGAGCCGGAGGGCGCTGACGATCTTCGCGAGGCGGCCCGACCCGGTGCCGGTGAGGTGACCGCCACGGTGATCGTCGAAGCCCCGGCGGAGCGGGTGTTCGCCGCGCTGCTCGCCTGGGAACGTCAGTCCGACTGGATCCCGTTCACCCGCGTCCGGGTGGTCGAGGGCGACGGCCGCGAGGGCAGCCGGATCGAGGCGGTGACCGCGCTCGGCCGGGCGACGCTGCGCGACGAGATGCTGGTTGTCCGGGTCGACGAGCCGTACGAGATCGGCGTCGTGCACCACGGCCAGCTGCTGCGCGGCCCGGGGGTGCTGCGCTGCACCCAGCTGGACCGGGACCGCACCCAGGTCGTCTGGCACGAGTGGTTCCACCTGCCGGGCGGTCGGGCCGGTCGACTGGCGTGGCCGGTGCTCTGGCCCGGCTCCAAGCTCGGCCTCACCCAGGCGCTGAAGAGGTTTGCCCGTCTGGTCGAGCAGGGCCGGCTGCCCTGACCGGGGAGCCCGGTGCCGGCTGCCAGCCCGGTGCGCGGAAGAGATGCCCGACCCGGTGCCGCCAGGTCACCGCGGCCCGCAGGTCCCGGGCGATCGAGGCGTACTCGTGGAAGGCCACCCGGACCGGGTTGTAGCTGCCGACGTTCTTGGTCAGGCCGTACACGCAACGTTCCCCTTCCGGCGCGAACGACCCGAAGAGCCGGTCCCAGACGATCAGGATGCCGCCGAAGTTGCGGTCCAGGTAGCTGCCCTGCGACGCGTGGTGCACCCGGTGGTGCGACGGGGTGTTGAACACAGCCTCGTACCAGCGCGGCATCTTTTCGATCCGCTCAGTGTGGATCCAGAACTGGTAGAGCAGGTTGACCGAGCCGCAGAACGCGACAACGGCCGGGTGGACGCCGGCCAGGATCAGCGGGATGTAGAACACCCAACTGGTCAGGCCGGTCCACGGCTGGCGCAGCGCGGTGGAGAGGTTGAACCGCTGCGACGAGTGGTGCACCACGTGCGAGGCCCAGAGGATGCGGATCACGTGGTGGCCGCGGTGCGACCAGTAGTAGCAGAAGTCCTGCGCGAGCAGGATCAGCGGCCAGGTCCACCAGAGCTCGGCGACCCGCAGTGGGGTGAGCGCGTAGAGCAGCGCGTACGCGGCGGCGATCGGCACCTTCCAGAGCAGGTCGGCGAAGATGCTGCCCAGCCCCATCGTCAGGCTGGTCGCGGTGTCGGCACCGCCGTAGCCGACCTCGTCGTCGTCGCGGTGCAGCAGGTAGGAGATTCGCTCCAACACGATGAGAAGCACGAAGGCCGGGATCGACCAGGCGATGACGTCCGGGAACTCCTTCACCGCGCGGCCTCCGCTCGCCGTCACCGGTCGGGGCGCACCGTCGGGTGACCTCGACCTACCGGTCGGTAACAAGCACCATAGGCAGCCGGGCGGCCGGTGGCAATGGGGTGTCGGACGGATGCCCTAGCGTGTACGAGGTGACTGACCTGGTGATCGGCGCCGACGGGCTGGCTCGCTGCGCCTGGGGGTCGAGCACCCCCGACTACGCCGTCTACCACGACACCGAGTGGGGGCGGCCGCTGCGCGGAGACGACGCGCTCTACGAGCGGATGACGCTGGAGGCGTTCCAGTCCGGGTTGTCCTGGCTGACCATCCTGCGCAAGCGTCCGGCGTTCCGACTGGCCTTCGACGAGTTCCACATCCCGACCGTCGCCCGCTACGACGACGCCGACGTCACCCGGCTGCTCGCCGACGCCGGCATCGTCCGCAACCGGGCCAAGATCGAGGCGGCGATCGCCAACGCCCGCGCCGCACTGGAGCTGTCGGAGGGCCTGTCCGCGCTGCTCTGGTCCTTCGCGCCGGAGCCCCGGCCGACTCGCCCCGCCTCGTTCGCCGAGCTGGCGCCGATCACCCCGGAGTCGACGGCGATGGCCAAGGCACTCAAGAAGCGCGGCTTCCGGTTCGTCGGCCCGACCACCGCGTACGCGCTGATGCAAGCCACCGGGATGGTCGACGATCACATCGTCGGCTGTCACGTCACCGTCCCACCGGCGGCGTGATGAGATGGCAGGCATGACGACCGAGACCGCGCACCGGGCCGGTGCGGCCGGCAACGCCGACGGGGTGGGCACCTGGGCCGTGCTGCTGCCCGCCGAACGGTACGAGGCCGAGCGGCTCGTACATCACGACACGCTGGAGCTGACCGGGCTGACCGACGTCGTCCGGCCAGGGCCGGGCGACCAGGTGGCAGTGCTGGTCGACGCGCCGCCACGGCTGGTGGCCCTCGGCCGGGTCACCGAGCCGGGACGACGCCACCGCGAGGACCCGGACGACCCGCAGTCCCCGGTCGAGCCGGGCACGCTCGTCGTCGCGTACACCCGGCGGGCCTTCGACGAGCCGGTGCCGGCCGACCTGCTGACGCTCGACGGGGCGGTGACCGCCGTGGAGCCGGCGGCCTTCCGGGCGCTGGCCGACCAGCTCGGCCTGCCCCCGGCGCGCCGCACCTGGCTGGTCAGCCTCGACCTGCCGATCGAGGCCGACACGCCGGCCGAGGCGGTGCGGCTCTTCTGGTCCTACGTGCAGGAGCTGGGCCCGCGTGAGCTGCCCGCTTTCGTCTCGCCGTCCGGCGACGAGCTGGCCATGCAGGCGTTCGTGCTGGGCGAGCAGGCCAATCAGGACCCGGAAGAGGACGATTAGAAGAGCTTGTCCACCCGTCCCCGCCAGTCGGCGAGGACCGGGCCCGGGTCGGTGTCCAGCACCCGTTCCAGCAGCGTGGCGTAGACGTCCCGGAAGTCAGTGGTGTATTTCAGGTCGCCGTCGTCGAGGTCGGTGAGGCTCGGCGGTGCGCCGTGCCAGCCGCCTCGGACGCCCGCGCCGAGCAGCAGCACGTCCGAGGCGGTGCCGTGGTCGGTGCCGTCGGAGGCGTTGGCGCGTACCCGACGGCCGAACTCGGAGTAGACCGCCACCACCACCTTCCGGCCCGCCTCGGTGCGACTCATCCGGTCGGCGAACCCGGTCAACGCCCGGTCCAGCTGACCCAGCAGCACCGCCTGCAACTGCTTCTCGTCGGCGTGCGTGTCGAAGCCGCCCAGCGACACCGAGAAGACCCGGGTGGACACGCCCGCTTCGACGCACTGCGCTACCAGGTCCAGTTGGGCGTCCAGCGGAGTCTTTGCCCCGCCGGTGGCGGTCGCCGGAGCCTGCTCGCCGTCCGGGTCTGCCATGTCCGGGTTGTCGGAGTCGCGGACCTGGCGGATCATCTCGTCCACCGACCGCAGGTCGGCGAAGCAGGCGGCGGCCCGGGCCCGCGCGGCGGACTCACCCGGCTCGGCAGCCTCGAACGCGGTCAGCGTCTGCGCCGACAGCCCCTTGGCTGCCTTCCGGTCGGTCACCGGTACTGCCGCACCGGCGCTCTGCGCCCCGGCCAGCAGCGGCGGCAACGCTGGCTCGAAGGAGACCGCCAGTCGGGGGTCGCCACCGGCGCCGTCCAGCCACCGCCCGAGCCAGCCGGTGTTGCCGGGCCGGTCCGGTTGCGCCGTGTGCCAGATGTCCATGGAACGGAAGTGGCTGCGGTCCGGCTTCGGGTAACCGACCCCACGCACGATCGCCAACCCACCGTCGGACCAGCGCTGGTGCAGGCCGGCCAGCGCCGGGTTGAGGCCGAAGTCGTCGTCCAACCGCCGCACCTCCCCGTCCGGGTACGCCAGCTCCGGTCGAGCCGCCCGGTAGGCCGGGTCGCCGTACGGAATGACCGTGTTGAGGCCGTCATTGCCGCCGTAGAGGGTCACCAGCACCAGGGTGCGGGACTGCGGGTCCCGGTCTCCGCTGGTGTCCAGCAGGTCCCGCAGGCTGTACGCGCCGGCCCCGGCGGCCAACGCGCCAGCGCCGACCACCCCACTGGTCAGCAGGAACCTGCGTCGGGTCAGGGTGTCCATGTCGACTCTCCGCTCAGCTGACTGTGTATTCGGGGCTGACCAGGCCGGCGGCCAGCAGCTTGCGGGGCTCACCGGCCAGCGGGGTGAGGGCGGCGCGGGTGCGCGCGCCCCAGCCGTCGACCACGAGCAGTCGGGCCAGCGCGTCCGGTCGCCCGGCGGTGGGCGCGGCGGTCAGCCGGGCCAGCACCGCTGGAGCCGTGGCGGCGGCGAGCACCCCCGCCGTCCGCAGCCGGGCCTGTAACGACGAGGTGGTCAGCCAGGCGGACCCGGCCGGCCAACCGCCCACGCTGGGTGGGCGCAACGGCACCTGGTCGAGCGCGTTCAGACCGGCCAGCAGTTGTCGGCGTTGCTGCTCGGGCAGCGCGGACGGTCGGATACCGAGTTGCCGCAGCGCACCGACCAACCACTCCACCGGCTGCTTCACCAGCGTGCCCCGGGTCTGCGCGAAGGCCGGTGCGGAGAAGAGCGCGCGCAGGGTCGCGATGGTGTCCGCGCCGGCCAGGCCGTCCGGGGCCGGGGTCTCGGTGCCGGCATAGCGGAACCAGAGCCGACCGGCCACGAAGGTCGCGGCCGCCGGGTGGGCGGCCAGCAGGCCGGCGTACGTCTCGGCGTCGAACCGGCCGCTCTGCCCGAGGATGCTCTTCTCGCCACTGTCGTGCCGGCGGGCCTCGAAGCGGGCCGCACCGGTACGCCGGTCGACCACCCAGCCGGTCAGGGCCCGCGCGCCGGCCTTCACGTCGGCCTCGCTGTAGGCGCCGATGCCGAGGGTGAACAGCTCCATCAGCTCGCGGGCCAGGTTCTCGTTCGGCGCCTTGCGGGTGTTCTTCTGCCCGTCCAGCCAGACGATCAGGGCAGGGTCGCGCACCATCGCGGCGACCAGCGGGCCCAGTGGCCCACGACCGTACCGGCGCAGCGTCTCCAACTGGCCCACCATCAGGCGCGCCGACTTGACCTTCTGGGCGCTGGTCGCCCAGTGCCCGTGCCAGAAGAAGACCAACTTTTCGGTCAGCCCGTCCTCGGCGGTCACCATCCGGTCCAGCCACCACTCGGTGACCTGCTGGAGTTGCCTGCGGCGCTCCGCGTTGGCCTGCTGCCGTTGCTCGCGGGTGGAGTCCTTGGTCAGCCCGGCGTACGGGTCCGGGGGCAGCGTCGGAACCGGCGTGGCCGCCGCACCCCGGTCCGTCGCGGGTGGGGTGAGCAGCCGGTCCAGCGTCGCCGCCGTCCCGGCCCGCTCGGCCGCGTCCACCTCGTCGGCGGTCGGCCCGAAGGTGGCCCGGCGCAGCAGGTGCGCCACCGCTTCACGATCGCTCATACCGGCCGACGCTAGGCGGCCCGTGTTCGAGGACGGTAAGGGCGGCGTCCGGATCGCGTTCAGCGTCCCTCGAAGACCGGTTTCTGCTTGCCGACGAAGGCGAGGGTGGCCGCCCGGTGGTCGGCGGTGGCGCCGCAGATCGCCTGGGCCTGCGCCTCGGCGGCGAGGGCGTCGGCGAGGGTGCCGGCGTCGGCGATGGAGAGCTGTCGCTTGATCGCCCCGTACGCGACGGTCGGGCCGGCGGCGAGGCGGGCGGCCAGCTCCTGGGCGACGGGCAGGACCTCCTCGTCGTCGTCCGTCAACCGGTTGAGCAGGCCCAACCGGCAGGCCTCCTCGGCGCGGACCGGCTCGGCCAGCATCAGCAGCTCCACCGCCTTGGCGTGCCCGACCAGTCGCGGCAACGTCCAGGAGGCGCCGGTGTCGGCGGCGAGACCGACCTTGGCGAAGGCCATCAGGAAACTGGTGGTCGGACCGCCGATGCGGATGTCGGCCAGGAACGCCAACGACGCGCCCGCCCCGGCGGCCATCCCGCGGACCGCGGCGATCACCGGCTTGGGCAGGTTGGCGAGCCGGGCGGCGATCGGGTTGTAGTGCGCCCGCACGGTGCCCAGCGGATCATTGCCGGAGTTTTCCAGGGTGGCCACGTGCTCGCGCAGGTCCTGCCCGGCGCTGAACGACCCGCCGGCCCCGGCCAGGACCACCGCGCGGCAGGACCGGTCGGTCTCCAGCTCCGCGAGGGCGTCGCGCAGCGCCTCCTTGAGCGCCACGTCGAGCGCGTTCATCGCCTTCGGCCGGTTCAGCGTGAGGGTGACGACGGCGTCGGTCCGGTCGACCAGCAGCGGCTCGGTCACGTGTCTAACGACCCTTCTGTCGGACGATGCGGTTGCCGGCGTCGAGGCACTGTTCGACGTACCGGTCGGCGGCCGGACGCAGGCGGGCTGCGTGCCGGTCGAAGAAACTGGCCGCGGCGGTGCCGGGCCACCGCTCGGGCAGCAGCGCCGGGGGCAACTGCGGATCCTGGAAGAGGAAAGTACGCCAGGCGTGCACGAGGCGGAACCGCGTCGCGTACGCCTCCTCGTCGCTGCTGCGTACGGTGACCGCGGCGAGCAGCGGGCGCTGGTCCGCGACGAACCGCTCGTAGGCGCGGCCGATCTCGGCCAGGTTCCAGGCGCGTCGGACCACGCCCATCGCGCCGGGGGTGCCGGAGAAGTGCGAGGCGGTGAACCGCTCGAACCGGATGCCGGTCTCGGCGAGGAGCAGGTCGACATCCTCGGCGGGGCGGGTGGCGACCCAGGTCTGCTCGTCGAGCGTCCCGTAGCCGAGGAAGCTCAGGTTGGCGGCGAGCCGCTGGCGGTCCCGCCGGGAGCCCGGGGCCTCCAACACCAGCAGATCGAACCGGCCGTCCCAGGTGACCCGGCCGGTCCGGTAGATCCGGGCGGCTGCCTCGTCGAGTCGGCGGGCAGCTTTCGGTGTGATCGAATATCCGGGTCCGGAGACCAACCGGAGGGGCTCGAGCCAGCCTTGGCGCACCATCCGGGAGACGGCGGTGCGAACTGCTGGCGGTGCGATTCCCAGCGGCGCCAGTAGCTTGACCAGGGCAGCAACCGGTGCCCGGCCACCCCTCGGACGGAGGTGGTCGCCGTACAGGTCGAAGAGTGCCGACCGTGCCTGCATGACCGCACATTGTGACAGGCCTTCTCAAGATAAGCTAGATGCTGTTACATCAATGCTGCTCCGGTTTGGGTCCGGCGGTGTTCATCAGGGAAAATCGTTTGTTGACACCCCCGCGACCGTTGCGGGTGGTCGTGACGAAGTGGCTGTGGGGCAACCCACCGACCCTGGTGTAGGTCTGAGGGGAGACAACATGGCGGCGATGAAGCCGCGGACGGGCGACGGTCCGCTGGAAGTCACCAAGGAGGGGCGGGGCATCGTCATGCGGGTCCCGCTGGAGGGCGGTGGCCGGCTCGTCGTCGAGATGACTCCCGACGAGGCCAACGCGCTCGGTGACGCACTGAAGGCAGCGGCCGGCTGAGTAAGGAGTGCTCCGGGCGGCTCAGGCCGCCCGGAACGTTCTTCAGGCCCTGAGCCACCGGAACCACCGGTGGCTCAGGGCCTTCAACGCTGCGGGTAGGCGGGTTGGCCGCCGACCCGCGACACTTTCCTGGAGGTGCGGTTCCGCGTGCTCGCCATTCGTCTGATCGCCGAGCCCGACCGGCTCGACGTCCTCGTCCTGCCCGTCCGCTCCGCCGATTCGACGGCGGAAGGTGACACCTCGGCCGAGCCGGTACCGACCGCCGTGGCGGGCCCGGACGGCACGGCTGACGAGGCGACAGCGCTGGTGTCAGCGGCCCGGCTGACCGGCCGAGCCGGCGAGATCCACACCCAGCTGCGGCCCGGGCGTACCCCCGGCCGGCTGCTACTGCTCGGCATCGGCGACGGCGACGAGGCGGCCTGGCGGGCGGCCGGCGCGGCCCTGGCCCGCTCAGCCTCAGCTGAGACGCATATCACCATCGCGCTGCCGGCCGAGGTGACAGCGGCCGCGGTTCGCGGGTTGACCGAGGGGCTGCTGCTCGCCCCGTACCGCTTCCGGCTCACCGAGGCCGGCGACCGACCGGCGCTCACCGGCGTCGACCTGCTGCTCGACGACCCCACCGGGTACGAGGACACCGTCGCCACGGCCCGAACCACGGCCGCGATGACGCATCTCGCCCGGGACCTGACCAACACCCCCTCCTCGGTGAAGACCCCGCAGTGGTTCGCCGACCAGGTGGCCTCCGCCGCAGCCGACCTTCCGGACCTGCGGCTGCGGGTCCGTGGCCCGGCCGAGCTGACCACCGAGGGCTTCGGCGGGATCCTCGCCGTGGGCGGTGGCTCCGCCAGCGGACCGCGGCTGGTCGAGCTGGACTGGCACCCCGCCGACGCGCGCACCCACGTGGTGCTGATCGGCAAGGGCATCACCTTCGACACCGGCGGCATCTCGATCAAGCCGGTGGCGTCGATGAAGCTGATGCGCAAGGACATGGCCGGCGCGGCTGCGGTCGTCGCCGCCACGGTGGGCGCCGCCGCGCTGCGGTTGCCGGTCCGGATCACCACGTTGGCACCGCTGGCCGAGAACATGGTCAGCGGCTCGGCGTTCCGCCCCGGCGACGTGATCCGGCACTACGGCGGTACGACCAGCGAGACGACCAACTCCGACGCCGAGGGTCGCCTGGTCCTCGCCGACGCGCTGGCGTACGCGGTGCAGCAGCTCAAACCGGACCTGCTGCTCGACCTGGCCACGCTCACCGGCGCGAACTCGGTGGCGCTGGGCAAGCGCACCGCCGCCCTGTACAGCGAGAACGACGAACTGGCCGCCAGCGTGCTGGCGGCGGCCGAGGCGTCCGGCGAGTCGGCGTGGCGGATGCCGCTGCACACCGACTACGTCGAGTACCTCGGCAGCGAGATCGCCGACCTCTACAGCGCGCCCACCCAGGGTGCCGGCTCGGTGCTGGCCGCGCTCTACCTGCGCGAGTTCACCGGTGAACTACGAGACCGCTGGCTGCACCTGGACATGTCCGCGCCGTCCTGGGCCGACGGAGACCAGGCCGAGGTCAGCCGCGGGGCCACCGGTTGGGGCGTCCGCTCGCTGCTGCGCTGGCTCGCCGACGTCAACTAGGGCGCGGGTCAGAGCCTCGGCGCGACCGGGGCTCTGACCCGTCCTGGGCTCGAATCAGCACTTCACCGCGGCGAGCAGCCCGTGCCCGACCGGAAGCATCGCGGGGATCCAGTGCTCCGACTCCCGGACCGCTTTGATCGTTTCGCGAACCGTGACCGTCTCCGCGTCCCGGGCGGACGGGTCTCCGATCCGGCCGCTGGCCAGCACGCCGTTGAGCGCCAGCACGCCTCCCGGGCGCAACAGCCGCAGCGCCGCCTCCACACAGGCGTGGAAGCCGGTCGCCTCCGCGTCCACGAAGACCAGGTCGTACGCACCGTCGGCGAGCCGGGGCAGCACGTCGAGCGCCCGACCGGTGATGATCCGGGTACGCCCGGCCGCGAAACCCGCCTCGGCGAAGATCCGTCGGGCGATCCGCTGGTGCTCCACCTCCACGTCGATGGTGGTGAGCACGCCGTCGACGCGCATGCCGCGCAGCAACCAGACACCGCTGACCCCGGTGCCAGTGCCGATTTCCACCACCGCACGGGCGTTGCCGGCGGCGGCCAGCAGCCGCAGCGCCGCCCCCGCGCCGGGCGTGACCGCGTCGAGGCCGACCTCCCGGGCCAGGCTGCGGGCGGTACGCAGAACGAGATCCTCGGTGACGTACGACTCGGCGAAATGCTGGGCCTGTGTCGTCGAACTGCCGGAACCGGCGACCGTGGCGATGGGGCACCTCCGGGGGCGGTGCGTGGTGCGGGGGCGGGTTGGCACTGTGAGCGTAGAGGCGACAGTCGTGGGGCGCGCAGCCGCGCCTCCGCCGGAAGCGATCACCGGGGCAACCGCTGACTGCACCGCGTCCATCCGTGCAATCCTGGAGGCGGTATCCCGTCAGCCGCGACCAGACCGGCCCGTGGCCGGGCGACGCGGCACGGGATCCGGGGACGGACTGGGAGGCACCACGTGACCGACGGCTGGGACTGGCGCCGGGGCGGTGAGACTCCGGCTCCGGCGCGACCGCCCGGGGCAGGAGCCCCGTCGGTGGGGCCGCCGACCATGCCGGGGGCTGACCGCCCGCCCCTCGGCCCGCCAGGCAGCGGGCCGGCACCGGGCTGGCCGGCGTCTTCCGGCGGACCGACACCGGCCTGGCCGACGTCGGCTTCGGGCGGGCCAGGCCCTGCCGATGCGTCGGCCTGGTGGTCGGACGCGCTCGCCGACCCCTGGCGCGACCCGGCGGCCCCGACCGCTGTGGTGGTGCCCGGGGTGGTGGCTCCCGGCGCCGAGCCCGAGCCGGTCACCGACCCTGATGCGCCGGGCCGGCCGACACTGCGCCACCTGTTGCTCATTCCCGTGATCACCGCGCTGCTGGCCGGCACCCTCGGCGGTGCGTTGGGCTACGCGTTCGCGGTGCGCGGCGGCGCTGGTGCGGCGGTCCTCGGCGGTGCGCCCGCAGAGGTGCCGGCGCTGGCGCAGCGCAAACCGGAGTCGCTGGCCGGGGTCGCCGAACGGGTCCTGCCCAGCGTGGTCACCGTACGGGTGAGCAGCCTCGGTGGGACCAGTGAGGGCTCCGGTTTCATCGCCACCACCGACGGCCATGTGATCACCAACGACCATGTGGTGGCCGGCGGCACCGGCAAGGCCTCGGTGGTCTTCAACGACGGCAGCACCGCGCCGGCGACCATCGTCGGCCAGGACGCGGAGTCGGACATCGCGGTGATCAAGGTGAGTCGTCCCGGGTTGCGACCCGTGGAGTTCGGCGACTCCGACGCGCTGGCGGTCGGCGACCCCGTGCTCGCCATCGGCTCGCCGTTGTCGCTGGCCAACACGGTCACCGCCGGCATCGTGAGTGCGCTGGACCGGACGATGCAGGCCGGTGAGCCGGGCGGCCCGGTGCGTTACTACGCGGCCATCCAGACCGACGCCGCCGTCAACCACGGCAACTCGGGCGGCCCACTCGTCGACGGCGCGGGCCGGGTGGTCGGAGTGAACTCCACCATCAAGTCACTGGTCGCCGAGGGGCAGGAGGCCGGCAACATCGGGCTCGCCTTCGCCATTCCGATCAACCAGGCCAAGCGGGTTACCCAGGACATCATCGGCACCGGCAAGGCCCGGCGTACGGTGATCGGCGCGCGGGCGGACGGCCCGACCGGAGTCGTCGGGGGCGGCCTGCGGCTGGCCGAGGTGGAGCCGTCCGGCCCTGCGGACGGCGCCGGACTGAAGGTCGGCGACGTGATCCTCAAGATCAACGGGCGGCCGATGACCGAGCCGACGGATCTGACCGCGTTGGTCCGCAAGTACGCCCCGGGTTCGATCGTGACCGTCGAGTATCGGCGGGGCTCCGCCCGGCAGAACACCTCGGTAACTCTCGCCGCGGACGCGAAGTGACTCAGCGCGGAAGTGAAGGGAACAGCGGCGCACCCCTTGCCCGAAAGCCGTCCACCGTGCGTAGTCTTGCTGCTGACGCCGAGAGGAGGCCCGCGGGATGCTCGACAACCTGAACTGGTGGGAGATCGGTGCGCTGCTGCTCCTGGCGCTGTTGATCTTCGGTGACCGGCTTCCCGCCGTGATCACCGACGGCCTGCGGTTGGTGCGAAACCTGCGCAACATGGCCCGCAACGCCACCGGTGACCTGAGCCGTGAGCTGGGCACCGACATCCAGCTGGAAGACCTGCACCCGAAGGCGTTCATCCGCAAGCACCTCCTCAGCGAGGAGGACGAGGCGGCGATCCGCAAGCCGTTGCAGGGCGTCTACGACAACCTGCGCGCGGACGTCAGCGGCGTGCACAACGACCTGAAGGACGTGGCCAACGCCGCCGACCTGCGGTCGAACGGGAATTCGCCCGCCAGCACGGCCACCAGCACTGCCTCGGCCCCGGCCCCTCGGGCCAGCTACGACGACGCCACCTGACCGACCCGCCCCCGGGGCCCGCGCTTGCCTTGATCAACTCGGTTTTCAGGAAGTCGGCCCGTCAAACGGCGCGTGATGCCCCGATTTCCAGAAATCGACCATGGGGGCCAGCGCTACGCCAGCACCTGGCGGATCACCGACCGACACGACTCAGCCCGCCGGCCGACAGCGGCCGACGGGCTGACGGTGTTCCGGGTGGTCAGCGACCGGCGGGCTTGAGACCGAGTGGCTTGCCGAGCAGCGATTCGCGGCGCAGGGCGAGCCGGTCGGCGACCGTGCCGAGCGCCTGAGCGGCCGGGGACTCCGGCTCGGCCAGCACGATCGGGTTACCGGCGTCGCCGGCCTCGCGGACCCGGGTGTCCAGAGGGATCTGACCGAGCAGCGGCACCTGCGCGCCGATGGTCCGGCTCAGCGACTCGGCCACCGCCTCACCGCCGCCGGCGCCGAAGATCTCCATCCGGGAGCCGTCCGGCAACTCCAGCCAGGACATGTTCTCGATCACGCCGACCACCCGCTGGTGGGTCTGCAGGGCGATCGCCCCGGCCCGCTCCGCGACCTCGGCGGCGGCGGTCTGCGGGGTGGTGACGATCAGGATCTCCGAGTTGGGCAGCAACTGGGCCAGCGAGATGGCCACGTCACCGGTGCCCGGCGGCAGGTCGAGCAGGAGCACGTCCAGGTCGCCCCAGTAGACGTCGGCCAGGAACTGCTGCAACGCCCGGTGCAGCATCGGGCCGCGCCACACGACTGCGGCGTTGCCGGACGTGAACATGCCAATCGAGATCACCTTCACGCCGTGCGACTGCGGCGGCATGATCATGTCTTCGACCCGGGTGGGTCGTGCCTCGGTGCCGAGCATCCGAGGCACCGAGTGGCCGTAGATGTCGGCGTCGACGACCCCGACGGAGAGCCCACGGGCGGCGAGCGCCGCCGCCAGGTTGACGGTGACGCTGGACTTGCCGACGCCACCCTTGCCGCTGGCCACCGCGTACACACGAGTGCGCGAGCCGGGCTGGGCGAACGGGATGACGGGCTCCTCGGTGGCGCCGCCGCCGCGCAGCTGCGACTGCAGCGACTGCCGCTGCTCGGGGGTCATCACCCCGAAGTCGATCTCAACGCCGGTGACTCCGGGCACCGAGGCGACGGCGGCGGTGATGTCCGTACGCAGCTTGTCCTTCAGCGGGCAGCCGGCGACGGTGAGCAGTAGCTCGACGCGGACCACACCGCTGGCACCGATCGTGGCGGAGCGGACCATGCCCAGCTCGGTGATGGGCCGGCGGATCTCCGGGTCGTTGACGGTGGCCAGGGCGGCCTGGATCGCGTCCTCGACGGTGCTCACGGGTGCTGACATGCCCGCAATGCTACGTCGCGGGGCATCCGTTGCCGCCGCTGCCCAGCGCGGTGTGAGCCAATCGATGACCCGTCGGTCAGCCCTCCGACCGGCGCGGGCCGGTGCCGTCCGGCCGGGCGTTGCGGGTGAAGTCGCCGTCCAGGTCGTCGCGGGGTTCTTCCAGGCCGACGCCGTCGGTCGGCCGCTGGCCACGTCGCTCCTGCCGGTTGTCCTTCTCCTGCTGGCGGCGCTCCAGTCGCTGCCGGCGTTGCCCCACCTCGTCCAGTTCCTCGGCCAGTCGGGCCAGCTCGGAGCGGAGGAAGTCGCGGGTGGCGACCTCGCCGAGCGCGATCCGCAGGGCCGCGATCTCCCGGGCCAGGTACTCGGTGTCCGCCTTCTGCGCGGTGGCGCGCCGCCGGTCCTCCTCCAGGGCCACCCGGTCCCGGTCGGCCTGCCGGTTCTGGGCCAGCAGGATCAGCGGGGCCGCGTAGCTGGCCTGCAACGACAGCACCAGGGTCAAGAACGTGAAGGTGTACGGGTCGAAGCGCAGGTTCGCCGGGGCGAGGGTGTTCCAGACGAACCAGATCGCGATCACCACAGTCATGACGACGATGAAGTTCGCGGTGCCCATGCCCCGGGCGATGCCCTCGGACCATCGACCGAACGCCTCCGCGTCGAACCGGGGCAGCTTGACGCCCCGGGGCTCGCGTGGCTGGTCGAGGCGCTCCGTCCGACGCTGGTCAGCCATCCGTGCCGTCCAGCGCGGGGTCGGTGGTGCCCGGGGCGACGAGGGCGTCGCGGTCCCGCCAGTCCCGGGGCAGCGAGTGGTCCAGCACGTCGTCCACCGTCACGGCACCGACCAGCCGGTTGTTGCGGTCGATCACCGGCATGGCGACCAGGTCGTAGGTGGCCATCCGGCGGGTGATCTCCGGCAGCGGCGTGGTGGGGCGCAGCGGGTCGATGTCGTTGACCACCACCTTGCCCAGCAGGTCGGCCGGGGGTTCGCGCAGCAGCGCCTGGAAGTGCACCATGCCCAGGTAACGGCCGGTCGGCGTGTTCTGCGGTGCCCGGGTCACGAAGACCTGCGCGGCCACGGCGGGGGAGAGCTGTGGCTCCCGGATCCGGGCCAGCGCCTCGGCGACTGTGGCGTCCGGCGGCAGGATGACCGGCTCCGAGGTCATCACACTGCCTGCCGTGCCGGGGGTGTACTTGAGCAGTTGGCGTACCGGGTCGGCCTCGTCCGGCTCCATCAGGTCCAGCAGCACGTCCTGCTCGGGTGGGGGCAGTTCGTTGAGCAGGTCCGCGGCGTCGTCCGGGTCCATCTCCTCCAGGACGTCGGCGGCCCGCTCCCGGTCGAGGGCGGCGAGAATCTCCACCTGGTCGTGCTCCGGCAGCTCGCTGAGCACGTCGGCCAGTCGTTCGTCGTCCAGCGCGGCGGCGACCTCGTTGCGTCGCGCGTCGGGCAGATCCTGCAACGCGTTCGCCAGGTCGGCGGGGCGCATGTCCTCCAGGACGGCGAGCAGGTTCGCCGTACCCCGGTTGTCGGCGATGCCGCTGAGCCCGCGCACCCGGTCCCACTCGACCTGGTGCAGGTGGCCGCGGCGGCTGAGCCGACCGGTCTGTTCGCGGACGGCGACACGGGTCAGCGACCACTCGCCACCCCGGGTGCACTCCATCGCGACGTCCACGACGGCGCCGGGCTGGCCGCCGGGGTCGAGTTGCACCCGCCGGTCGAGCAGTTCCTGGAGCACCAGCAGCTCGTTCGGACGCTTCTCGAACCGGCGCAGGTTGAGGGTGCCGGAGCCGAGCACGACGGCGTCCGCGTCGATGGAGGTGATCCGGTTGATGGACAGGAAGATCCGACGACGCATCGGCATCTCGGCGACGAGGCCCACCACCTCCGGCGGACGCTTCGTCGCCCGCAGCCGTGCCACGGCGTCACGAACCCGGCCCACCTGATCGCCGTTCGGGTCGAAGACGGCGACTCCGGCGAGACGGGCGATGTAGACCCGGGTCGGCGTACTCACGGGCACCAGCCTAAGCGCCTAGTGTTTATCAACATGTCGACCTTGGCCTACGAGATCGTGGACGTCTTCACCGATCGCCCCTTCGCCGGCAACCCGCTGGCTGTGGTGTTCGGTGCGGAGGCGCTGGCCACCGAGCAGATGCAGGCGCTCGCGTTGGAGTTCAACCTGTCCGAGACGGTGTTCGTGCTGCCGCCGACCCAGGTCGGCGTCACCTACCGGGCCAGGATCTTCACCCCGGTGGAGGAGTTGCCGTTCGCCGGGCACCCCAGTGTCGGTGCGGCGGTCACCGCCTGCCGGCGGGGCATGTTCGGTGTGGGGCAGGTCACCCAGGAGTGCCGGGCCGGTGTGCTGCCGATCGAGGTGACCGCGTCCGGGGCGACGCTGACCGGTGGCGCCCCGACGCTCGGGCCGGAGCTGGACCCGGAGCCGTTGCTGGAGATCGCCGGCCTGGTCGCCGAGGACCACATTGGGCCCGCCCCACGGGTCGCCGGCTGCGGGCTGGAGTTCCCGTACCTGCCGGTGCGTCCGGAGTCGGTGGCCCGCGCGCAGGTGAATGCCGCGGCGGCGCAGCGGTACGGGGTTTCGCACGTCAGCGTCTTCTCCTGGGACGCGGCCGCGCAAACCGCGCACGCCCGGGTCTTCGTGCCGGGTATCGGCGTTCCGGAGGACCCGGCGACCGGTTCGGCGGCCCTCGGCCTCGGTGTCTGGCTGGTCGCGAGCGGTCTGCTGCCCGGTGAGGGTCGGTCCGAGTACGCGGTCAGTCAGGGCGTGGAGATGAACCGTCCGTCCGCGTTGGCCTGCACGGTCACTGCGGCGAACGGGGCGGCGGTCGGCGCGACCGTCGCCGGCCAGGTGGTGCCGGTGGCCCGGGGCGAGATCGCCGTGCCACCGTTCGTGGGCTGAGCGGAGGCGCCGATGCGGGAGGATGCGGGTGTGACGGACGAGACCGCCCCCGGGGGCACCCCACTGGTCGACGAGGCGATGAAGAAGGCCGCCGTGGCCTGGGTCAGCGTTGCGGGTGGGCCGGCGCTTGCGCTCTGGTGCGCTCCGCTGGAAGGCGCGCTGCTGGTGGTCAGTGGGCCGGGCGAGCAGGCCGCACCGGGTCTGGCCGATGCGACCGAGGCCCAGGTCACCCTGCGCGGCGACCACGGCGGCCGGATCGTCACCTGGCCGGCCCGGGTGAGCCGGTTGCAGCCGGGCACCGAGGCGTGGGACGTCACTGCGCCGCTGGTGGCGGCGAAGCGCCTCAACGCGCCAGGTCCGACCGCTGACCTGGTGGCCCGATGGGCCGCCGACGGATGCGCGGTGAACCGCCTCGCCCCGGCCGGTACGCCGCTGGCCGGCGCGGAGTTGCCGGCCGACGCGCAGGCCGAGCCGCCCCGGGCGAGTCCGGCGGTCCGGGCCACCCGCAAGCCGTTCCGCCTGCACCGGGTCCGCCGCCGCTGATTGGTCGATCAGCCCGTCCGACCGCCGACGCCCGCCACCGCCGCCTCGGCGTCGACGAGGGCGAGCACCTCGCCCAGGGTGCCGAGGGCGGGGCCGCACCAGTCCCGGTCGGCGTTGAAGACCATGTGCGTGGCCAGATCCGGTGCGGCGAGCCGGACGGCGGTCATCCCGGCCCGCTCGGCGCCGGTCAACTCCTGGCTGCCGCCGTCACCGACGTAGAGGCAGTCGCTTGGCGCGAGCCCGAGCCGCTGGCAGGCTGTCAGGTAGAGCGTCGGATCCGGCTTGCACCGCCCGACCTGCACCGAGAAGACCCGTACGTCGAGCAGGGGGGCGACCGCGAGCTGCGGCAGGAAGGCCGGCAGTTCGTGCGTACAGTCGCTGATCACGCCGGTGCGCAGGCCGCGTTGACGCAGAGCCGCCAGCACCGGCACCGCGTCGGCCCGCAGCCAGGTGTCGGCGCGGACCGCCCGGTGCCGGGACGCCACCGCTGCCCGTACCGCGTGGTCGCTGGGGTGTACGCCGGCCTGGGCGCACACCCAGCGCAGTGTCGCCTCCGCGTCGCCGAGTCGGCCGCTGGCCCGCTCGTAGTAGGTGCGGTTCAGCACCTCGGTCAGGACTTCGGTGGGACATCCGAGCAGCTCGGCGGTGCCGACGTGCGCGACACCGCGTTGTACCGAACGGGTCAGGGTGCCGAAGAAGTCGAACAGCACCGCCTGGTAGCTGGGCATGGGAGAGCGCCTCCGGGCGGTCGAGGGTCGCCGGCGCGGAACCGCGTGATCGTAACGGAGTGATGACCCTCCGTGCTGACCGTCATACGTGTGAGGATTACGTCCCGTGCCCCCACCTTCACCCCGACCGTCACTGGATCCGCTGACCACCGGCGCGGTCGGGCTGGCAGTGGTCGCCGTGTCGTCGTCCGCGCCGCTGATCGCGTACGCCGCCGCTCCGGCGCTGGCCATCGCGTTCTGGCGCAACCTGCTCGCGGTGGCCGTCCTGAGCCCCTTCGCGCTGGTCCGACGCCGCGCCGAGTTCCGCAGGTTGACAGTGGGCGCGGGCCGGCGGGAGGGCCTGTTCTGCGTTCTGTCCGGGGTCGCCCTCGCCGGGCACTTCGCGACCTGGGTGCCGAGCGCCCAACTCACCTCGGTCGCCACGTCCACCGCCCTGGTCGCCACCCAGCCGGTCTGGCAGGGGCTGATCGCTCGCGCCCAGGGGCGTCCGCTGCCCCGGGTGGTGTGGACCGGCATCGCGGTGGCGGTCGGCGGCGCGGCGGTCGCCACCGGGGTGGACGTCGGGGTCTCCGGCCGGGCGGTCCTCGGTGACGTGCTGGCGCTGATCGGCGCCATGTTCGCCGCCGTCTACACCGCCTTCGGGGAGCGGGCCCGGGTCAGCATCAGCACCACCACCTACACCACCATCTGCTACGGGATCTGCTCGCTGATCCTGCTGGCCCTGTGCCTGGTCGGCGGCGTGCGGCTGACCGGTTTCGACGGGCGCACCTGGCTCGCCATCCTGGCCCTGGTGGCCGGCGCTCAACTGCTCGGGCACTCGATGTTCAACTACGCCCTGCGGAAGGTCCCGGCGACAACTGTGAGCGTGCTGATCCTGCTGGAGGCGCCCGGCGCGGCAGTGCTCGGCTGGGCCTGGCTGGGGCAGGTGCCCCGCCCGTACGCGCTGCTCGGCATGGCGATGCTGCTGGCCGGCGTGGCGGTGGTGGTGCTGGGCGGTGCCCGCGCCGGCCGCCGTGCGGCCGAACCCACAGCCCTGCCCGCCGATCCGACGCCACTGTCCTGACGGGGATTCACAGGTATGCGGCGAAGTGGTCCGCCACCAGGTCGGTCAGTCCTTCGCCGTCCAGGCTGCCGTCGACCCGGATCACGCGGACCTTCAGTCGTTCGGCCTGCACGACCGCGTCCGCCGCCACCAACTCATCGCGTTCCCACCGGTGACGGTTCGCAAGAGGCGGGTCGCTCACCCCGGCTACCGCAGCGCTGGCCCGGGGCAGTCGGGTGATCTGGTGGGCTCGGAACCCGGGGGTGGGCACCAGCACCACCATCTGCCGTACCGACTCCACCAGCGGCGCTACCAGTTCCGCTCGCAGCCCCCAACCCTCGGCCACCACCCGCCGTCCGCAGACCAGTGCGCTGAGGTCGTCGAGGACCCATTCGAAGCGACGGGGGAAGCCGGCCAGTGTCTCGGCCGCCATCCGCGCCGGATCGGTGTGCACCCAGGCGACGTCCGGGTCGGGGTCAGCCGGCGGGTCACCACGTCGGACGCGGTCGGCCACGCGTCGGTCGTGGTGGCCGCGAGCGTCGTGCCGGTCGTAGAGGTACGCGGTCAGCCCGTGCCGCAGCGCCAGGTTGACGGCGACAGTGGACTTGCCGGCCCACTGTCCGCCACCGATCCACAGGGCTCGTCGCGCGGTGGCTGTCGCATCGAAATCCATGGACTTACCCTGACCGCCGACCGGCCCAAGATCAAGTCTTGTTCTCGCGGGTCGAGGATGATGAAGTAAAGGTGGAAGGGCACGTCCCCCGCACCTCGACGCCCCCTGGTGGTCGGCGCGGAGTCGCCGAGAGCGGCTAGCAGCCTGCCCAGTTCCCCGTCGGCGAGGAACACAACATCAACGCTGGTTCCCTCCGCGAAGGGCCCGCCCGGCGTCTGTCCGGGTGAGGAGGGCGATCCGTTGACGACTGAGGACCGCACCCGGGACGGCTTCGCCGACTTCGTCCGGGCCGAGACCGCCGGGCTGACCCGGCTCGCGTACCTGCTGACCGGTGACCGGCATCATGCCGAGGACCTGGTCCAGGTGGCACTCGCTCGGGTCGCGGTGCGGTGGGAGCGGATCGCTGACCCGCGCGCCTACCTGCGCCGGGTGCTCTGCACGCAGGCGGCCAGTTGGTGGCGCTGGCGGCGGGCCCGCCCACCGGAGCGGCTGGACGGGGCGTTGCCGGAACGCCCCGGGCCGGGTGACGACACCGATCTGCGGCTGGTGCTGTCGGCGGCGCTGGCCCGGTTGACCGCGCGGCAGCGCGCGGTCCTCGTGCTGCGCTACTACGAGGACCGTACCGAGACGGAGACGGCGGAACTGCTCGGCTGCCGGGTCGGCACCGTGAAGAGTCAGACCCGCCACGCCCTCGGCCGACTCCGTGTCCTCGCCCCCGAGTTGGCCGAACTCGTCGGCCGTGACCCGCAGGAGGTGGCCCGGTGACCGCTCGGCTCTCCGAAGCGCTG
The DNA here is from genome assembly GCF_040649115.1 of Micromonospora sp. NPDC049049. Classification (NCBI taxonomy): domain Bacteria; kingdom Bacillati; phylum Actinomycetota; class Actinomycetes; order Micromonosporales; family Micromonosporaceae; genus Micromonospora; species Micromonospora sp. NPDC049049. The sequence goes on along the minus strand of NZ_JBEZEX010000019.1, from coordinate 54,853 downwards.
CGTCGCCTCGCGGACGACGTGCCGCCCGCGCGCGTACCGGCGGGGCTCTTCGACGCGGCGCGGACCCGGCACCGTCGTCGCCGGGCCGTCGTCGCCGGCGCGCTCGCCGTCCTGGTCCTGCTCCTGGGCACCGGGTACGCGCTGCACCCGGTCGCCCTGCCGCTGCCCGCCAGCCCTCGGCACGACGCCCCGGGCCTGCCTACCCGGCTCGTCGATCCGCCCCTGCGGACCGCCTCGGTGCGGGCGTCGGCGCCGGGTGCCGCCGCGATGCTCTTCGGCGGTCCCGCCGTGCGCACCAACTGGTTCGAGACCCGGATGGCCGTGGTGGCGGCCGACGACGACCGCTACCGCGTGCTGAACGGGGATCCGGCCGTCGCGGGCTTCGAGGCGATGCTCTCCCCGGACGGCCGGTATGTCTGGATGGGCGCGTCGCTGCTCGATCTCACGTCCGGAAGGACCACCACGGATCGCCCGGACGGCTATCCACTCGCCTTCGCGCCCAACGGAAAACGCCTGGTCTACGCCGACGACGACACCACGTTCACGTCCCCGAACACCTACTCCACCCCGTACGTGGGGGTCTACGACCGGGATCGCGGAACCGACGTGCTGCGGGTGCGGGTCGGCACCACCTGGGTTCCGCCGGGGCGCACTGCCGCGCTGTCGCCGGACGGCGGCGACCTCGCCCTTCAGCTCCGTGACGAGGTCTGGCTGGCCCGGGTGGACGACGCGGGCGCGGATCGGGTGGCCGAGCCGTACCGGAAGCTGCCGTTGGCGGGCGGGCGGCTCGCCGGGGCCGGGTCCTGGCTGCCGGACGGCCGTTCGGTTGCTGTCCTCGGCCGGTCCACCTGCACCGACTGCCCGGTTCCGTCCTACCGACGCACCTGGACACTGGTCACCCGGTCCACAGTCGACGGCACTCCGCTGGCCGGCGCGGCGTTCCCGCCGCTGCGCTCCCGCTCGTTCGTGCAGCTGCTCGGCTGGCGCTCGGCGGACGAGGCGGTCGCGTTGGTCGGCGTACCGGGCCCGGCGGCGGTGGACAGCCCGGAGGAGCACGACGTCGCCTGGGGGCCCTATCACGAGGTCGGCACGGAGGCGGTGGAACTCGTGGTGCTACGTCGGGGGGCGACCGCGCCGGAGGTGCTCTTCCGGACGCCGGAGGGCATCACCGACCTGTCGGTCGCCGCCGACCTCGCGATCGACGGGGCGGTACGCGAATCCGGCCGCCCCCACTACGGGCCACCGCCGTTCTGGGCGCTCGCTGTGGGGTTCATCCTGGCGGTCCTGGTCGCGCTGCCCGTGCTGTCGTGGCTGCGACGCCGGCGCGCTCGACGGTCAGACCGACTCCTCCGCGGCGGCTGACCCCTCGTACACCTCGATGACCCGGGTCGTCGGGGCGGCCTCGCCGAGGGCGGCACGCAGGGCCGCCCGGTCCGGGTCGGCGAGGAACGACTCGTAGCCGGCCCGTCCGGCGAACCGGATCACGTGCACCTCGGTCTGCCCGTCGGTGCCGTGCAGTCGCCGTTCCAACCGGCCGCCGTGCCGTTCCAGCAGGGCCAGCACGGCGTCCTCGTAGCGCCGCCCGGCGGCCTCCGCCCCGACGGCGAACTCGACGATCGCGACGAGTGTCAGCTCATCGGCCCGGTCAGTCATCGAGACCGACCGCCTTGACGCTCGCCGCCCACAGCCGGGCGGCGAGCTGCGGATCGGCCGCCTTCCGGAGCGGTCGACGCGGGCGTCGGTCGACGTAGTACCCCCCGTTGATCAGCCGGGAACGCTCCTGTCTGGCCAACCACACCAGGGTCTCGGCGCCCTTCTCCGGGCTGCGGAACGGCATGAGACGCATGCCGATCGCGACGATCCTGCTGTCGTTGGCGAACCGGGTACGGACCACCCCGGGGTGGAAGCTGTATGCGGCAACGTCCGGCCAGCGCCGGGCCGCCTCGGCGGTGAACAGGACGTTCGCCTGCTTGCTGGTGCCGTACGCGCCCAGCGGCCAGTAACTACTCAGTGGCTTGTTCAGGTCGTCCGGGTCCAGTGCGCCGAAGCGGTGCGCGCCGGAGGCGGTCACCACGACCCGGCCCACCCGGTCGGCCAGCAGGTTGGTCAGCAGGAACGGGGCCAGGTGGTTTGCCTGGATGGACATCTCGAAGCCGTCGACGGTTTTCAGTGGTTGCAGCGCGATCGCGCCGGCGTTGTTGGCGAGCACGTCGATCCGGTCGTACGCCGCCCGGAGCCGCTCGGCCAGTCGGCGTACGTCGTCGAGGATCGCGAAGTCGGCCCGGAACAGCTCCGGACGTTCGCCGGAGGTCTCCCGAACCCGTTCGGCCGCAGCCTGCAGGCGGGCCGGGTCCCGCCCGACCAGCACCACCTGGTCGCCCCGGCAGGCCAGGTGCACGGCAGCGGCCAGCCCGATGCCGGAGCTGGCCCCGGTCACCACCACCAGTCGGCGCCCAGTGAGATCTTCCACAGGTCCATTCACCCCGGTCATGGCGCGAGGTTACCGTGACGTCACAACGCCCTTTGGGATCGTTAAGGTCCCGTATCTGTCGTCAGGTGGCGTCGGCATGCCCGCCGGACGCTGGAAGGAGCGCATCCATGGCCGCAGTCGGTCGCCCCCGCAGGTCCTGCCTCGCCGTGCCGGGTTCCAGCGTGAAGATGCTCGGCAAGGCCCAGGGCCTCCCGGCCGACCAGGTCTTCCTCGACCTGGAGGACGCCGTCGCCCCACTGGCCAAGCCGGACGCGCGCAAGAACATCGTGGCCGTCCTCAACGAGGGCGACTGGGCCGGCAAGACCCGGGTGGTCCGGGTCAACGACCTGACCACCCCGTGGACCTACCGGGACGTCATCGAGGTCGTCGAGGGCGCCGGCGCCAACCTGGACTGCATCATGCTGCCGAAGGTGCAGACCGCCGACCAGGTGCAGTGGCTGGACCTGACGCTCACCCAGATCGAGAAGACGATCGGCCTGGAGGTCGGCCGGATCGGCATCGAGGCGCAGATCGAGAACGCCGCCGGTCTGGTCAACGTGGATGCGATCGCCGCCGCCTCGCCGCGCGTGGAGACCATCATCTTCGGCCCGGCCGACTTCATGGCGTCGATCAACATGAAGTCGATGGTGGTCGGCGGCCTGATCCCGGACTACCCGGGCGACCCGTACCACTACATCCTCATGCGGATCCTGATGGCCGCGCGGATGCACGACAAGCAGGCCATTGACGGCCCGTTCCTACAGATCCGCGACGTCGACGCTTTCCGCGAGGTGGCCAAGCGCTCGGCCGCGCTGGGCTTCGACGGCAAGTGGGTGCTGCACCCGGGCCAGATCGACGCCGCCAACGAGGTCTACCAGCCGGCGCAGGCCGACTACGACCACGCCGAGTTGATCCTCGACGCGTACGAGCACTACACCTCGGAGGCCGGCGGCCGGCTCGGCGCCGTGATGCTCGGCGACGAGATGATCGACGAAGCGTCCCGCAAGATGGCGCTGGTGGTCGCCGCGAAGGGCCGGGCCGCCGGGATGAGCCGTACCTCGTCGTTCACCCCACCGGAGCAGTGACCGGCCGGGCCGGGACGACCGCCGCCGGCTGTCGAACCGGCCCGACAATCGCCGGTACGCCGGCCCGCCCGCTGGTCAGTAGCTGCTGCTGTCGTTGCTCGTCACGATCGCGTAGACGATAGCGGCAACGTAGAAGAGGATGACCAACACCAGGAACCCGGTGAGGATCCAGCCGACGATGATGGCAGCCTTCGCCATCCCCGCACCGCCCTCACCGCTGAGCCGGATCTGCTTCTGCGCGACGTGCCCGAGGATCGCGCCGATCGGCGCGGTGATGCAGGACGTGAAACCGATCAGGGCCAGCACGAACGCCGCGATGGCCATCCCGTTGGTCTTCGGCGGCTGCGGGTAGCCGTAGCCGGGGTACTGCGGCGGGTAACCGGGCGCGTATCCGGGCGCGGCGTATCCGGGCATCGGCTGGGTCGCCGGCTGCTTCGCTCCGGCGTACGGGTCGACCGGGGCGTACGGGTCCGGGGCGTACGGGCTGGTCGCGTACGGGCTGGGCGCGTACGGGTCGACCGGGCCAGGTTGCGCGGGCACCGGCTGACCGGCCACCAGGGTCGGATCCGGTGCGGGGCTCGACGGCTGGGCCGACCACGTGGGGTCGCTCCAGTTGCCGGGCGGCGGGGGATTGGTCATACGAACTCTCCGTCAGGTTGGGGTGCGCAGACAGGGTAGCCAGCGCTGCCCAAACCCGACGCCCCCGCTTCCGGGTGCCGCGTTGCTCGGGCCGGTCGTAACGGGCAGGATCCCTGACATGGCATACGACGCGCGCGCCGCGGACCGCTCCGGCAGTCGACCCCGACGGGACGTCAGCCGCCCGGGTGCGGCCCGGCGCGCCCGGACGGCCCCCCCGGCGGGCAGCCCCGGCCCCGACGAGCCGGTCGCGCTCACCGACCCGGTCACCATGCGCCTCGACGGGCGGGTCGCCCTGGTCACCGGGGCGGGCAGCCCGGACGGCATCGGGTACGCCACCGCCCGTCGACTCGCCGACCTGGGCGCGCGGGTGGCCATCGTCTCCACCACCCGACGCATCCACGAGCGGGCGACCGAGCTGGGGGTGACCGGTTTCGTCGCCGACCTGACCGACGAGTCCGAGGTCGGCGCGTTGGCCGATGCCGTCGCCGAGCAGTTGGGCGACGTCGAGGTGCTGGTCAACAACGCCGGCCTGGCCAGTCGCGCCAGCCAGGGGGTGCTGCGGCCGGTAGCGCAGCTCACCTACGACGAGTGGCGCGGCGAGATCGACCGCAACCTCTCCACCGCGTTCCTGTGCAGCCGGGCGTTCATCGGGGGGATGGCCGAGCGGGGTTGGGGTCGGATCGTCAACCTGGCGGCCACGGCCGGCCCGGTCAACGCCCTGCCCACCGAGGCCGCGTACGCCGCGGCGAAGGCCGGGGTCGTCGGGCTGACCCGGGCCCTGGCCATGGAGATGATCGCCGACGGGGTGACCGTCAATGCGGTGGCGCCCGGCACCATCTACACCGCGGCGTCCACCATGGCCGAGATCAAGCAGGGGTTGGGCACCCCGGTGGGGCGGCCGGGCACGCCGGACGAGGTCGCCGCGGCGATCAGCTTCCTCTGCTCGCCGGCCGCCTCGTACATCACCGGGCAGATGCTCGTGGTGGACGGCGGCAACAGCGTCCGCGAGGCCCGCTTCCGCTGACCTTGACGGGCCACACCGGCCCGTTCGTCAGTAGCTGCCACTGTCGCCGGAGTTGCTGAAGGCCACCAGCGCCAGCCAGCCACAGCAGGCCAGCACTGTGAGCCCGGTGAAGACGTAGCCCAGGATCAGTCCCCAGGTCGCGAGCTGGTCGCCCTCCTCGCCGCTGGTACGGATCTGCCGCTTGGCCACGTGACCGAGGACGGCGCCGGCCGGCGGAAAGACGAAGGCGAACACCAGCGACAGGATCGCCAGCACGTTCGTGCCCCGACCCGGCCCGGCGGGCGGTGGACCGTACTGGCCGTAGGGGCCCTGCGGGGGGTACGGCGGTTGCTGACTCCAGTGCGCCGACTGCTGCGGCCCCTGGTGGCCGTACGGCGACGGTTCGCCCTCCGGCGGCCCGTACGGTGAGCGTTCCGCTGGCAGCTCGTACGCCGGCTGGTCCGGCTGCGGCGCGTACGGTGACTGGCCGGCCGGCGGTGGCGCGTACGGCGACTGGTCCTTCGGTGGCTCGTAGGGTGACGGCGGCGGCTCGTCCTCGGGCGGTCCCGACGGCGGTGGGTAGCTCACAGCTGTCCTCCTCCTGCCGGTGCCGGAAAAGTCCCTCTTGCCGGACGCTACCCGCAGCGGTGAACCTTTTCACAGCGGTTGTGTGGACTGGTCACCTTGGCCTCCTCGACCCGAGGGGCCGATACTGACCCAGCGTTCAGTTACCCATGAGTAGTGCGCGGATCCCCGGAGGCTGAGATGGCCCGACTCGCCCAGACGCCCGGCCTGACCGATGTGCAACAGTCGATCCTGGAGACCGTTCGGGACTTCGCCGACAAGGAGATCATCCCGCACGCGCAGCGGCTGGAGCACGCCGACGAGTACCCCACCGACATCCTCGACGGCATGCGCGAGATGGGGCTGTTCGGCCTCACCATCGACGAGGAGCACGGCGGCCTCGGCGAATCACTGCTCACCTACGCGCTGGTGGTGGAGCAGTTGTCCCGCGGCTGGATGTCGATCTCCGGCATCGTCAACACCCACTTCATCGTGGCGTACCTGATCTCCCAGCACGGCTCCGCCGAGCAGAAGGCCCGGCTGCTGCCGAAGATGGCCACCGGCGAGGTGCGGGGAGCGTTCTCCATGTCCGAGCCCGAGACCGGCTCCGACGTCTCGGCGATCAAGTCCCGGGCCGTCCGCGACGGCGACCAGTACGTGCTCAACGGGCAGAAGATGTGGCTCACCAACGGGGCCTACTCCTCGGTGGTGGCCACCCTGGTCAAGACCGACACCGGCGCGGAGTCCGTCTACGGCAACATGAGCACCTTCCTGCTGGAGAAGGAGCCGGGCTTCGGCGAGACCGCCCCCGGCCTCACCATCCCCGGCAAGATCGAAAAGATGGGTTACAAGGGCGTCGAGACCACCGAGATGGTGCTCGACGGCGTCACGGTGCCCGACTCAGCGATCCTCGGCGGCGCCGACCAGGTGGGTCGCGGCTTCTACCAGATGATGGACGGCATCGAGGTGGGCCGGGTCAACGTGGCAGCCCGCGCCTGCGGCATCTCCATCCGCGCCTTCGAGCTGGCGGTGAGCTACGCCCAGCAGCGCAAGACCTTCGGCCAGCCTCTCGCCAAGCACCAGGCGATCGCCTTCAAGCTCGCCGAGATGGGCACGAAGATTGAGGCCGCGCACGCCCTCATGGTCAACGCCGCCCGGCTCAAGGACGCCGGCCAGCGCAACGACGTGGAGGCCGGGATGGCCAAGCTGCTCGCCTCCGAATATTGCGCCGAGGTCGTCCAGGAGGCGTTCCGCATCCACGGCGGCTACGGCTACTCCAAGGAGTACGAGATCGAGCGGCTGATGCGGGAGGCCCCGTTCCTGCTCATCGGCGAGGGCACCTCGGAGATTCAGAAGACCATCATCTCCCGAGGCCTCCTCAAGGAATACAAGCTCTAACCCCGCCCAGCCCCCCGCGATCTTGCACTTTCGGTTGCCCGATTGACCCTCATGCCGGGTTTGTCGCGACAGTAAGTGCAAGATCGCGGCGGGGGTGGGGGTGGGTCAGGGCAGGCGGGTCAGGTTGGCGGCGGCGCGTTCGACGATGAGGCAGCGGTCTTCGACGTAGTCCATGCCGGCCTCCTCGGCGATCCGCCGCGCCTCGGCCGAGACGATGCCCAGTTGCAGCCAGACCGCGGGAGCGCCGATCGCCGCCGCGTCCCGGACCACCTGCACGGCGTCAGCCGCCGGTCGGAACACGTCCACCAGGTCCACGGGGTGCGGAATGTCGGCGAGGGTCTTGTAGGCCCGTTCCCCGAACAGTTCGTCGACAGTCGGGTTGACCGGGATGATGCGCCAGCCGTACTGCTGCATCTGCAACGGCACGCCGTGCGCGGCCTTGAACGGGTCGCGGGACGCGCCCACGACGGCGATCACGGCGGATTCGGCGAGGATCTGCTGAGCGGTACGCACCCGCCGACTGTAGCTCCGATCAGAGCAGCGTCAGCTGCTCGGCTGACGGTGGCGGCGACTCGGGCAGGCTGCGGTTGTCGCCCCGCTCCCCGCGGTGCAACCCGTGTCGCCGGGCGGCGATCCGCACCCGTGCGGTCAACTCCCGCTGGTACGCCTGCGGCGTGTACGCGCCGGCCCGGTAGAGCTCGCGGTAGCGGGGCACGAGGTGCGGGTGCTCGCGGGCGAGCCAGTGCGCGTACCACTCCCGAGCCCCCGGACGCAGGTGCAGCGGCAGGGCGGTCACGCTCGTCGCGCCGGCGGCGGCGATGGCTGAGACGGTGGCGTCGATCGACTCGTCGCTGTCGCTGAGGCCGGGCAGGATCGGGGCCATCAGCACCCCGACGGAGAAGCCGGCGTCGGCGAGCGCCCGGACGGCGTCCAGTCGGCGGCGGGGGTGTGGTGTGCCCGGTTCGACGGTGCGCCAGAGGTGTTCGTCGACGAAACCCACCGAGAAGGAGATGCCCACCGTGGTCACCTCGGCGGCCTGACGCAGGAGTGGCAGGTCGCGCAGGATCAGCGTGCCCTTGGTGAGGATCGAGAACGGGTTCGCGAAGTCTCGCAGGGCACCGATGATCTGCGGCATCAGCCGGTAGCGACCCTCGGCCCGCTGGTAGCAGTCCACGTTGGTGCCCATCGCCACGTGGGCGCCCCGCCAGCGCGGCGCGGCCAGCTCCCGCCGGACCAGCTCACCGGCGTTGACCTTGACGATCACCTTCCGGTCGAAGTCCGCACCGGCGTCGAGATCGAGATAGGTGTGAGTATTTCTCGCGAAACAATAAGTGCAGGCATGAGAGCAGCCTCGGTACGGGTTGATCGTCCACTCGAACGGAACGCGGGACTGCCCGGGCACCCGGTTGAGGATGGACTTGGCTTGCACCTCGTAGAAGGTCATCCCGGCGAACTCGGGGGTGTCGAAGGTGCGGGCGACGGCGCCGGGCAGCGCCAGCGGCAGGGGTGGCGTCGCTGGCGCTGCCCGCTCGGGGTCTCCCTCGACCGGGGGAGCGGTGAGGTTGTCCCAGCGCATGGGCACTATTCGAACACGTGTACGAGGCAAGCGCAAGTGACCCGCCGTACACCGGTGGGCGTCCGGGTGGTCGGAGAGGGAAGGATGGGAGCCATGGAGACGTCGACCTTCGTCTACGACGGGGACTGCGCGTTCTGCACGAGCTGTGCGGAGTTCATCGAGCGCCGCATCCCCACCGCCGCACGCGTGGTGCCCTGGCAGTTCGCCGACCTGGACGCGCTCGGCCTCAGCGTGGCCGAGTGCGAGGAGGCCGTGCAGTGGGTCGGCGCGGACGGCTCACGCGCGGCCGGTCCGGACGCCATCGCGAAGCTGCTCGCCGCGAGTGGTCCGCTCTGGCGGGTCGCCGGCGCTGGCCTGCGGATTCCTCCGGTACGCGTCGCGGCCTGGCCGTTGTACCGCTGGGTGGCGCGCAACCGGCACCGACTTCCCGGTGGCACGGCGGCCTGCTCCCTGCCGCAGGAGGCCCGGGAGCGGCTCTACGGGCCGGCCGGTCGCCCGACCACCGGCGCCTGATCGTCGCGTGCCGGCCCCGAGCCGGCTGTCACCGGGCCCTGGTCGGTCGGCACCGGGTCGACGTCGGCCGGGCGCGGCACCGAGGCGTCCGTCGTGGCCGCCTCGGGAGAGCCGCGGCCGACGAGCCGGCGCGCCCAGACCAGCGGGCGCACCCGCTCCAGCGGCAGGAAGCTGGTCATCGCGGCCAGGTGCGGCGCGAACGAGATCGTGATGGTCGCGATGGTGACCGCGTGGAACGAGTAGAAGAAGCCGACCATGGCGAGTCGCCAGCGGGGTGGCAGGAAGAAGACCACCGGGCTCAGCAGTTCGAACGCCACGATGCCGAACTGGGCGACGATCAGCAGGTACGGCACCTGGGCGATGAGGTCGGCCAGGTCGGTGCCGCGCCGGATGATCGCGCGGGCCAGTACCGAGCCGGTCAGCCAGTCCAGGCCGCCGAACCGCAGCTTGGCGAAGGCGGCCAGGAAGTACGTGCAGATCACCGCGATCTGGGTGACGCGTAGGGCCCAGCCGCCGGCCTCGGTGCGGGTGGTGTCGCCGTGTCGCGCGCGGCCGGCGGTGGGCAGCACGGCCAGTGCGACGAGCAGCCCGAACCGGTCGTGGTCGACCTTCCCGTAGCTCATCGCGATGATCATCCACTCCAGGTACAGCGCGCACACCGCCCAGCCGAGCAGCCGGGGCGCTCGTCCGGTGGCGGCGAGGAGGGCGAGCAGCAGCAACGCCCAGAAGATCACCGTCACCAGCGTCTCGGTTGGCGTCGGCAGTGGGAGCAGGCGGCCGATCAGGAGTGGTTGGTACAGGTCGCCGGGCACGCTTACCCGGGTGCGCACCCAGGGGGTGAAGATCACCAGGTCGGCGGCGACGAACAGGTAGATCAGGGTGCGGAAGGCGGCCACCCGGCCCCGGGGTACGGCCTCGGTCAACCAGCGGTTCATCGGGCGGCCTGCCAGCTCACGACGGTCTGGTCGGTGTGCTCGCCGGTCGGTCGGCCGGCGCGGATGCCGTGCCAGCGGATGACGATGCGGACCTCGACCAGCGCGGGGGCGTCCGGGTGGCGTTCGGCGTACGCGTCGGCGACCTCGGTGAGCAGCGTCGGGTCGGCGGCGTATCGGGCCTGCTGGCCCTCGATCTCGGCGCGGCGGATGCCTGTCGCGTTCTGGTCGAGGTCGATCACCGCCCCGGAGCTGTTCACCCCCTCGACGCGGGTGTCAGGGGCGGGTGCGTTCGGCGGGTTGGAGGTGGAGTACATCCGGAACGGGCCGAACGGGAAATCGTCGTCGCTGCCCCAGAAGGTGCCGACGACGAGCAGGACGAGGCCGAGTGCGGTCGCGCCCAGCCGGGTCACGCGCCCGCGGGTGGTCAGATTCTCCATCGGGTCGTGACGATACGGGATGTACCGACGGCCTCGGGTCCCTCCGATGGCCAGTTCGGCCCGACCAGGCAGGTGATCATGGGTGGAGTCGGCGGGTACGACGAAGGCCGGGCCCGTACCGGGCCCGGCCTCGCGTGTCGTCGTGGGGACGACTCAGTGGTTGTGCTCGGCCAGCTGCTTGCGGACGTCGTCCATGTCCAGCGCCTCGACCTGCTCGATCAGGTTCTCCAGCGCGGACTCGGGAAGGGCGCCCGGCTGGGCGAAGACGATGACGCCGTCGCGGATCGCCATGATCGTCGGGATCGAGCGAATGTCGAACTTGGCGCCCAGCTCCTGCTGAGCTTCAGTGTCGACCTTGCCGAAGACGATGTTCTGGTGCTTCTCCGAGGAGCGCTCGTAGACCGGGGCGAACCGCTTGCACGGACCACACCAGTCGGCCCAGAAGTCGACCAGGACGATGCCGTCGTTGCCGGTCACCTCGTCGAAGTTCGTCGAGGTCAGCTCAACGGTTGCCATTGCACTCTCCGATCACCGCGGTTTATCTACGTCCCGTAGAACCAGGGCTGACCGTATCGAATTCCCGGGGGGTGGGGCACGAAACGTGCCCGGGGCTGCCGGGGGGTGCCGACGGTCATCGACAAGCATCTGTTCACACCCGACCTGCGGAACGCAAGTGCATGACGCACTTGCGTGACCTGCGGTGATGGGAGCGTTTCCAGGGAGATCCACGCGATTGAGCACTACGAATCGGTAACTTGGGCCTTGACAAGGAGGTATCCGGCCTGCAGAGATCGCTGATCAACCTCCGCTTCGTCACTCACGGTAGTGTTACAAAAAGATAAATGTGATCGCGACCTCTGTTGAAGCTACGCACCCGTAGGGCAGAATTCCTCACATCAGAGCGTGGGCGGCGGGTGCCGGGGAGGGCCCCGCCGCTCATTGCGTCTCCCCCCAGGCGAGTGACCGGTGTGACATTTCCGCCGCCGCCGCGCCCCGCCGGTCGCCTTAACCATCGGTAAGGCATGCTGTGCCGAACTCCATCGCCGCCCGTCGAAGGGACCAGCATGCAGTTCGGTCGCTACTACGAGGAGTTCGAGGTCGGCGCGGTCTACCGGCACTGGCCGGGCAAGACCGTCACCGAGTACGACGACCACCTCTTCTGCCTGCTCACCATGAACCACCACCCGCTGCACATGGACGCGCACTACGCCGCGACGGCCAGCCAGTTCAAGCGCAACGTCGTGGTCGGCAACTACATCTACTCGCTGCTGCTCGGCATGTCGGTGCCCGATGTGAGTGGCAAGGCGATCGCCAACCTGGAGGTCGAGTCGCTGCGGCACGTCGCGCCGACCTTCCACGGCGACACGATCTACGGCGAGACCACGGTGCTGGACAAGCGAGAGTCCGGCTCGAAGCCCGACCGGGGTGTGGTGTCGGTGGAGACCCGCGGCTACAACCAGGACGGCACGATGGTCTGCGTCTTCCGGCGCAAGGTCATGGTGCCGAAGCGGGAGTACGCGGCCGCCGCGGTGCCCGACGGCGTGGATCCGGAGCGGCCCAGCTTCCCCGAGCCGCGCTGACAGGTCGCGGCGGGCTACGACCGTCGACGAACACCGGCCTCCTTCCCCGGCGCGGGTCTGCTGGGGAAGGGGTCCGGTGCCCGTCGCGGGGCATATGCTGACGCCGGAGGTTCCGATGAGCCACTCCGTCGCGGGAGAGCCGCCCTCTGCCGGCCGCCGAGCCGCACCCTTGACCACCGCTGTCTACTCCGCCGTCGAGTGGGATCTGCTCACCAGCCTGCCCGGTCGGGTCCTCGTGGCCGCCGCGGCACCGGGGCCTGACCGGACGGAGCGTGGAGTGATGGCCGGCCTGGCCGGTCTGGATGCCGTGGCCGCGGGCCGAGCCTCCGACAGCGACCTGGTCCGGGCGGTGGTCGCCACGATCTACGCCCGCCACGACGGCACCCCACAACCCGCCGAGCGGCTCACCGACCTGGTGGACCTGCTGGCCGCCTGCCGGGCGGCGAGCCGGGTCCTCCGGCGGCGGGCCGACCCCGCCGACTCGGCCGCGTACCGCCAGTGGGTGCAGTCGGTCGCGGCCCGGGTCTGTCGCGCGGTGCCCGGCACCGGCACGCGCCGGGTGGACCCACCGGCCAGCCCGGCGGACCGGCGCTTCCTGGACCGGCTCGGTGCCGCCCTCGACCTGGGCTGACCGGCAGGTCGGCGCAGCCGACGGCGACGCGGTCCGTACCCTCTGATGACCGTGACCGACGACCAGCTTGAGGTGGGCGTGGGCCCCTGGCAGGGGGACCCGCCGGACGACAGCCGCTTCGACCCGCAACTGCTCGCGGAGGGAGACCGGCGCAACGTCGTCGACCGCTACCGCTACTGGCGGCACGAGGCGATCGTCGCCGACCTGGACCGGCACCGGCACGGCTTCCACGTCGCGATCGAGAACTGGCAGCACGACTTCAACATCGGCACCGTGGTGCGCAACGCCAACGCGTTCAACGCCGCCGAGGTGCACATCGTCGGACGCCGACGGTGGAACCGGCGCGGCGCGATGGTGACCGACAGGTACCAGCACGTACGGCACCACGAGACGATCGAGGAGTTCGTCGCCTGGGCGGCCGAGCGGCAACTGCCGGTGTTCGGCATCGACAACCTGCCCGGGTCGCGTCCGCTGGAGACCGGCACCCTGCCGCGGGACTGCGTGCTGCTGTTCGGCCAGGAGGGCCCCGGCCTCTCCGCGCCTGCCCGTGCCGCCTGCCACCAGCTCTACTCCATCGCCCAGTACGGCTCGACGAGGTCGATCAACGCGGGGGTGGCCAGCGGAATCGCCATGCACGCCTGGATCCGCGCGCACGCCGGTACGCCGCCGGACTGACCCACGTACGGTGCCGAATCGGACGTTCCGGCTTGACGTGCCGGCGGTCCGGGGCGACGGTGGGGATGTGAGTGTCGCGGTGAGTTGTCCGAGATGCGGGGGCCCGGTACGGGCGCCGGATCTGATGAACACCGACTCGAGATGTGCGCGCTGCGGCCCGGTGCCGCCATTGCACGTGCCCGAGCACATCGGAGCGGACATCGTGGCGAGCGTGGTGGAACGGATCACCGCGACCGGCGATCCACCGGTGACACCGCTGTGGTGCCCGTGGCCGCTGCCGCCCGGTTGGACACTCACCGGCGTGGCGTACGCCGGGGACGACCGCACGGGTGTGCGGGCGACAGTGGTGGCGTGCGCGGGCCCCGCGCCCCTCGGTGGTGGTCCGGCCGATCTGGTCTTCGTGGCCGAGGAACCCGGTGTCGGCCTGGGCACCCGCCTCGCCGGTCTGACCGGGCCGGACCCGGGACCGGAGTTGGTGGACGCGTTGACCGACCCGGGGCCGGGTCACCCTGACCACGTCGGACAGGCGAAGATCAAGGTCGGTGGGCACCCCACTCCACTGTGGTTGGTGAATTCTCCAACGGATCGAAGCGCGTACGCCGGCGAAGCTCGGGGAATGTGGCTCCATGCGATAGCCTGGCCGGCGAGTGCGGGTCACCTGCTCGCGGAAGACGTCGTGCTACACGACCTGACCGAGTGGACTCCGCCCGAGCTCGTGTACGGCGCACCGTCCCCGTATCTACCCGGTAGAGCTTGACAACTCTTCCGGATTGACGGAGAACGGACGCAGATATTCACTGTACGACACCACACTGATACTCTGGGTGCCGCTGCGGTAATGGGACCCGGCGCCGCGCGAGAGGATGGCCCGCCATGGTCAAGAAGGTCCTCACCTGGGCCGGAATCGCATTCTTGATCTTCTTCGTCGCCTATCGACCAAACTCGGCGGCGGACGTGTTCAAGTCGCTCGGCGGCGGGATCATGGATATCGCCCAGGGGTTTGGCGACTTCTTCACCAGCCTCGTCGCCTAGCCGCCGATGGGCAGCCCCTCCGGTCCACCCTTCGACCCGGACGACCCCGACCGGGAACGTCGCGAGCGCGACACCGAGCCGATCCCGCGGATCGGGCCTGATGACGGCCCGGGCTACGGGGCCGGCCCCGGCCTGTCCGACGGTCCGTCCCTTTCGGACGACGTCGGCTATGGCGACGGGCCCGGCTACGCCGGCCAGGGTCGTTCCGGTCGGGGGTGGATCCGAGATCCGGAGGCCAGCTACCAGCCGCCGCAGATCTCCGAGGACGAGCTGGCCGGGTTGCGTGCCGACGCGACCGGCTCGACCCCTCGGCGGGTGCTGCCGCTGGAAGACGAGCCCAGTTCGCTGGTGGCTCGCTACCTCTTCCCCACCGAGCGCTACCGGGGCGAGTGGAAGCGACACTGGATCCACCTCAGCAACCCGCTGTTGATCGGCGTCGCGGCGACCTTCGTGCTCGGCTATCTCTCCGGCTTTCTCGCCGGTCAGGACGTCGGCGCGTTGACCACCATCGCCGTGCTGCTGTGGTTCGCGGTGATGGGCTGGGTGGCGTGGAAGGTCGCCGACTGGTGGTATGACCGGTTCATCCTGACCAACAAGCGGGTCATGGTGGTCAACGGGATCGTCACCCGCAAGGTGGCGATGATGCCGCTGGTCCGGGTCACCGACATGAAGTACGAGCAGACCCCGACCGGTCGAGCGCTCAACTACGGCACCTTCGTGCTGGAGTCCGCCGGCCAGGAGCAGGCGCTTCGCGAGGTCAAGAACCTGCCCAACCCGAACGAGCTCTACCTGCGCGTCGTCGAGGAGATGTACGAGCCGCAGGCCGTCGAGGCGCGGCTCGGCAAGGAGGCCGACGAGGCCAAGGCCGACGACGGGGCGTGAAGGTTTTCGACCGAACATCGGAGCAAGTGCGCACCTTTCGTCATGGACCAGACCGCCCCTGACGTGGCACTCTGCCAGGACGGCAGGGGTGTGGAGGTGGGCGGTGGCGAGCAAGGACTCGTTGGAGGAGCAGTTCCGCGAGTTCGTCGCGGCCCGCTCTGCCGCGCTCCTGCGCACCGCCTATCTGCTCACCGGCGACTGGGCCACGGCCGAGGACCTGCTCCAGACGGCGCTGACCAAGACCTACCTGGCGTGGAAGCGGCTCGGCGGGATCGAGGCCGTCGAGCCGTACGCCCGGCGTGTGATGGTCAACACGTCGACCAGTTGGTGGCGGCGGCGCTGGCACGGCGAACGCCCTACCGAGGTGCTGCCCGAGCGGGCCGGTGTCGACGAGATCGAGCAGCAACTTGACCGGGATCTGCTCTGGCGGCATCTCCGGGAGTTGCCCAACCGGCAGCGGGCAGTGCTGGTGCTGCGCTACTACGAGGACATGTCGGAGGCGCAGACCGCCGCGATGCTGGACATTTCACCGGGCACGGTGAAGAGCCAGGCGTCCCGGGCGCTCGCCACGTTGCGTCGGCGACTGGGCGCGGACGCACCGGAGCTGGCAGCCGCCGCCGGCATCGCCGGCCGGACTGGCGCTGCCGACAGTGCTGCGGGCGCGATCGGCGCCGGCGGCCGGACGGCGGGCTCGGGTTCCCGGACCGGGCGGGTCCCGGCCACCGGTGCCGCTGCCTCACCCCGTCCCGGACGGGCGGCTGGCCGACCCGTGCCCCGCCCCACCGCTCCGCGCCCTGCCGTGCCGCGCGGGATCGATCCGCAGGTGGTCCTGCCCACCGCCCCGGCGGCCGTGCCCGTCGGCACGGGCTCCGGGGAACAGCAGTGAGTCAGTTCCCCGGCCGACGCGACAACCTGACGGACGGCCCGCAGCGTTCCTACCAGGTGCGGCCTGACGAGTTGGAAGGTGCGGTGCGGGAGACCCTCTCGCACCAGGTCGCCCTTGCCCGCCCGCTGAGCGTCGACCCGGCCGGCCAGGCCATCCGTCGCGCGAACCGGATCCGGCGTCGACGCACCGCCGCCGGCCTCGCCCTCGCGGCGGCCACCACCGTGCTGCTCAGCGCCGGCATGGCCCAGCTCGGTGCCGAGACCAGGCGGGACAGCTCACCCATCGTCGTGATCGGCGACCCCGACCCGACCAGTCGACCGTTCCCGACGGCCAGCATTCCCGGCCCCGACCCCTCGCCCACGGCGTCGACCTCGCTCATCGCCAGCGAGACGCTGGTCAGCGCCGACGGGCGGCGGCTGGTGTTGTCCGACGTCGGGCCGGCCGAACGCGTCCAGCCGCTGCCCAGCGGAGGCGGTTGGCTGGTGGTGGGCGCGCCGAGCACCGCCGGGCGCTTTCTGTGGGTGGTGCAGGACGACGGCCTGGTACAGGTGCTGCTGGCCGGTGCCGGCGCGATCGTCCTGGCCCCGGACAGCCGCCAGGTCGCCTGGCGCGACGGAGGCGATCTCCTGACGGCGGGTGTGGTCGGCACCCAACTCATCGGGTCGGTGCGCACCCCGATGCCGGCGGCGGCGGAGCCCGTCCGGTTCGTCGGTGACAGCGTGCTGGTCCGCCTCGACCCGGCCAGCGCCGGTCACACACTCTGGCGGCCCGGTGCGGGGCCGCTGCCCGACGCCCTCGACCGGAAGAGCCTCAACGTCTACGGGCAGCTGCCCGACGGGCGGCTCGTCGGGCAGGTCAGCACGGCCGATCCGGACCGGACCTGCCTTGCCATCCTCACCCCGACACGTCACCTGGACCCGGTACGCACGGGCTGCGGTCCGGACCTGAGCCAGGACGGCGTCGGCGGGGTCTCGCCGGACGGGCGGTGGCTGCTGGTCAACGAGGACAGCGGCTCGGCCGGTCGGTCCCTGCTGGTCGACCTACAGCGGCTCGGGCCGGGTGCGACAGCCGTCGCGGCCGGGCCGCCGATGACCGGGGCGATCGTCTGGAGCGACGAGGCCCAGGCCTCCTACCTCGACGGCGACGGCGAGCTGGTCCGGGTCGACGTCGGCCAGGTGCGGGCGGGAAAGCCCGCCGGCCCCGCTGCGGTGCCCGGCGTGCCGGCCGGAGAGCGGCCGATCCTGGTGCAGGGCTTCTGACCCCAGGTGGCCCATGTGAGCCGGGCTCACCGTTTCCTCGGTAACGTCGGGCGGTGACCTCGTGTACCGGCCCCGCTTCCCGGATCGACCTGCACGCCCATTCGACGGCCAGCGACGGCACGCTGACCCCGGCCGAGCTGGTCGGCGCGGCCTCCGACGCCGGGCTGGACGTGCTGGCGATCACCGACCACGACACCACGGCGGGCTGGGCGCCGGCAGTGGCCGCGCTGCCACCCGGTCTGCGCCTGATCCGGGGTGCGGAGTTGTCGTGTCGCTGGTCCGGTCCGCAGCCCGCGGTGCCGCTGCACCTGCTCGCGTACCTGTTCGATCCGGGTCACGCGGAGCTGGTGGCCGAGCTGGCGCGGGTCCGGGCCGCCCGGGAAGAGCGTGGCGAACGGATCGTCGGCCTCCTGCGGGCCGACGGCATCGACGTGAACTGGCCGGACATCCTGGTCGGCGCGGGTGGCGGCACAGTGGGACGTCCGCACATCGCGCAGGCACTCATCCGCGCGGGCCTGGTCGGCAGCGTCCGGGAGGCGTTCGGCCCGGACTGGCTGGGCGAGCGGTACCGACTGCCCAAGGAGGACATCGACGTGTTCCGGGCCGTTCGGCTGGTCCGGGCGGCCGGAGGCGTGCCGGTCTTCGCCCACCCGCGAGCCACCCGACGCGGCCGGGTCGTGCCCGACGAGCTGATCGCCGAGCTGGCCGCCGCCGGGCTCGCCGGGCTCGAAGCCGACCACGAGGACCACAGCCCGGCCGAGCGGGAACACGTGCGGGCGCTCGCCGCCGAGCTGGGTCTGTTCGTCACCGGCTCCTCGGATTTTCACGGCACCCACAAGACCGTCCAACTCGGCGCGTTCAGCACCAGCGTCGAGGCGTACGAGCGGATCGTCGCCGAGGGGGTGACCGAGGTCGCTTCGGGCTGATCCGGGTATTTCGCCCATCGCGACGCGGCTAGGTTGATCACGTGGATCTGAAGCTGTTCGGCGAGGTTTTCGTGACTCTGCTGGTGATCACCGACCCGCCGGGCATGATGCCGATCTTCCTGGCGCTGACCGGCCCCCTGCCCGCCCGCGACCGCAACCGGGCAGCCTGGCAGGCCGTCGCGTTGGCGCTCGGCGTCATCGTGATCTTCGCGGTGGCGGGGCAGACCCTGCTCGACTACCTGCACGTGGACCTGCCGGCGTTGCAGGCAGCCGGTGGGCTGCTGCTCGTGCTCGTCGCCCTTGAGCTGCTGACCGGCAAGGCCGACGACCCGAGCCAGCAGGTCACCTCCAACATCGCCCTGGTGCCGCTGGGCACGCCGTTGCTGGCCGGCCCGGGTGCCATCGTGGCCACCATGCTCTTCGTCCAGCAGGCCGACGGGCTGGGAGAGTTCAGCGCCATCGCCGTGGCGATCCTCGCCGTGATGGTCGCCGTCTGGATCGTCCTGCGCTTCTCCGGCGGCATCGTGAAGATCCTCCGGCCGGGCGGGATCGAGGTGCTGACCCGGATCGCCGGCCTGCTGCTGGCCGCGATCGCCGTGCAGCTCATCGCCGACGCGGTGGCCGCCTTCGTCACGCAGTACGTGAACATGGCCTGACGGCACACGCGCGATGTCGGAGATGGATGGCAGGATCTGAGACGTGCGACGATCCTCATCAGCGGGGCGGCCGGCCGCCGGCGGCCGGACCCCGCGGCAGCGCGCCGGCGACGCCGAGCAGCTCGGCTTCGAGGGCATGCCCGAGCGGCTGTTCGTCTGCACCCCGAGCAAGCTGGGCGCGTACGCGGACTGCCCGCGTCGTTACCGCTACTCCTACGTCGACCGGCCCGCCCCACCCAAGGGCCCGCCGTGGGCGCACAACTCGCTCGGCGCCAGCGTGCACACCGCCCTGAAGAACTGGTATGCGCTGCCCGCCGACCGAAGGCGTCCCGAGGCGCTGGCCACACTGCTCAAGGGCACCTGGGTCCGCGAGGGCTACCGCGACGACGAGCAGGAACGGGCCGCCTACCGGCGGGCGTTGGGGTGGCTGGAGTCGTACGTCGAGACGCTGGAGCCGGATTCCGACCCGCTCGGCGTGGAGCGGGTGGTGGCGGTCAAGACCGCGGTGCTGGCGTTCAACGGTCGTACCGACCGGATCGACTCGCGGCCCGGCCCGGACGGGCCGGAGCTGGTCATCGTGGACTACAAGACCGGCCGCACCGGGCTGGACACGGACGACGCCAGGGGCTCGCAGGCGCTCGCGCTCTACGCGTACGCCGCCGAGCGGGTGTTTCGTCGGCCGTGCCGCAGGGTGGAGCTGCACCACCTGCCGACCGGCACGGTCGCCGGCCACGACCACACAGTCGAGTCGCTGGCCCGACAACTGACCCGCGCGGAAGAGACGGCCCGCGACATCATGGCCGCCGAGCGGGCGGTCGCCGACGGCGCCGACGCGGACGAGGCTTTCCCGGTGGCACCCGGCCCGCGCTGTGGCTGGTGCGACTTCCGGCGGCACTGCCCGACGGGCGCTCAGGTCCCGGGCAAGGAGCCGTGGGCGGCAGTGGACCGGCCGGCCGACGGCTGATCTCCTGCCGCCGAGGGTCGGGTCAGCCGGCCAGCGAGGCGGCAGCGTGCCGCGCGGCCCGCTCCTTGGCCGCCTGAATCAACGGCCCCTCCAGGTAGCGACGGGGGACGGCGGCGAACGCGAGCCGCAGCGCGCGCACGGTCAGGTCCGCCGACAGCGCGGTGGTCGGTAGACCGGGACCTCCGTACATCCGGCGTGCCCACGCCGGCAGCAGCGCGAACGCGGTGCTGGCGATCCCCAGGTACGCCCAGCGTGGCGGGCCCAACGTGAGCCCCAACCGGACCGGCAGGCTGAGCTTCCACGGCAGCGGCGGGGCGGTGAGGAACACCGCCGTCTCGGCGGCCTCCCGGGTCATCCGCAACTGTGGCCGTACGGCCTCGTAGTAGTCAGCGACCTCGGCGGCGGTCCCCGGGACGGTGGCCGGGTCCAGGCCGACCAGGGCTGCGGCGCGGCGCTGCTCGGTGTAGTAGCCGTCCACCTCGTCGTCGCTCAGCGGCAGCCCGGCGCGTCGGGCCGTGCTCAGGAACGACTCGACCTCGGTCACGTGCACCCAGCGCAGCAGGTCCGGTTCGTCGATCCTGAACTGTTCACCGGTGAGCGTGTCGGTGGCCCGCAGGCGGTCGTGCAGGCGGCGCAGCCGGGCCCCGGCGGCCTCCGCCTCGGCGGTGGTCCCGTAGACGGTGGTCGCCACGTAGGTGGCGGTGCGGAGAAGTCGACCCCAGGCGTCGGTGCGGTAGTTGCTGTTCTGCGCGACCCCGGCCATGGCCCGGGGGTGCAACGCCTGGAGGTAGAGCGAGCGCAGGCCGGCGACGATCAGGATCGGCTCCTCGTGCACCTTCCACGTGACCGAACCCGGACCGAAAAGGCCGAGGTCATCGGAGTCCACCGCACAAGAGTGCCACGATCGGGCCGACCTCGCCGGTCACGTGCCTCCGGTGCAGATGCTCAGACGTCGGCGGAGCGGCGGGCCCGGCAGCCCGGGCAGAGGCCCCAGAAGGTCACTTCGGCCTCGTCGACCTCGAACCCGTGCGCGCTGCTCGGCTCCAGGCACGGTGCGCTGCCCACCGCGCAGTCGATGTCGGCGATCTCGCCGCAGCCTCGGCAGACCACGTGGTGGTGGTTGTCGCCCACCCGCGCCTCATAGCGGGCGGGACTGCCCGCCGGCTCGATCCGGCGGGACAGCCCGGCCCGGGACAGCGCGCCCAGTACGTCGTAGACCGCCTGGGTGGAGACCGAGTCGAGGCGTTCGCGCACCCGCCGGGTGATCTCGTCGACCTCCAGGTGGCCGCCGTCGGCCAGCACGTCGAGCACCGCGAGGCGGGGGCGCGTGACACGCAGACCCCTCGACCGCAGCAGCTCCTCGGCACCGGACATTGGCCAATGACAACACGCTCGACCCGCATCGACAACCGTCGCCCGCTCCGGGTGGCCACCGACACAGCCAGGCAAGATCGGGAGTACGGCCCCAGCGAATGAACCCGATCGACGTGGCGCGCGTGTCATCCGTCGAGAGCCTGGGGACGATCGGCGGACCATAGGCTGAACACCCCTGACCATGATCCACCTGGAGGGTTCGATGTTCGAGGAGATCCTGGGTCTACCGGTGCACGTCCTGGTAATCCACGCGGTCGTCGTGTTCGTACCGCTGCTGGCGGTGCTGGCCATCGCGTACGTGGGGCTACCGCGGTGGCGGCACCGGCTGGACTGGGCCCTGGGCCTCCTCGCCGTGGCCGCGCCGGTGACCGCCTACGTCGCGGTCAAGTCGGGTGAGGCACTCACCGACGCGCTGGTGGCGCGGGGCTTCCAGGGGCCGATCCTCGATCAGATCTTCGAGCACAGCCGCTACGGGGACATCCTGTTACGCGTCGTGGTGCCGCTTGGGATCGTGGCCATCCTGCTGCTCGTGGCGACGAGTGGGCACCCCCGGGTGCCGCAGCTACCCGCGCTGGTCATCCCCGTGCTGGCGGTAGCGGCAGTGGGGCTTTCCATCGCCGCCCTGATCTACGTCTACCTGACCGGCCACTCCGGCGCCGAGACGGTGTGGGGCACCACCCTCTGAGCCGCTGGCCGGCGCTGCCGCCCGGGGGTGGGCATCAGAAGATGAGCCGCGAGCAGAGCAGACAGAGCAGTACCAGCAGCACCACGCCGGCCGCCGCCCCGAAGCCGTAGGTGACCCGCTGCGATCGCTGCTCGGCCGCGTCCAGGTCGGCCATGTCCTGCGGTGGCAGCCGTCGCGGCGGTGCCGGCTGCAGGTGTACGGGTGGACGCCAACCCGCCGGCGGCGGCACGCTCGGCGGCGGGCCGGCGTACCCGCCGGCCGCGCCAGCCGTCGGCGCCGGCGCGATCGGTGCGGGCGGCGGGCCCGCGTTTCCGCTGACAGGGCCTCCCGTCGGTGCCGATGCGGGCGGCGGGCCCGCGTTCCCGCTGGCAGGGTGGCCCGTCGATGCTGGGCTGGCCTGCTCGTTCTGCTGTGGGTGGGTGGGCCCGGCCGGTGGTGTGGGCGCGGGCGCGGCGGGAGGTTGGTCGGCCACCGCGTCGTCACCGGTGTCGGGCCGTCGCCAGTAGTCGTCCGGGTCGCTGCCACCGCTGGGGGTCGTCACGCCGTCCGACGCTACCAACGCCACCGGCGGCCCGGTCGCTTCTGGCCGGCGCGCCCACTGTCGGCGGTCCGGCCGGCTCCGGCCGGCGTGCCCACCGCCGATGGCCCGGTCCACCGCCGTCGGCTGCGCTAGTCTTGCCGCTCGTGAGCACCGAGGACCCTGGCACGCACGGCGCACCGCGAGACGATGACCGCGCCGTCGACCTGAGCGAAGACTTCGTGGTGCTGCCCGAGCAGACCACCGACGACACCGACCGTGGTTGGGGCGAGCGGTCGGGCGGCAACGACGACTGGCTGCTCGCCGAACGCCCCCCGCACTGGGAATGACCCCCGCAGGCTCGGCCAGACCTGACGACCTCGATCCGCCAGCCGACCTGCAGTGGGCGGTGGCTGGTGCTCGACCGGGGGTGGGTGCCTGTCCTGCTGCGCCCGACCGACCGACCTGGGTCGGCCTACCGGGTCGGGTCGTCCGCCACCGATGGCGCGTCGGAGGGCACGGCGGTCGGAGGGCATCCGGTCGGGGTGTGCAGGACCGCGGCGGCCAGGCCGAGCAGCGCGGCGACCAGACCGGCCCGGAGCAGGGTGCGCACGCCGGGCAGAGTGAGCTGGCGCAGCGGGCGCAACGCCCGCGCGGAATCCGGATCGACCATCGCCTCTGCCGCCTCCCGTCCCCGAGCGCCGCAGTGGCACCCATGCAGGGGAGGCTAGGCAGTTCCCGCCGCCTCGGCCGACCCACGGCAGCCGCCTGTGGACAACTGCCCGGCCTGTGGAAAACGCGCATCCCTCGGCGCGATTTGCTATGAGAGCCGCTTGATCGACTCGGGATCAGGGAAAGCGGGCGGTCTGAGCGACGGGGACAGGCCGACTTCCTGGAACCCGAGTCGATCGAGGCCCGACCCGTGGTGGGGTCGGGCCTTCGGCGATCAGGACGCGGAGCTGGCCGTCGCGGCCTTGCCGCCGCCCGATGCACCCGAGGACGAGCCGGAAGACGACCCCGAGGAGGACGACGACCCCGAGGACCCCGACCCCGAGGACGAGGACGAGGACCCCGAAGAGGACGACGAGCTGTCAGCGGAGGACGACTCGGACTTCGCCGGCTTGGTGGTCGTGCCGCCGGCGGTCGTCTCGGAACCGGACGCCCGGGAGTCGGTGCGGTAGAAGCCCGAACCCTTGAAGACGATGCCGACCGAGTTGAAGACCTTGCGCAGCCGCCCCTGACACGCCGGGCACTCGGTCAGCGGCTCGTCAGAGAAGGACTGCACCGCCTCGAGCTGCTCACCGCACGTGGTGCAGGCGTACTGGTACGTGGGCACGTTCTCCTCCGGATCTGGGCTCAGCCAGTTGGCACTCGACGTATTCGAGTGCCAATGGTGCGTCATTCGCCCCGGGTTCGTCCAGCAGACGTGTGGGGCGCGACACCGTGCGCCGCACCCGGGCCGCCGTCAAGCGTACGCACCCCGTCGGCGGGAGTGACGACCGCGCGCACCCGACGGTCGTGGGGCTCCGCCGGCAGCGCCTCGACCAGCTCACCGTCGTGCAGCGGCACCACCGTCAGGGCCGCCGCGGGGACCCGGGCGAGGGCGCGGTCGTACGACCCGCCACCGCGCCCGAGCCGCCGACCGTGGTGGTCGACCGCGAGAGCCGGAACGACCACGAGTTCCGCGTGTGCCACGGCGGCCACCCCGAGACGGGCACCGACCGGTTCTCGGATACCCCGTCCCGCAGCGATCACGGCATCGGGCCCGGTATACGCCGCCCAGTCCAGATCCAGGTCACCGAGGAGCACCGGCAGCAGCAACTCGGCGTCCGCCGGCAGCGCCGCCCGCAGCACCTCGGGCAGGTCGGGCCCGCCCGGTTCGGAGCCGACCGGCACGTACGCCGTCATCCGGTGTGGGCGCAGTCGGCGTACCAGGGCGACCAGCTCGGCCTGCACGCGCCCGGCGGCGGCTGCCCGGGTCGCGGCGGGCAGCGACCGGCGGCGGGCGAGCAGCTCGACGCGGGTGTCCCGCTTCGCCACTCGGGTCACTTCCGCTTCATCAGAAAATTCCGGCACGCAACACTCCTGACGCAACGCCTCTCCCACGGTTGCACTGTGTCAGCATCGCAAGCAACGGAGGCGGAACTTCCGGGGGGACGAGTGACGCTACGCGGGCGGTTGACGGCAGCCTTCCTCGTGGTGGTGCTCGGGCCCGTCCTGCTCGGCGCGCTCTTCGTCGCCTCCACAGTCGCGGCGGTGGACCGCAGCCGCTCCACCGAGCGCCTGGCGGTGGCTGCCTCCGCGGTTCGCACCTCGGTCGACGCGCTCTGCCAGCAGCTACGCGCCACCGCCGACGCGGTGGCGCTCACCGCCGACCCCGCCGTCGCCGCCGCGCAACTGGTCGGTCGGGGTCTGGCCGCCGCGGTGCTGGTCAGCGACGTGGCCGGCCAGGTCACCTACCTGTCGCCCGGTGCTCCGTCGACCCCGTGGCAGGACTGCGGCGGCTCGGCCGAGGGCACGAACGGGGGCTCGAACCCCGGCTCGGCGGGCCCGGTCCGTGCGTTGGCCGCCCAGGTCGACCTGCACGATCGCGCCGGCACCCGGCTGGGCACTGTGACCGCCGCGCAACTGGTCGACCCGGCCTTCGTGGCCCGGCTGGCGGCGGTGACCGGGGTGGCGGTCACCCTCCTCGACAGTGGGGCGAGCGCCGCTCGGGTCACCCACACGACCGAGTCCGGTGACGTCCGCGACGCGGTGCTGGCCGCCGCCGTCGGCGTACGGGGCGAGCAGGTCACCGAGACCAACGAGGGCCGGTACGTGCGCAGGCTCGGGCCCTCTGCCACGCAGCCGCTGCCACTGGTGCTCTCCGTGCCCAGTGAAAGGCCACCGGGGTTGCACGCCACGCTGCTCGGGGTGGTCGTGCTGGCCGGGCTGCTCGCGGTGCTGGCCGCTTGGCGGCTGGCCCGGGTGACCACCCGGCCGCTGGCGGAGCTGGCCGGTGCCGTCGACCGGGTGGCCCAGGGCGATCTGACCGCCCGGGTGCCGGTGCGCAGTCGTGACGAGTTGGGTCGGCTGGCCGCCGCGTTCAACCGGATGACCCGGGAGACCGGCTCCTACGTCGCGGCGTTGACCAGCAACCGGGACCAGCTGCGCGGGCACCTCGCGGTGCTCGGCGACACGCTGGCCAGCACACACGACCTGCAACGCATCCTGCGGGTGATCCTGCGCAGTGCCATCGGGGCCACGGGCGCGCGCGCCGGTGCCGTGCTGCTGGTGGAGACCGGCGGGGTGCTCGTCGCCCAGTGCACGGAGGGGTTGGACGGGCGCTGGCCGGCGGAGGAGGCGGACGGGTCGCAGACGCTCCGGGTGCCGGTCGGCGTCGGCGTGGTCGGTGAGGTCGCCGCCACCGGGGAACCGCAACGGGGCAGGGCGGAGCAGACCGAGACGCCAACGGGTGAGCCACGCTGTCGTACCTACGTCGCGGTTCCGTTCGCCGCCCCGCCCGGCGGTGCCACGGCCACCCTCGGCGGATCCTCGGGGCCGGTCGACGAGGCGGGCGCGGCGGCCGCCCTCGGCGTGCTGGCCCTCTATGACCGGCTGGGCGCCGACGAGTTCGACGACGACGACCTGGCCACCCTGCGCACCTTCGCCGGCCACGCGGCCGTGGCGGTGGACAACGTCCGGGTGCACGAGGAGGCGCAGCGGCTCTCCCTCACCGACCCGCTCACCGGGCTGTGGAACTACCGCTACCTGCGCGAGTCGATCCGGCGGGAGGTGGAACGGGCCAGCCGCTTCGGGCGGATGCTCAGCGTCCTCGCGTTGGACCTGGACCGGTTCAAGGACGTCAACGACACCTACGGGCACGCCGCGGGGGACACCGTCCTGGCCGAGTTCGCCCGCCGGGTGCGCGGGGAGATCCGGGAGGTCGACCTGGCCTTCCGCCAGGGTGGTGAGGAGTTCGTGCTGCTGCTGCCGGAGACCGACGCCCGGGGCGCGGCGATCGTTGCCGAGCGGCTCGGCGCGGCGGTGCGCGACACGCCCATCGCCGTCGAGGCGTACGCCGGGCCGGTCCTGGTGACCGTGTCGGTGGGCATCGCCGTCTTCCCGGACCACGGCAGCACCGGGCGGGAGGTGCTGGAGGCCGCCGACGACGCCCTCTATGCGGCCAAGGCGGCGGGCCGTGACACGTACCGGGTCGCCGAGGTTCGCTCGGATCTGCCGACCCGGGAAATTCCCGTGCTCGCGTGCGCGGTGAGCCCTACCGACGGGCTGCCGCGCGCCGGCCAGCCGGTGCAGGCCAGCCGGGAGCCGGGCGGGCCCGCCCGGTCCGACCCGGCGGTGGGCGTACCGGAATCATCGCTGGCGGGCCCGGCGCAGGCCCGGCCGGATTCGGTCGACGACACGCCGGACGTCGCGACGGACGCGGCGCGGGCCGGCCCGGACGCGGCGCGGCCGGGGCCGGGTGGCGGCGCGTCTTCTGGGCCACACCCGCCGCGGCAGAGCCGTGGCCGATAGTCTCGCGGCATGTCGGAGCACTCAGCGAACCCCTCATCGACGGTCGCCGCAAACGGCCGTCCCCTGGCGGTCAAGGCCGTCATCCCGGCCGCCGGACTGGCCACCCGGTTCCTGCCGGCCACCAAGGCGGTGCCCAAGGAACTGCTGCCGGTGGTGGATCGGCCGGTGTTGCAGTACATCGTCGAGGAGGCCACGCAGGCTGGCATCGGTGACGTGTTGCTGATCACCGGTCGGGGTAAGACGTCGATGGTGGACCACTTCGACCGTCGCCCGGACCTGGAGACCAGGTTGGAGGAGAAGGGCGACTCCGAGCGGCTGGCCGCCGTACGTCGGCCCAGCGAGCTGGCCGAGATCTACACCGTGCGGCAGCCCGAGCAGCTCGGGCTCGGCCACGCCATCGGGTACGCCGAGTCGCACGTCGGTGACGACGCCTTCGCGGTGCTGCTCGGCGACGAGTTCGTCAAGCCATCGGAGCCGCTGCTGCCGGCGATGCTGGAGTTGCAGGCCCGCACCGGCGGTGTGGTGCTCGCCTTCTTCGAGGTCGACCCGTCCGAGACCAAGCGGTACGGGATCGCCTCCGTCGAGCCGGCCGAGTCGGAGCTGACCGACATCGGCGAGGTCGTCAAGGTGACCGGGATGGTGGAGAAGCCGCAGCCGGAGGACGCCCCGAGCAACCTGGCGGTGCTCGGCCGCTACGTGTTGCCGGGCAAGATCTTCGACGCGATCCGGCGGACCAAGCCGGGCAGCGGCGGCGAGATCCAGCTGACCGACGCGATGGAGCTGCTGCGTACCGAGGGCACCCCGGTGCACGCGATCGTCTACCGGGGCACCCGCTACGACACCGGCATGCCGCTGGGATACCTCCAGACGGTGGTGCAGATCGCCGCCGAGCGCGAGGACCTGGGCGCCGAGTTCCGGTCCTGGCTGGCCGACTTCGTCAAGGCCGACGCGGCAGGCGGATCTGGTACATGACAGCGACGGCCGACGCCGAGGCGGCCGCGAACGAGTTGACGCCGCTCGCCGACTACCTGGGCAGCGTGCTGCGCAGGTTGCGCGCGCTGCCGCCACTCGACCTCGACCTCACCCAGGCGCACGGCAACGTCCTCGCCGAGGACGTCGTCGCGCCGCACGCCTTCCCGGCCTTCGACCAGGCGGCCGTGGACGGCTACGCCGCGCGCTGGGAGGACATCTCCGGAGGGGGGAGGGGGCCGAGCTACGTCCCGGCCCCCTCCGGCACGCCCGGCGGCCGCACCATCCGGCTCAACGTGGTCGGCGATCTCGGCGCCGCGAGCTGGCGGCCGGTCCGGCTCACCCCCGGCTCGTGCTTCTCGGTGGCCGCCGGGGCACCGCTGCCGGTCGCCGCTGACGTCGTGGTCCCGGTGGAGTGGACCGACCAGGGCATGGCCGCGGTGGAGATCTTCCGCACCCCCAAACGGGGGTACGGGGTACGCCGAGCGGGTGAGGAGCTGCCCGCCGGCACCCTGCTCGCTCGGGCCGGCACCTACGTGTCCCCGGCCCTGGTCGCCGTCTTCGCGGCGACCGGCATCGGGCACGTGGTGGTCCGGCCCAGTCCACGGGTGGTCATCGTGGCCACCGGTGACGAACTCGTCGACGTCGGCCGGGGCAGTCAGCCCGGTCAGGTGGTGGACGCGAACTCGCACGCGCTGACCGCCGCGGCAGCCGAGGTGGGCGCGCTGGCGTACCGGGTGGGAATCTGCGACGACGACCCGGAGGGGCTGCGCGGGCTGCTGGAGGACCAGACGCTGCGTGCCGACCTGATCATCACGACCGGGGGCACCGGCACCGGCCCCGGAGACATGGTGCGTCGGATCCTCTCCCGCCGTGAGGGCGGTCGCGCCGGGCCGGTCACCTTCACCGACGTCGCGCTCTACCCCGGCACCGCGCTCGGGTTCGGCACTGTCGGTGCCGAGGAGGTGCCGGTGGTCTGCCTGCCCGGCGACCCGGGTGCCGCGTTGATCGGCTTCGAGGTGCTGGCCCGCCCCGCCATCCAACTGCTCGCCGGTGCCGAACCGGTGTTCCGACCCAGTGTGCGGGCACACCTGCTGGAGACCGTGTCGTCGCCGACCGGGCTCCGCGAGTTCCGGCCGGCGCACGTCGCCGAGCGACGCGGCGGCGGGTACACGGTCCAACCGCTCAGCGGCGGACCGTTCACCCTCTCCGGGTTGGCCGAGGCCAACGGGCTGCTGGTGCTCGGCGAGCGGGTCACCACGGCCGCGGCCGGCTCCACCGTGGACGTCCTGCTGCTGGACCGCCGCCGGTGACGCGTCCCGGCCGGCCCGCTCGCGGCCCGCGTCGGGTGATCGTCGGATCTGTGCGGTGAACGCGGTGAGGCCACTTGTGCGCGACACGGTCCCGCGCGGGAGACTGTCCAGGTGAGTCTCTTCGGTCCCGCGCGGGCACCGGGCTGGCCGGTGGAACTGGCCGACGGCCCAGTGCTGCTGCGGCCGTACCGGCGCTCCGACGCGGCGGCGTGGTCGGAGGTGCGGCGGGCCAACCGGGCCTGGCTGGCACCCTGGGAGTCGTCACTGCCCGGCGGCTGGGACGAGATGAACTCGCCGGCCGCGTTCCGCTGGGTGCACCGTGACCAGCGGCGCTCGGCCCGCGAGGGTGAGGGCATGCCGTTCGCGGTCTGCCTGCGTGAGGCCGACCGGGACCGGCTGGTCGGGCACATCAACGTGGGCAGCATCGTGCGGCGGGCGCTCTGCTCCGGCTACGTCGGCTACTGGGTGGACGCCCGGGCCGCCGGCCAGGGTGTGATCCCGACTGCGCTGGCGCTCGCCGTGGACCACGCGTTCGGCCCAGGTGGGCTGCACCGGGTGGAGGTGAACATCCGTCCGGAGAACCGGCCGTCCCGGCGGGTGGTGGAGAAGTTGGGCTTCCGCGAGGAGTCGTACCACGTGCGCTACATGCACATCGACGGCGCCTGGCGGGACCACATCGGGTACGCGATGACGAGTGAGGAGATCGCCGCCGAGGGTGGCCTGCTGGCCCGCTGGCACCGGGTTCGCGCCAACGCGCGGTAGGAGGATTTCCCGACATCGGCCCACTCGTCCCACGGACGGGATCGGCGCGGCGCGGTGGCAACCCGGTCGGTGCGCCGTAACCTCAAGTAACTGCAAGCTGCGGCAAGCGCTCCCCGGCCGGACGATCCACGCGCCCAGGCGTGATCCATGGAAGATCCTGCGGTCGGGTGGCGGTTGCTTCGAATTCGGTGACGGGAGGGGTGAGGGTGCCGACCTCGGTGCTCCTCGCCGTCCTCGCCGCCGCCGGCCTGCTCGCCCTGGCCCCGGCGTTGGTTCGCCGGTACGACGCCACCGAGCGGCTGGTGGCGGAGCGGGCGCAGTCGACGGCGCGGGTGCTCCAGCGCCGCCGACGGCGCCGCACTGTGCCGGGACGGCGACCCGTCCATCCTCCGCGCTCACTGATAGTCACCCTCAGTGAAGATGCGACTACCGGCGTGTTGGGCGCGCCGGTCTCCGCGCCGCCGGCCGTCCGCCGCTCCGGTCGACTGCGCGCCGTGCCCGCCGCACCGAAGCGGTCCCGTCGCCGCCCGCCGCCGCGCCGGCAGCACACCCCCGCCGTCTACCGGCGTCGCCGTGTGCTCGCCGCCC
Source organism: Micromonospora sp. NPDC049049 (assembly GCF_040649115.1). NCBI lineage: Bacteria > Bacillati > Actinomycetota > Actinomycetes > Micromonosporales > Micromonosporaceae > Micromonospora > Micromonospora sp. NPDC049049. Next base: position 24,019 of record NZ_JBEZEX010000019.1, on the reverse strand, counting down.
TGCTGCTCCTCAACGTCGTCGAGTTGATCGGTGTGCTGTTCGTCAGCCCCGGCTTCTGGGTCGGCTTCGGGGTCACCTTCCTCCTCCTGGCCCTCTACGTCGTGCACCTGCGGGGTCAGGCCCTGGCCGGGCGTCGCCGCCGCCGCGCCCGAGCCCGGGAGGCCGCCTGGTTGGCTGCCCGGCAGGCCGAGGTGCGCCGGGAGCAGGCCCGTAGGGCAGCGGCCCGCCGGGAGGCGCAGCGCCGCCTCGCCGCCCAGCGCGAAGGGGTACGCCGCGCCGCCATGGGCCTGGACCGGCCGGGAGACCTGCCGGCGGCGGTCAACGGTGGATCGGTCTCGTACCGGCGGTCGGGCGGCCTGCGTGGCCGCCCCTACGAGGCCGGCCGAGGCGCCTGACGGCCGGTCCCGGCCGTGCCTCGGTCCCGGCCGTGCCCGGCTGGCTTGATCGACTCGGGTTCCTGGACGTCGGGTGGTTGCGGCGTCCGGGATGCCCCGATTTCCAGGAACCCGAGTCGATCTTTGGGCGGGTCGGAGCGCCGGGCCGGGGGCGGATTCGCGGTGGGGCCGAGCAACCTGTTAGCCTTGCTCCCGGCCCGCCCGGTGTAAGCCGGGTGGGACCGAAGCCGGTTCGCCGGCGGGGGGCTGTGGCGCAGACTGGTAGCGCACCTCGTTCGCATCGAGGGGGTCAGGGGTTCAAATCCCCTCAGCTCCACCCCAGTTCAAAGGCCGTTTCCGCAAGTCGGAGACGGCCTTTTGCGATCTTCGGGGTGCGTGACCGACCCAACGCCAGGTCGTGACGACCCGGGGTTGAACCACCTAGGCGAAGCGTTCGGTCGTCACCGGTATCAGGCCGTGCTGGCGCAAGACGTTCGTCAGCTCGGACAGGGTCGAGCCGAGCGCCGCGGTGGCGTCGGTCCTCAGCAGCGCGGTCACGTCGAGAGACCAGGCGAGGGAGTGGCCGACGCGGCGCAGATCCCAGGTGAACCGGTCACCGTGCTCGTCGAGACGACCACTCGCGGCGGACGCGACAGTGCCGCCCGCCGGTGTCCGCCAGGCCGTCCGGAGGCTCGCCACCTGCTCGGCGCGGAGATCCTTGGCGAAGAGGACGCGGTACACCCGCCGCTCGTGGAAGCCGGCCGGTGGCTGCGCCGGGCCGAGCCGCAGCGGCGGGGCGGTGGCGATCGGTTGATGGTCGAGGAAGTGCCTGCGAAGCACCGCCTCGGCCGGCAGTTGCCCGCCACCGAGCGCGCGGTTGACGTCCTCGGCCTCACGGCGGGAGGTGGGGAGCACCCGTGTCAGCACCTCGGGGTCGGTACGCATGGCGCGGCTCAGCGCGGCGGAACTCCACCAGCCGGCCTCCGGTGTCCAGGCGGCGCTGTCCAGCCCCGTCGTGGTGAAGTCGTGGTGGCGGGTGAACTCCTCGACGACGATCCCGTCCACAGTGGTGACCGGGCCGCTGTCGTCGGGTCGAGGTAGGACCAGGTAGTAGTCCAGGGGCGGTCCCGCGTCGGGCACCAGCACGGGTACGGCCCGCAACGGCTCGGTGTTCATCAGCGCAACCGTAGCGAAGTGGAACGGTTAGCATCCGGACCTCTACGTGAGGAGCCCAGATGACTTCGGTGGCCCAGACCCGGTTCGGCATCATCGGCAGCGGCTGGCGAGGTGAGTTCTTCCTACGCCTGGCCCGGCTGCTCCCCGACAGTTTCCGGGTGACCGGGGTGGTGACGCGGACCGAATCACGGGGAGCCGCCGTGACGGCCGGCTGGGGCGTGTCGACCTTCCGCACGACAGCCGAGATGCTCGCCCACGAGCGGCCGGACTTCGTCATCGTGTCGGTGCCGTGGCCGGTGACGCCCGAGGCGACCCGGGAGCTGGTCGCGGCCGGCGTACCGGTGCTCGCCGAGACGCCGCCCGCCCACGACCTGGCGGGTCTGCGCTCGCTCTGGGCCGACGTCGGAGGCAGTGGCCTGGTGCAGGTCGCCGAGCAGTACCTCCTGATGCCCGGGCACGCGGCGCGGCTGGCGTTGGTCCGCTCCGGGGTGCTCGGTGAGCCGACCTCGGTCCAGATCTCCTCGACCCACCTGTACCACGCGGTGTCACTGATCCGGGGCCTGCTCGGCGTCGGTCACGAGAGCGCCGAGGTGAGCGCGCGCGCCTTCGTCGCGCCGCTGGCCAACCCGCTCTCGCCGGCCGGCTGGAGCGGCGACGACACCCCGCAGCAGCTCTCCACCACCCTCGCGACCATCGACTTCGGCGGGCGGATGGGGTTGTACGACTTCACCGACAACCAGTGGTGGAACCCGCTGCGCACCCGCCGGTTGGTGGTCCGGGGCTCGCGCGGTGAGTTGGTGGACGACCGGGTGGTCCGCCTGATCGACCCGAGCACGCCGGTGGAGTCGTTCCTGACCCGGCGGCAGACCGGTCTCGACCTCAACCTGGAAGGGCTCGACCTCAAGCACATCAGCTTCGACGGCGACGTCGTCTACCGCAACCCGTTCGTCGGCAGCGGGATGTCCGACGACGACATCGCGGTGGCCGACATCGTCGCCCGTGCCGGGGCGTGGGCGCGGGAGGAGGGCCCGGCTCCGTACCCGCTTGCCGAAGCCTGCCAGGACCACCTGATCAGCCTCGCCGTCGAGGAGTCGGTACGCACCGGCCGCCCGGTCGTCACCGCCACCGAGGCATGGGGGCGGTAACTCCGGCGGTTTCGCTGTTGTCTCTTGGCTGACAGTGCGCAACCGTGCAGCCAGCTCACCTGTGAAGCCAGGTATCAATCAGATGCCTGGGAGTACCCGGGCCCCACACGGGGAGCAAGGATGAACCGAAGCACTCGACGCCGGATGCTCGCAGCCACCGCGACCGGTCTGCTGGCCACCTCTCTCGGGGTCGCCGTCTCCGCTACGGCGACCGCCGCGCCCAGCGGGGCGACCCCCCGCACCTGCAAGATCAGCACGCTGCCGTACCCGACCGACACCTATCGGGCCGACGCGAACGCGGTCGACCCGACGGGGCGCTACGTCGCGGGCACCGCGCTGCGGGTCGGTGAGACCGACAACCAGTACCTGCTGCTGTTCTGGGACGGGCAGCGGGTCACCGAACTGGAGTCGAAGAGCACGGACACCCCCGTCGACATCAACGCCGACGGCGTCGTGATCGGCAACGGATCGGCGGAGAGCGGCTACGGGCAGCCGTGGAGGTACCGCAACGGCAAGCTCGAGCAGTTGCCGGTGCTGCCGTCCACCGGCATCTTCGTCAGCGCCATCAACGATGCCGGCGACATCGTCGGCTACGGCTCGGACATCGTCCCCGGGCAACTGGTCGCGCTGCGCTGGCCGGCCGCCCGTCCGGGCACTGTGGAGGTGCTCGACGCCCCGGTCGACGCGCAGGCGGGTGGGATCACCGACAACGGGACGATCGTCGGTAGCGCCGGACCCTTCGGAGACTGGAACAGCTGGGTCCGCCGACCGAACGGAAGGATCGACGCGCTCACGTTCCCCGGTGCCGAGTGGAGCACGGCCGGCGCGGCGGCGGGCCGCTGGGCGATCGGTCAGGCCTGGCTGAACGGCACCACCTCGGCCAGGGTGCGGTGGGACCTTCGGAACGGCTCGCACACGTTGCTCGACCAGGAAATGCCGGCACTGACCGACGTCAACGCCAAGGGCGTCGTGGTGGGTGGTGACCGCGTTGCCAGGGGCTCCACCTCCCGGGTCCTGCCGGGCGGCGGCACCGGGGCGGTCGTCGGTGCGCGGTCCATCTCCGACTCGGGCACCATCGTCGGGTTCCGGAACGTCCTGGCCGACCGGGTGACCCCGGTGCGCTGGACGGGCTGCTGACCCGCCGAATCACCCACCGCGTGGGGCCGGCCCGGACGGGTCGGCCCCACGTCGTGTCAGCGCGTCACGGCTTCCAGGAACCGGCGGTCTGGAACTGGTCGTGGTACTCCAGCGCGCCGGAGGTGTCGTGCACGTCGAACACCACGCTGCCGGTGCTTCTGGTGCCGGCGGTCAGGTCGTCCACGGCCGGCATCGGTTTGCCACAGCCGGAGAAGGCTCCACCGATCGCTGTGGTCTTGGTGCCGTCGGCGGCGACCCACTGGAAGTAGAGCGGGTTCGTCGACGCGGTGCCCTTGGTGACAGCCACCGTCACGTCGGCGATCACGTACATGCCCTCGCCGGGCTTCAGTCCGTGGGACTTGCAGGGTTTGGTGGCGCTGCTGAACTTCGTCACGGTGATCTCGACGGTGCCGGCCTCGCGGTTGACGACCAGGGTGTCGCCCGGCGACATCCCGCGGGTGTCGCCGCTCGTCGGCGGGGTCGGCGGGGTGGCCTGTGCCTCGCTCACCGTGGTCGAGGTGCCCTTGGTGCCGATGACGACCGCCACGATGCCGCCGGCGCAGGTGAGCAGGGTGAGTACGGCCGCGGTGACCGCGACGACCACGACGGACTTCTTGGCGCGGTCCGTCAGCGCCGGTGGTGGTGCGATGATCGGGTAGCCGGAGCCGCCGGGTGCCCGATATCCGCCGCCATCGCCCGTGTTCCCGCCCGCCGCCGGGTACGCAGCCCCCGAGAACGGCGGCTGCGGTGTCGCCGCGAACGAGCGGGTCGGCGGCTGCGGGTTCGGCTGTCGGGGGTCGTGCGGCGTGACGCGAGGCTGGGGGTGGGTCACCGTACTCCTTGACGCTTCGGTACGTGCGGTGCGGGAACTCTTCGACGTTACCGTGGGTGGCGGAGCGTCCAATCGCCACGCCGGAGGGCTTCCCACCGCAAGGATGCAAAACCCATCTGGCCAGCGTGGACGGTGTTCAACTGGTCACCCATAGCCAATGTGGATCGGTATTCCATTCATCGCTATGAGTAACCGGGCAAGGTCAACGTGCCGGAAGCACGGCGGCGGTGCGGACCAGCCCGTCGGCGATCACGAATCGGCCGCTGATCGATGCCGGTGGGTCGTCGACCCCCGCCGCGTCCACCCGGGCCGGTGCGATCCGGGCAGTGAACGTGCCGGCATCCGGATCGATGTCGAGTTGGGCGTCGTGGAAGTCCAACCAGCCGCGGACGACCGGATGCCACACCTTGTAGACGGTCTCCTTCGCGCTGAACAGCACGATCGGCCAGTAGGTGCCGCTGGGCAGCCGGGCGCAGATGGCCTCCTCCTCGGGCAGCAGCACGAGTCGGCGTACTCCCGGATTGACCTCGCGGTGCTGCTCGGCGTCCATCCCGACGGACCGGACGTCGGTGGTGTGCGCCGCCGCAGCGGCGCAGTAGCCGGCGGTGTGGGTGATGCTGCCGACGATCCCGGCCGGCCAGACCGGCGCGCGGTCGGCGGCGGCCGGCACGGCGGTCGACGGCAGGCCGAGGTCGCGCAGTGCCCTGCGGGCGCAAATCCTGCCCGCGGCAAAGTCCCGCCGACGGGTCTGCACCGCCCGCTCGCCAAGGCATGCCTGCTCAGCGGGGAGCAACTCGCCCGTCCAGTCCTCCGGCCCGGCGACGGCGACGGCGACCGTCGATGGCAGCAGGTCACGCATTCCGGTGACCTACTGGTCGGTAGGAATGACGCATCAAATTAACCGTCAAATTTCCGACTCCCACGACGGACGAAGGTACCGCAAAGATGTAACACCGGAGGGACGCGCAGCGCTCTCCCTGATGGCTCCGGGGGGACCACCATCAATGCTGGCCGGCACGGCAGCCGCCAGTCCCGTGGACATCTGGAAGGACGTGCGATGACCGATGGTCTGGAACGGCCGGGGGTGCGGGCCGACGAACACGCCCCGAAGACCCCCTGCTGGAGCTGCGGCTCCTGCGGTGACGAGTGGCCGTGCGCGACGAAGCGCACCCGGCTGCTGGCGGAGTACGGAGGTGACCGCGCCATGCTCAGCGTCTATCTGGGCTCCTGCCTCGCCGCCGCCACCGAGGATCTGCGCGCAGCCCCGGTGATGTCGCTCCAGGACAGGTTCATCGGCTGGTTGCCGCGCGGCTCCCGGCGGCGCTGACGCTCTGGTGGCCTCGCCGCTGGGCGGGGCCACCAGAGGAGGCGTCTCAGCGACGTCGAGGGCGTCGGGTCAGCGCGAATCCGAACACGCCGGCCACCGCGGCGAGCGCGCCGCCGATGCCGGTCCAGACCCAGCGCGAGCCGAGATCCGGCAACCAGTCCGTCAGCGAGCCGCTCTCGTCGTCGGCCTCCGCGTCCACCGGGGGTACGGCGTTGAGCACCGTGCCGGCCTTGGTGTTCGGCACCAGCGGGGCGGCCAGTTCGCCGTCGTCAGCCGAGGCGCCCCGGTCGGCGATGGTGCCCACCAGCAGGTCGACGTCGATCGGCGCACCCAGATCCGGCTCCGGCAGCTCGATCACCGAGAGTCGGACGACGTACGTGCCGGGCAGTGGGTCGGCCGACCAGGGCTCCGCCCACGGCCGCACCTCGCGCAGCGTGCAACCCAGCACCACGTTCGACGCCTTCGCGTCCACTGTCGGGGTCTGGGCCCCCGCCGTGCACGCCTGGCGTCGGCGCAGCCCGTCGAAGACGTCCACCGTCCAGGTGGAGGCGCCGCTGCGTCCCTTCGGGAAGGTGACGGTGGCGCTGATCTCGTGCACCTGCCCGGCCGTCGCCGGGAACGACCAGTAGAGGTGATCGCCGATCGAGGCGTCCACCCGTACCGGTTGTCCGGCGGTGATCGGGGTGGCGGTGAGGAACGACGTGCCGGCACGGTTCACCGGCGTGGCACCCGGGGAGGGGGTTGGTGCGGCGGCGGCCGCGGTGGGGAGCAGAGCGGCCGTGCCGGCGGCGAGCAGCGCCGCCATCGACCGGAACAGTGCGGTACGCATCAGTTCTCCCTCCAGGTGGCGACCCACCAGCGGGTGAGCAGACCGGCGATCAGGCCGGTGAGCAGACCGGCGATGGTGAGCAGTGCGAGCAGCACCCAGCCCCGGCCGAGGTCCGGTCCGTCCGGTGCGGGTGCGGCGGCGACCACGTCGATGGTCAACTCCACCGGCATGCCCGGGGTGGCCGCGGTGCCGGGACGCGGGGCGAACGAATTGCTGACCACCAGGCAGACGGTGGTGGGTTCGATGACCGGCGCGGCGCTCTGCTCGGTCTCGGCGGCATCCTCGTCGTCGGCGGTGGCCGACCAGCGCAGCCCGGCGGAGAGCACGTCGGCCCGCCCGCTGCCGGCGTCCGCGCCGCGGACGAGTTCCCGGCCGTCGGCCGCGGTGGCCCGCAGCAGCACCCCGTAGTCCCGGTTGACGGCCCGGTCCAGCGCCATGCTCACCGAAGCTCGCAGCTCCTGCCCGGGGCGGATCGGCACCCGGTAGTAGCGATGCTCGGAGAACGCTTCCCGGTCGGCGTAGACGCCGGGGGCGAGCAGTGGCGCCGAGTCGCACGCGCTCGTGCCGCCGACAACTGTCGGGGCTCGGGTGTGCGTGTCTCCGGCCCGCTCGACGAGCTGTTTGATCCGGTCGGTCAGCTCCTCGGCGCTCTGCGCGGCGGTGTAGGTCCCGCCGGTGGCGCTGGCGATGCAGAGCAGTTGCCGGCGAACCTTGTCGTCGGGGGCCAGGCCGAGGGTGTCGACGACCAGGCTGGTGCCCTGGGCGGCCAGTTCCCGGGCCACCTCGCACGGGTCCGGTGGAGCGCAGGTGTCCTCGCCGTCGGTGATCAGCACGATCCGCCGGGTGGTGGCCCCGGCGCCCAGGTCCTGCGCGGCGGAGCGCAGCGCAAGCCCGACCGGAGTGAACCCGGTCGGCCGAAGTGTCGCCACCGCCGCCTTGGCGGCGGACCGGTTCACCGGCCCGACCGGCACGATCTGCTGGGTGTCCTGGCAACCGACCTTCTTGTCCTTGCCGCGATAGGTCGCGCCGAGCACCCGGATGCCGAGCTGTGTCTCCTCGGGCAGCGCGTCAACCACCTCGTTGAATGCCTGCTGGGCGACCGAGATCCGGGTGCGTCCGTCGATGTCGGCGGCGCGCATCGACCCGCTGACGTCGAGCACCAGCTCGACCCGGGGCGGCTCGGGCGCCGGCTCCTCGTCGGCCTGTGCCGGGCCGGTCAGCGCGGTGGTCGCCAACAGTCCGATAAGGACCGCCGTCGATCGTCTGAAGTTGATCACGACCCGCAGTGTAGTGAGATCCACTTTGGATGATCGTTTGGGTGCGGGCGCGCGGAAACGGCGACGCCACCCACGTCGGAGTTCGCCTCTGATCGGCAGCACCCGCGCTCAGGGTCCATGCCGGGTCACCCTCGGTCAACTCTGAGAGGGAAGTGGTCGACTCGGCCAGCCTCCGTCGGAAATCTGACCCAAGTCGACCCGTTGTGCCGGTGGTGCGCGGTGGTTAAGCTCTTCATGCGCGCCCCAATCGCCCGCTTCCCCCGTGGCAGGCGATCGGGGCGCGCGTCTTTGTCAAGAAGGGCCCGCACGCTTCGGCGTGCGGGCCCTTCTTCCGTCGCGCTGTGCGGCGCGTCGCCTGTCGATGCTTATATCCACCGACCGTCGAGCCACATCCGGGACAGCCAGTCCGAGTACGGAATCACCCGACCGACAAAAATCGGATAGAAGTACGCGAAGCAGAGCGCAACCAGCAGCACGTACGCTCCCGCCGCGATGCTGCCCACCAGCCGGCGCTCATAAGCCGGGTCACCGGGCACCAGCGGCGTCACCGCACCCACGTCACCCCCGGCGGGCGCGATCAGCGCGCCCAGCACGTACACCACGGCCAGCACCAGGAACGGCACCGCCGGCGCGGCGTAGAACGAGAACATCGTCCGGCCGTCGAGAGCGAACCAGAACCACGGCAGCAGCCCGGCGGCCACGGTGAGCAGGATCGCGCCGGCCCGCCAGTCCCGACGGGCCAACCCCAGCCAGGCCAGCGCCACCAGGGCCGGCAGGAACGACCACCAGAGCAGCGGGGTGCCGAGCAGCAGAATCTCCGAAGCGCAGCTCGCCGCACCGCAGACGCCGTCACCGGCGTAGTGGAACGCCACCGGCCGGCCCAACAGCAGCCACTGCCACGGCCACGACTGGTACTTGTGCGCGTCGTCAAGCTGGGCGTGGAAGCCGTACGCCGCGCGGTGGTATTCGAAGAGGTTGATCAGCGGGCCGATGAACGGGCGGTCGCTGAGGGGTGCGCTCGGGTAGGCCGACGCGAGCCGGTAGTAACCGTCGTCGGTGAGCAGCCAGCCCGACCAGGTGGCGAGGTAGGTGCCCACCATCAGCACGCCGGCGAGCACCAGCCAGGGCAGCTCGTCGACGAGCGTGTCCCGCCAGGGCCGGCGGACCCCCGCCGAGCGGCGGACGCCGACCTCCCAGAAGAGCACCAGCAGCGCGAAGGCCGGCACGAAGTACAGGGCGCTCCACTTCACCGCGCAGGCGCAGCCGATCAGCACCCCGGCCGCCAGCCGCCACCACGGCCAGGTACGCCAACCGGTCGGCGGGCGCCCGGCCCGGCCCCGCTGGCTCGGATCGAGCCCGTCGTCCAGGGCCCGTGCCCAGCGTCGACGGCGGGCGTCCCGATCGAGAACCAGTGCGCCGAACGCCGCCAGCACGAAGAACAGCAGGAAGATGTCGAGCAGGGCCGCCCGGGACAGCACCAGGTGGAAACCGTCCAGGGCGAGCAGCAGACCGGCCGCGCAGCCGAGCACCGTCGAGCGGAACATCCGCCGACCGATGCGGACCAGCAGCAGCACCGACAGCGTGCCGATCACCGCCGCCGAGAATCGCCAGCCGAACTCCGGTGCGGTGGTCATCAGGTGACCGGGAACGGACACCTTCGAATCCGCGTCCTGGTAGCCGAAGGCCCACTCGCCGACGCCGATCAACCATTTGCCCAGCGGGGGGTGCACCACGTACGACGGGACGTTGTCCTTGTAGTTCCACTCCACGCCACGGGAGATCAGGCCGTAGGCGTCCTTGGCGTAGTACGTCTCGTCGAAGATCTTGCCCTTCGGGCTGGACAGCCCGACGAAGCGCACGATCGCCGCGATGGCCACCACCACTGCTGTGGCCAGCCAGGAGAACCTGTCCGCCTGGGTGTCGACGGTGGCGAACCGTCGCCGGACCACGGCGACCACCCCGCCGCCCTCGGCGCTCGGTGCCGTCGGCTCCTGGGTGGCGCTGGGCTCGCCCGTCGCCTGGATCATCTTGTCCGGATCTGCGCTCGGGGTCTGCGCTGTCGACGCACTCGTCACCCGGCGATCGTAGGCTGCCAAGGTGTCCGGTGGCGTCCGTCGTCCCTGATACCGGTATTCCCTGCAATGAAGGAGACGAATTCGTGGGTGAAATGTCCGAAGTTGGGCGCCTGATTCTGCTCGGTGCCCCGCTCGGCAACCCCGCCGACGCCTCGGCCCGACTCCGGGAGGTGTTGATCAGCGCCGACGTGGTCGCCGCCGAGGACACCCGACGGCTCACCCGGCTGGCCCGCGATCTCGATCTCACCGTCGGCGGTCGAATCGTCTCCTACTTCGAGGGCAACGAGGAGCGGCGCACCCCCGAACTGGTCGAGGTCATCCTCAGCGGGTACGTGGTGGCGCTGGTCACCGACGGCGGGATGCCCAGCGTCTCCGACCCCGGCTACCGGCTGGTCCGTGCCACGTTGGATGTCGGTGCGCCGGTCACCGTCGCCCCCGGGCCCAGCGCGGTCACCACAGCGCTGGCCGTCTCCGGGCTGCCCTGCGACAGGTTCTGCTTCGAGGGTTTCCTGCCGCGCACCCCCGGTGGCCGTCGGTCCCGGTTGCGCGCCCTCGCCGCCGAGGAGCGCACCCTGGTCTTCTTCGAGGCCCCGCACCGGATCGGGGCGACGCTCACCGACCTGGCCGACACGTTCGGGGCGGACCGGCCGGCCGCGCTCTGCCGCGAACTCACCAAGACCTACGAGGAGGTGCTCCGCCGCCCCCTCGGCGAGCTGGCCCGGTGGGCCACCGAGGGGGACCCGCGTGGAGAGATCACCCTGGTGGTGGCCGGAGCCCCGGTGACCGCTGCCGAACGCCCCGACGACGACACCCTTCGCGCCGCCGTCGCCGAGCGGGAGGCCGCCGGCCGGTCCCGCCGGGACGCCATCACCGACGTCGCCACCGAGTACGCGCTGCGCCGTCGGGACGTCTACACGGTCGTGCACAGCTGATCGAGTGGTCCGGCTCGCCGGACGACCGGGTCACCACGCGGCGATCAGGAAGCCGACGGTGATCAGTGTGGGGCCGGCGACGGCGGCGGCCACGGCCCAGCGGCGGTGCCGGCGACCGGGCAGCCGGGCCGACCCGGTCAACCGGACGATGCCGGCGGCGCAGGCCAGCACCACCAGCAGACCGGGCAGCCACCGCAGGTGCCGGCCCACGCCGACGTCCGCGTACGCGGTACCGCTGTCCGGGCCGGTCATCCGTGCCGGCAGCACGGTGCCGGCCGTGCTCCCCTCGGCGGGCACGCCACTGACCCGGACACCATGGGTGATGAACCGCCCTTCCTCGGCCGTGAAGATCCCCCGGCAGCGCAGGGTGAGACCGTCGCCGGAGCAGCCGTCGATCACCACGGTGCCGGTCCGGGCGTGCCCGACCGCGAGCCAGAACGGGCCGGCGCTGACCCAGGCGAAAAAGGCCGTGACCAGGCTCAGCACCACCAGCGCGGCGAGCCCGGGCAGCGGGTCCGGCGGCAGTGGCGTGCGGTGAGGTGCCCGGCGCCGCGCCAGCCGGAAGCCGCGGAACCGCGCCGGTGCCGCGTCCTTGCGAATCGGGGTGCCGTCCCAGTGCACCTGCTCGATCGGCGCCCAGAAAGCGCCACCGTCGTCCTCCGGCGGGTCGCCGTCGGGACCTTGGCCGCGCTGCCGGTGGCCCTGCTGCCGGACCGGCACCCGACGCGGCACCGCGTCCACCGGCGCGCCGGTGGTGGGCTCCACCTCGACGGGCTCCGCGCCGGCCGGCGCCGAGTCGGCCGGCGGGCCCGACGAGCCGGGCCGGGCCGGGCTGGGTACGGGTGCCCCCGGGGTCGGACGAGTCGGTGTGGGTGACGGCGCCGCCGGCGCGGGGCGGGCCGCTGCGGCGGACCTGCCCGCCGGGGTGGGCCGCAGCGCACCCGGGTCGGCGGTGGAAACGAGCCGGGGCTGCGGCGCGACCCCGGCGACCCGGGACGCGGCGGGCCCGGGCCCCGGGTCGCCGCCGACCGCCGACCCGGTGGGAGGGTCCTCGTGGTCCCGCGCCGCTCCTCTGCCCGTCACGACGTTCATTGCACACCGCACCAGGAGGTGAAACGGGCAGGTGAGCCGCGTGTCGACGACAAATCGGACCAACGGGCGAGGTGGTCGGCCCGGTCCGCCGGTCGGGCACCCCCTATTGGTTCGCGAACGCCCCGGACGGGTCACTAGGCTCACTGCTCATGAGTCACGTTCTCGCGGCAGTGGCCTGGCCGTACGCCAACGGCCCCCGCCACATCGGCCACGTCTCCGGTTTCGGCGTTCCCTCCGACGTCTTCGCCCGGTACATGCGGATGGCCGGCCACGACGTGCTCATGGTCTCCGGCACCGACGAGCACGGCACCCCGATCCAGGTGCAGGCCGACGCCGACGGGGTGACCCCGCGCGAGCTGGCCGACCGGTACAACAGGGTGATCGTCGAGGACCTGCACGGCCTCGGTCTCTCGTACGACCTGTTCACCCGCACCACCACCCGCAACCACTACGCGGTGGTGCAGGAGTTGTTCGAGGGGATGTACCGCAACGGTTACATCGTGCCGAAGACCACCATGGGCGCGATCTCCCCGTCCACCGGGCGCACCCTGCCCGACCGTTACATCGAGGGCACCTGCCCGATCTGCGGGTACGACAGCGCCCGCGGTGACCAGTGCGACAACTGCGGCAACCAACTCGACCCGATCGACCTGATCAACCCGAAGTCGCGGATCAACGGAGAGACTCCGAAGTTCGTCGAGACCGAGCACTTCTTCCTGGACCTGCCGGCCCTGGCCGAGGTGCTGCGGCAGTGGTTGGACACCCGCGAGGGGTGGCGGCCCAACGTGCTGCGGTTCTCCCGCAACCTGCTCGACGACCTCCAGCCCCGGGCGATCACCCGTGACCTGGAGTGGGGCGTACCGATCCCGCTCGACGGCTGGCGCGACCGGTCGGACAAGCGGATCTACGTGTGGTTCGACGCGGTGATCGGCTACCTGTCCGCCTCGATCGAATGGGCCCGTCGCTCCGGCGACCCGGACGCGTGGCGGAAGTACTGGTCCGCCGACGGCGCGGGCAAGGACGCCCGGTCCTACTACTTCATGGGCAAGGACAACATCGTCTTCCACTCGGTGATCTGGCCGGCGCTGCTCTCCGGCTACTCCGGTGAGGGCTCCCGCGACGGTGAGCCGGGCGAGCTGGGTCGGCTCAACCTGCCCACCGAGGTGGTTTCGAGCGAGTACCTGACCATGGAGGGGCGCAAGTTCTCCTCGTCCCGCAAGGTGGTCATCTACGTTCGCGACTTCCTGGAGCGCTACGACGCCGACGCGCTGCGCTACTTCATCGCCGCCGCCGGCCCGGAGAGCAACGACACCGACTTCACCTGGGCCGAGTTCCTGCGCCGCAACAACGACGAGTTGGTCGCCGGTTGGGGCAATCTGGTCAACCGGTGCGTCTCGATGGCCGCGAAGAACTTCGGGACGATCCCGCCGGTCGACCCGGCCGGGCTCACCGAGGCCGACGAGGCGTTGCTCGCCGTCGCCCGGACCGGGTTCACCACCGTCGGCGACCTGATCGGCCGGCACCGGCAGAAGCAGGCGATCGGTGAGGCCATGAAGGTGGTCGCCGAGGCCAACAGGTACCTCTCCGAGCAGGCGCCCTGGAAGCTCAAGGACGAGGCGGACAAGCCCCGGATGGGCACCATCCTGCACGTCGCCCTTCAGGTGATCAGCGATGCCAACACGCTGCTCACCCCGTTCCTGCCGCACTCCGCCCAGCAGGTGCACGAGCTGCTCGGAGGCACCGGGGTGCACGCGCCGATGCCGGTGATCGAGCAGGTCGACGACCTGGACGGCGGCCCAGCGTACCCGGTGCTGACCGGGGACTACACCGTCGGCGCGCGCTGGGAGTCGGTGTCGATCGAGGCGGGCCGCCCGCTGGCCGCGCCGAAGCCGGTGTTCCGCAAGCTCGACCCGTCGATCGTCGACGAGGAACTGGCCCGGCTCGCCGACTGAGCCCCCTGCCACCGTACGGACCGCGGCCCCGGGTAGACCCCCGGGGCCGCGATCCGTACGGGTAGGCCGCGTTACGGCTGTACGAGGATGTTGTAGGACGAACTGTCCGTCCACGTGCCGTTGGCCAGTCGGCCCCGCACGGTCATCGTGTAGCTGGTCCAGTAAGGCGGAGTCCAGCTGACCGTGGCCGTGCCGTCGACGGCCGGGACGACCCGAGCGTCGTCCTCACCGACCTGGTACTCGAACTCGACAATGCCGGTGGTGCCCCCGCTGAAGGTGAACCTGCCGGCCTGACCGGCGCCGCCGCTCCACTGCCCGGCCGGGTACTCCGCCGAGGTGACCAGCGGTGCGGTGCCGACCCTGAAGCGGTATTCGGTCGCCGGGGACAGCTCCCCGCTGCGCAGCAGCTGACGGACCGACAGGGTGTTCACGCCGTTCCGGTCCGGGGTGAGGAGGAAGCCCGTGCCGGTGCCGTCCGGGTCCGCGGCCACCGTCTGCTCGGGGCCGTCGTTGAGTCGGTACCGGTACTCGGCGACGTCCGGGTACAGATCGGTCCAGAACGTCATCGAACCCGGCACACCGATGCCACCGGTTACGCTCCAGTCGCTGTACCAGCCGGCCACGCCCACCCGGTCGCTCTTCACCACGAACTCGTACGTCCGGGTCTGCGACCTGGTGCCGTCCGCGCCGTGGCTGGTGACCTCGATCGTCTGGTAGCCGGATTCGCTCGGGGTGTACGTCACGCTGGCCATGCCGTCAGCGCCAGCGTCGACGGTTCGCTCCTGGCCCCAGTTCAGCTGGTAGGTGTACCGCTGCACACCGGGCAGGCCCGGCTGGAAGGTGAACGTGGCCTCCTTGCCCACCCGCCCGTCCGAGCTGCCCGACTCATAGGCGGCCGAACGGACGACCGGCCCGGTCCAGACCGCGAACGGCCACACCGCCGGAGGAGACAGCTGGCCAGAGGTGTACCGGGACCGGACCGTCACCTCGCGATCACCGGCTCGATCCGGGGTCCAGGTCAGACGGGCCGTACCGTACTCCGCCGATACCGTTCGCTCGGCCTCGCCGTCGAACTGGTAGACGAACTCCGCCACGTCG
Source organism: Micromonospora sp. NPDC049049 (assembly GCF_040649115.1). NCBI lineage: Bacteria > Bacillati > Actinomycetota > Actinomycetes > Micromonosporales > Micromonosporaceae > Micromonospora > Micromonospora sp. NPDC049049. Next base: position 8,773 of record NZ_JBEZEX010000019.1, on the reverse strand, counting down.
GGCATCGACGTGCTGAAATGGAACGACATCGGGAGTCCGAGGCCGTCCCGACGCGGCGACCCGTCGACATCCGAGGAGTAGACGGTGGGCTTGTTGTCGACGACCGAGAACTCGTACCCCGTGTCCTGCGAGAGCGTTCCGTCGGCGCGCTCCGAGCGAACGTGGAGCTGGTAGTAGTTGGGCGCCTGCGGGGTCCACGCCAACGACGCCGTCCCGTCCGCCGCCGCGGCAATTCGCGTCTCCTCGTCGTATCCGAAGGCGTAGCGGTATGCCACCACGTCGGTGGTGCGGGGTCGGAAGCTGAACGTCCCCTCCACGCCGACGACGCCGTTGTGATCCCAGGCGAAGTCCGTCGACTCGACCTTCGGTGCGTCGTTGACGGACACCGACTGGCGCCCTGATCCGGAGAGCTTGTCACCTATGTAGGCCGAGACCACGAGCTGGTACAGGCGGGCTTCGGTGAAGGTGACAGTGGCCGTCGCCGCAGCCTCCGTCGCCGGCACCCGCACCTCCTCGCCGCTGTCGATCCGGTAGCCGAAGGAGGTCACCTCGGCGACGGGGGAGCGCATGGTGAGCGTGCTGGGCAGATGGGTGCCGGCCACATCGACCTGCACGCTGGGCTCGGTGTGCCGGACCCAGAACTCGTACTCGCGGGGCGGGGAGGCATTGCCCACGGCGTCCAGCGACCGCACCCTCATGGTCATCGGTCCGCTGCGCTCCGGCGTCCAGGTGAAGGTCGCCGCAGCGCCCGGTGCCGGTGCGTCGACCACGACGGTCGTCCCCTGGTTGGGGTCGTCGTAGCGGTAGCGGGTCACGTCGGTGTCGCCACCCGCGTCGAAGCGGAACGTGCCCGGCACGCCGACGCCTCCCGAACCCGGAGCACCGTTGGCCGGGTATTCGGCGGAGCTCACCTGCGGAGCCTCGGCGGGAGCCTGCCCGTCCACCCGCACGTAGCAGAGGGGAGCCCACCCGGAGTCGCCGTCGCCGTCCGTCGCCCGCGCCGTCCAGGCCAGGACGGTGCCGTGCGGATAGCTCGACATCTCCCACTCGGTCCGGTGCTCCTGGCCGCTGCCGTAGCTGCTGCCACCCCGCTCGCGGCGCTGGTCCGGGTGGTCCACCGGCCAGGCCGCGAAGTAGACGTCGGCCCAGTCGTTGGGGTCCGGATCACTGGCCTTCGCCGAGAACGTGATCCAGCCGCCCCCGACGGTGACCGGGTGGGTGGCGTCACCGCAGCCCTTGTTCGGGTAGAGGGAGAGGTTGCCGATCGTCGGCAGCCCGTTGTGCTGCACGCTGAGCGTGGGCCGGTAGTACAGCCAGCGGCCCTGACGTTCGTCCCGCTCGGCCTCCGCGTTCAGCCGAAGCTCCAGGTGTAGCCGCGTCTCCCCCCGCGCGAGGGCGGCCTGCACGGTGCTGGTGAGGTCCTGCACGAGCGAACCGGGACACTCGGCTCCGGCGCCGCCGGCGCTCATCGTGCCGAGCTTCTCCTGCTCGACCGGCGGCTTCTTCCAAGAGTTGATGTTGGCGAACCCGGCGGTACGCCACAGCTCGACCGCTGCCGCCTTGCCGCAGTCGGTGACCTTCTTCTCCCGCACGATCAGGTCCGCGTCGGACAACTGCCTACCGGCCAGCTCGGCCAGGCTGATGGAAAAGTAGAAGCGGGAGGTGTGGGAGTTCTCCTCGGCGTCCAGCCAGCGCCCGATGGGGGCGTCGGTCTGGGCGTTGACGGTGGCGCGAGTGGGCGTGGCGGAGTCGGTGTAGGCCCAGCTCGAGGCCGGGATCTGGGTGTTGGTGTAGGCGAGCGCTGGGCTGGGCGCGACGAGCGCGCCGGCAGCGACGGCCACCACCACGGTGGCGGCTGACAGCCTTCGACGAAACACTATGGGAAACCTCCGGAGAGACGCCGGCGCGCAGCACGCCGGAAGCTCCGACCCTAATGATCATCTAAGTGTCGTGGTGTCCCGTTTCCACACCGAACGGCTCGCTCTCCCAACCCGGGAGGAGGAGCCGTCACATCGCGTACCGGGTGTCCATCACCTGGTCGTCGGTCACCTCGGCGCCCGGCGCCCAGGCCTCGTAGACGCCGCGTTCCTGGCACTGCGCGCCGGTCGTGACCACGGTGTCCGGGTTCGGGTAGCGCAGGCGCACCCGCAGCCAGCCGGCCTCCTCCCGCAGCACCAGGCACGGCACCCCCCGCCACTGGGCGAACCGGAGCCGGCGGGCCACCGCGTCGACCGGGTAACGGGCCGCCCGGGTCATCGCCAGCACCCGGAACCCACCGGGCAGGTCGGCGACCGCCTCGTACTCGCTGTCGCCGTACATGCCGACCAGCTGGGTGGAGCGGGGGACGTCGGCGTTCGGCACGTACTCCTGGTCCGGGGAGAGTCCCGGCACCGCGGCCAGCAGGTGCCGCCACTGCGGGCCCACCATCCGCAGCCACCCGCGTTGCTCGGCCTGGTAGGTGTAGAGCACCACCTCCATCCCCTCCGCCGGGTACGCGATGAGGGCGGCGTTCGCCGGCATCGGCAGGTCGGCGAAGTCCCGGGTGATGAACTCCGGGATGAGCTGACCGTTGCTGGGCACGAAGCCGGTGCCGAGCACCGGGGCGCCGAGCCGGTCCCGGGCGGCCAGCGCGGTCAGGCCACGGTGTGCCGGGCCCACCGGCACCTCGTAGTCGCCCGGGTCGGACGCGCGCCAGCGCAGCGCGTACGTCACGTCCGTGTCGTCCCGGCCAGCGTCACCGTCCGTACGCAGCACCGTCGTCGTCGCCGGCGTACGCAGGTGCGCCACATCGTGCTCGCGGTAGCAGAAGCCGTGCGGCAGCCAACCCCGTACGTAGCCGGCGAGCTGCTGGGCCGAGAGCACCTTCATCATCCGGGTGCCCCGCCGGACCACCGCCGACGCGCGCGCGGCCACCAGCATCGGGTCGCCCGCTGCGGCCGGCTGCTGGCTGAGCTGGTGCAGGTACGCCCAACCCCGCTCGCGGTGAGCGGGCATCAGCAGCGGCGTCTCTGGCTCGTCGGCCGGCTCCGTCAGCCCGTGCACAGCCGTCACCTCGGTGACGTGCACGAACCGGTGCCACGGCAGGGCGCTACCCGGGCGGGGTGCCCACTCGAAGCCGGCCACCTCGTCGGCGCTGAACAACTCGTACGCGGCACCCCGGGCGATTTCCTCCGCCGGGTACACGCCGCCACCGAACGCCACGTTCAGTCCGGTCCGTTCGCCGGCGCTGCCACCGGCCTGGGGAGTGACGCTCATGCCGTCGCCTCGCTGCTCGGTGGGATGAGGTCCGCACGCTGTCGCGTCCGCTCGTGAGCGACCGTAGAGTCGCGCGGCGTAGTCGGGGTGAACGTCGGGTGGCGGGCAGATGGACAGGCCCGGTGTGTGATGCTGTCGCTGATGAGCGAGCCCACTGAATCCCGCCGCGAGCGTGCCGCCCGGCGGGCCGGAGAGTTTCCGCCCGCCCCCGAGTCGTTGCCCCGGGCGGTGCTGGACAGCCACACCCACCTGGACATCACGGTCAGCGAGGCCGGTGTGCCCGGCGGCGGGCCGGCCGACGACCCGGTCGCCGTGGCCATCGCGTTGGCCACCAAGGTCGGCGTGGACCGGCTGGTCCAGGTGGGCGTGGACGTCGCCTCGTCCCGGTGGGGCGCGGACATCGCCGACGAGTACCCCGCGGTGCTGGCCACCGTGGCGCTGCACCCCAACGAGGCACCCCGGCTCGGCGACCTCGACGAGGCGTTGCGGGAGATCGAGTCACTCGCCGCCCGCGACCGGGTCCGGGGGATCGGCGAGACCGGAATGGACTTCTTCCGGACCGGCGACGAGGGGCGTGCCGCGCAGGAGCACAGTTTCCGGGCGCACATCGCCATCGCCAAGCGGTACGACAAGACGCTTGTCATCCATGACCGTGACGCGCACGCCGACGTGCTGCGCATCCTCGACGACGAGGGTGCTCCCGACCGGGTGGTGCTGCACTGCTTCTCCGGCGACGCCGACTTCGCCAGCGAGTGCGTCCGCCGCGGCTACCTGCTGAGCTTCGCCGGCACCGTCACCTTCGGCAGCGCGACGGCGCTACGCGAGGCCGCCGCGCTCACCCCGGTGGATCAGATGCTGGTGGAGACCGACGCCCCGTACCTCACCCCGATGCCGTACCGAGGCCGGCCGAACGCGTCGTACCTGATTCCGCTCACCGTTCGCGCGCTCGCCGCGACCACCGGCAGCGACCTGGACGAGCTGTGCGCGGCCATTTCCGCCACCGGCGAGCGGGCCTTCGGCCCGTGGTGAGCCTGCTCGGCCCGGCGGAGATCCGGGAACTCGCCGCCCGGTTGGGCGTCGCGCCCACCAAGAAGCTGGGCCAGAACTTCGTGCACGACCCGAACACGGTGCGTCGGATCGTGACCGCCGCCGGCCTCACCCCCGACGACGTGGCCCTGGAGGTGGGGCCCGGGCTCGGCTCGCTGACCCTGGGGCTGCTGCCGGTCGCCGGGCACGTGCACGCCGTGGAGATCGACCCGGTGCTCGCCGGGGCGCTGCCGGAGACCGTCGCCCGGCACGCCGAGGGCGATGCCGCCCGGCTCACCGTGCACCGCGCGGACGCGCTGCGCATCGCCGCCGCCGAGCTGGGCGACCCGGCACCGACGGCGCTTGTGGCGAATCTGCCCTACAACGTCGCCGTGCCCGTCGTGCTGCACCTGCTCGCCGTGCTGCCCACCCTGCGCCACGGCCTGGTGATGGTGCAGAAGGAGGTCGCCGACCGGCTCGTCGCCGGTCCCGGCTCCAAGGTGTACGGCATCCCGTCGGTGAAGCTCGCCTGGTACGCCCAGGCCCGGAGCGCCGGCAAGGTGCCGCCGAACGTGTTCTGGCCGGTGCCCAACGTCGACTCCGGCCTGGTCGCCTTCACCTGCCATGAGCCGCCCCGCATCGACGTACCGCGGGAGCGGGTCTTCGCCGTGGTGGACGCGGCGTTCGCGCAGCGGCGCAAGACGCTGCGCGCCGCGTTGGCCGGCTGGGCCGGCGGCGCGGACCGGGCCGCCGCGGCGCTCACCGCCGCCGGCGTCGACCCCGGCGCCCGTGGGGAGTCACTGACCGTCGAGCAGTTCGCCGCCATCGCCGCGTCGGCCCCGGTCGGTACGCCGGCCGGGAAGTAGGCTGACGCCGTGCCCGCCGAGGACGCTGAGGAGCTGATCGTGGCCAAGCCGTTCGACATCCGCCTGCCCGTGCGGGACATCACCCCGTGACCGAGGCCTGGCGACCGGACGACGACGAGCGACGCGGAGCCATCGGCCCGGTGCGGGTACGGGTGCCCGCGAAGATCAACCTGCACCTCGGGGTGGGCCCGCTGCGCCGGGATGGCTACCACGAGCTGAACACCGTCTACCACGCCATCTCGATCTACGACGAGCTGACGGCCCGCCGGGGCGACACCCTCGCCCTGACCATGGAGGGTGAGGGCACCGGCGAGCTGGCCCTGGACGACACCAACCTGGTGATCCGCGCCGCGCACGCCCTCGCCGGGTACGCGGGGGTGCTGCCGCACGCCCGACTGCACCTGCGCAAGCAGATCCCGCTCGCCGGTGGGTTGGCCGGCGGCAGCGCCGACGCGGCCGCCGCGCTGGTGGCCTGCGACGCGCTCTGGGGCACCGGGCTGTCCCGCGACGAGCTGGCCGGCATCGCCGCCGACCTCGGCTCGGACGTGCCGTTCCTGATCTACGGTGGCACCGCGCTGGGCACCGGCCGGGGCGAGGCGGTCAGCCCCGTGTTGGCCCGCGCCACCTCCTGGCACTGGGTGGTGGCGATCGCCGACGTCGGCCTCTCCACGCCGGCCGCGTACCGGGAGCTGGATCGGCTCCGCGACTCCGGTGCCGCCGGTACCCCGCTGGGCAGCACCGACGCGCTGCTGGGCGCGCTGCGCCAGCGTGACCCCCGGGTGCTCGCCCGTACGCTCGGCAACGACCTCCAGGACGCCGCGCTGGCCATGCGCCCGGCGCTGGCCGACACTCTGAAGGCCGGCGAGGCGGCCGGCGCGCTCACCGGCATCGTCTCCGGCTCCGGCCCGACCTGCGTGTTTCTCGCCGCCACCGCGGCCGACGCGGAGCGGATCGCCGCCGAGCTGACCACCGCGGGCGTCTGCCGGGAGGCGCGGGTAGCACACGGTCCGGTAGCCGGCGCCCGGGTCGGCTGACGACCCGTTCCACCGGAGCTGCCGGCGCGCGGCGCGGGCGTTCGGGGCTTCCGCGTACCCTTGGGACAGGCGTCCAGGTGCCCGCCGGCACCGGGACGCCTTGATCATGAAGGGTGGAACGTGGCGAACATCGTCAATCTGGACCGGGTGTCCAAGGGGTACGGCGCCGCCGGGCGGCTGCTCACGGACGTCTCGCTCGGCCTGGACGACGCCGACCGGATCGGCGTGGTCGGCCTCAACGGCGCCGGCAAGTCCACCCTGCTGCGGCTGCTCACCAAACAGGAGGACCCCGACGACGGTCGGGTGACCCACCGCCGTGACCTGCGTGTGCTCTGGCTGCCGCAGCAGCTCACCCTCGCTCCCGAGGCGACCGTCCGGGACGTGGTGCTCGGCACCGCCTGGCTCGCCGAGGGCATGGGCGCCGAGCACGAGTGGGCCGGCGACTCCGGGGTGCGGGCCATCCTCGACGGCCTCGGCATGCCACACCTCGGCCTCGACCAGCCGGTCGGCCCGATGTCCGGTGGCGAACGCCGCCGCGTGGCGCTCGCCGCGCTGCTCGTGCGCGACTCCGACCTGCTCATCCTCGACGAGCCCACCAACCACCTGGACGTCGGCGGGGTCGACTGGCTGGCCCGGCACCTGGTCGGCCGCAAGGGCGCCCTCGTCGTGGTCACCCACGACCGGTGGTTCCTGGACGCGGTCTGCACCAACACCTGGGAGGTCGCCGACCAGACCGTCCGCGCCTACGAGGGTGGCTTCGCCGCCTGGACCCTCGCCCGCGCCGAGCGCGAGCGGGTCGCCGCCGCCACCGAGGCCCGCCGGCAGAACCTGCTCCGCAAGGAGATCGCCTGGCTGCGCCGTGGCCCGCCCGCGCGGACCTCCAAGCCGCAGTTCCGCATCGACGCCGCGAACGCGTTGATCGCCGACGTGCCGCCAGCGCGCGACACCATGTCGTTGCAGCGGATGGCGGTTTCCCGCCTGGGCAAGCAGGTGTACGAGCTGGAGAACGTCGAGCTGCACGCCGGCCCGAAGGAAATCCTGCGCGACACCTCCTGGCTCGTCGGCCCCGGCGACCGGATCGCCATCCTCGGTGCCAACGGCGCCGGCAAGACCACGCTGCTGCGGATGCTCGCCGGCATCACCCGCCCCGATGGCGGTCGCCTCGGCACCGGCTCCACGGTGCGGCCCGCTTTCCTCTCCCAGGAGCTCACCGAGCTGCCCGGGCACCTGCGGGTGCTGGAGGCGGTGGAGGATGTCGCCCGCCGGGTTCAGCTCGGCGACCGGGAGGTCTCCGCTTCGCAGCTCGCCGAGGTGTTCGGCTTCGACGACCGCCGGCTCTGGACCCCGGTCAGTGATCTCTCCGGTGGGGAGCGCCGGCGGTTGCAGATGCTGCGGCTGCTGGCCGGCGAGCCCAACGTGCTGCTCTTCGACGAGCCCACCAACGACCTGGACACGGACACCCTCGCCTCGCTGGAGGACCTGCTCGACTCGTGGCCCGGCACGATCATCGTGGCCAGCCACGACCGTTACCTGATCGAGCGGGTCACCGACACGGCGTACGGGATGTTCGGCGACGGTCGACTGGTGCACCTGCCGGGCGGTGTGGACGAATACCTCGCGCGGACCGCCGAGCGGGCCGGCTCTCCCCGGGCGGGCGTGACCTCGACCTCCGCACCCGGTGCTCCCTCGGGAGGCGGCATGACCGCCGCCGAGGTCCGGCAGGCCCGCAAGGAACTGACCCGGCTGGAGCGCCAGCTCAGCAAGCTTGACCAGCGCGAGACCGCGCTGCTCGATCAGCTTGCGGCGGACGCCACCGACTACGCCCGGGTCGCCGAGTTGGACACCCAGCTGAAGGATCTGCGCGCCGAACGGGAGCGGATCGAGGAGAGCTGGATGACCCTCGCCGAGGACCTGCCCGAGAGCTGACCGGCCTGGCGCGCCGGCCCGGCCCCCGTGTGCGGCGTCACACCACCACATGCGAGACAATCGTCGGCGACACCTACCCCACGGCGTTGGAGACACAGACATGGCACACACCCCCGTCAACCACCCCGCGCGGCCGATCTACCGGGCGATCGGCGGGCTGACCGGTCTGTACCTGGTCGTCTTCGGGGTGCTCGGCATCATCGCCAGCACCGGCAACGAGATCCTCGCCCAGGACGACACCCGGGTCCTCGGTCAGGGCACCAACCTCGGCTTCTCGCTGTTCAGCGTGCTGGTCGGGGTCGTCGTGCTGGTCGGCACCGCGCTCGGCCGCAACATCGACGTGGCGATCAACCAGTGGCTGGCGTACGGCCTCATGGTGGTCAGCCTGGCCGGTCTCGCGTTCATCCGGACCGACGCGAACATCTTCAACTTCAGCATCACCACTGTGGTCGTGGTGATGACGGCAGCCCTGGTGCTGCTCATGGTCGGCATGTACGGCAAGGTCGGCACGGATGACGAGGCGGAGGCGTTCCAGAAGGCTCGTCTGGTGCTCTGATCTGCTCTGGTCGTGGGTTTTCCGCCGGAGCCCGAGCTGCTCCGGGCGGTCAGGCTTGATCCCAGTGGAGCGCGGGGTACGGGGGGAAACCAGAACAGGGCAAGGCATTA
>NZ_JBEZEX010000018.1:0-143926 GCF_040649115.1 Micromonospora sp. NPDC049049 | reverse complement strand
CACCTCCAGCAGCGGACGACCCAGGTCGGCGGCGACCCGGTCGATCATCGACGAGGAGACCAGGGTCTTGAAGCCTGACCGCCCGAAGCCGGGGACGGTCGCCCTCAGCCCTCACCGCAACCACCGACAAACCCGGCCACCAACAGACCCGCCACCGACAGACCCGGGAGGGAGGACGCAGGAACCACGACCACAGGCCAGGGACGGGCGGCCAGGTTCAAGTGCCCGAGCGCGGGTAGCAGTCCTTCGAGACGGCAGCGTGAAGGGGATGAGGGACATGAAGGCGCTCACCTGGCAGGGCAAGCGGGACGTACGGGTCGAGGAGGTCCCGGACCCCCGGATCGAGGAACCGACCGACGCGATCGTGAAAATCACCTCGACCGCGATCTGCGGTTCCGACCTGCACCTGTACGAGGTGCTCGGGCCGTACCTGAAGCCGGGTGACGTCCTGGGCCACGAGCCGATGGGCATCGTCGAGGAGGTCGGGTCGGAGGTGACCGGGCTCAAGCCGGGCGACCGGGTGGTGGTGCCCTTCAACATCGCCTGCGGCAGTTGCTGGATGTGCTCGCGCCAGCTCTACGCGCAGTGCGAGACCACCCAGGTCACCAGCGAGGGCAAGGGCGCGTCCCTGTTCGGCTACACCTCCCTCTACGGTTCGGTGCCGGGCGGGCAGGCCGAGTACCTGCGTGTCCCGCAGGCCCACTTCGGGCCGATCAAGATCCCGGAGACCGGCGCCGACGAGCGCTACCTCTACCTGTCCGACATTCTGCCCACCGCCTGGCAGGCGGTGAAGTACGCCGACACCCCGCCGGGCGGCACCCTGGCCGTCTTCGGTCTGGGTCCGGTCGGGCAGTTCTGCGCGCGGATCGGCCGTCACCTCGGCGCGGGCCGGGTGATCGGGCTGGACCTCGTGCCGGAGCGGCTGGAGCTGGCCCGCCGGCACGGCATCGAGGTGATCGACGTGAGCCAACTGTCCGACGTGCCGGGAGCGTTGATCGACCTGGTCGACGGCCGGGGCCCGGACGCCGTGATCGACGCGGTCGGGATGGAGGCGCACGGGTCGCCGGTAGGCAAGCTTGCCCACACCGCCGTCGGCCTGCTGCCGGACAAGCTGGCCCAGACGATGACCGACCGGGCCGGCGTGGACCGGCTGTCCGTCCTGCACGCCGCGCTCAAGGGGGTTCGCCGCGGCGGCACCGTGTCGCTCTCCGGGGTGTACGGCGGCGAGGCGGACCCGATGCCGCTGATGGAGATGTTCGACCGGGGCATCCAGTTGCGGATGGGGCAGTGTCACGTGCGTCGGTGGACCGACGAGATCCTGCCGCTGCTCTCCGGCGACGACGACCCATTGGGCGTGGAGGACCTGCGTACCCACCGGATGCCGCTGGCTCGGGCGCCGCAGGCGTACGAGATGTTCCAGAAGAAGGAGGACGGCTGCATCAAGGTCGTGCTCGAACCATGAGTGCGAGAGTGCCGTGAGCCGGGTGGTCGTGATCGTTGGCGCGAGCAGCGGGATCGGCCGGGCGACGGCCCGGGCGTTCGCCGAGCGCGGCGACCGCCTGGTCCTCGCCGCCCGCGCCACCACGACCCTGGCCGAGGTACGCGCTGAGTGCGCCGACGTCGACGTGCTGACAGTGCCGACCGACGTGACCGAGCCGGACGCGCTGGACGCGCTCGCGGAGGCCGCGATCGACCGCTTCGGCCGTGTCGACGTGTGGGTGCACACGGCGGCGGTGATGGCCTACGGTCGCTTCGACGAGTTGCCGCAACGGGTCTTCGACCAGGTGGTACGGACCGACCTGCTCGGCGCGGCCGGCTCGGTGCGGGTGGCGCTGCGGCACTTCCGGGCCACCGGGGCCGGCACGGTGATCCTCACCGGTTCGGTGCTCGGGCACATCACCGCGCCGTACATGGGCGCGTACGTGGCGAGCAAGTGGGGGTTGCAGGGTCTGGCCCGGACGGTGCAGCAGGAGTTGCGCGACAGCCCGGCGATCCGGCTGTGCCTGGTCAACCCGGGCAGTGTGGACACACCGGTGTACCAGCAGGCGGCCAACTACCTGGGCCGCATCGGGCGACCTCCGCCGCCGGTGGCCGGGCCGCAGCGGGTGGCCCGGGCCATCGTGCACTGTGTGGACCGACCCCGCCGGGAGGTGTCGGTGGGCAGGCTCAACGTGGTGCTGCGGGCCGGGTTCACCGTGCTGCCAGGGGTCTACGACGTCCTCGTCGGGCCGTTGATGCGCGCGGCCGGCCTGAGTGGACGGTCGGTCGCCGCGCACGACGGCTCGGTCTTCACCGCGAACCCGGCCGGCGAGGCGGTACGCGGTGGTCACCTGCCCGACCTGCGGCAACTCGTGTCCGGGCCGGTGGGCGCGGTGGGCGCCGCGCTGCGCCGACGGTTCGGCTGACCTGTTCGGGACTGTTCGGGACACATTCGGGGGCGTCGTGCATCGATCAACTCGCCTAGGGTGGTGGGCCAGCAAGCGCTCAGGCACACCACGATCGGGGAGACGATTCACCATGCGACTGAACCGCAGAACGGCACTCGGACTGGGCACTGTGGCCACCGCCGGCACCGTGCTGGGCGCCGCCGCCCCGGCGAGCGCAGCCGAGACCACCGAGGCGTCGCCGACCACCCCCGCTCGGGCCGCCCGTCGGGTCGCCTCCGCCTTCGCCAAGCACAGCGCCGAGGCCGGCGGCAACTGGCAGGCGTACGTCAGCGTCGCCGATCCGGCCGGTGCGCCGGTGGTAGCGGTCGAGACTGACGCGGACCGGCGGATCGAGGCGTACAGCGTCAACAAGATCGCCGTCGCCACGGCGGTGCTCGACAAGGTCGACAGGGGGCTGCTCACCCTGGACCAGCAGGTCGAGGTGAGCGCGGCGATCGTCGTACCGGGCGGCGACGGCATCTTCAGCCTGGACGGCGCGTACCCCAGCCTGGTCACCATCGGGCACGTGCTGGCCAACCTGCTGACCGTCTCGGACGACACGGCGGTGCGGCTGTGCGGGCTGGTCGCCCCCGCCGCCGAGATCAACTCCATCATGGTCGCCAAGGGCTTCCCGAACACCCAGGTCCAGCCGGTGGCCAACCCGAACCGGTTCTTCCTCGGCACCAGCACCCCCCGGGAGACGCACGACCTGCTGCGCGCCCTGGTCGCCGGCACGCTGCTCTCCCCCGCCTCCACGACGTACCTGTTGGGCCTCCTGCGTTCCCCGGTGGCGTTCACCGACGGCATCCGGCGCACCATGTCCTCCGACGAGCGGGCCCGGGTCGCCACCAAGGCCGGCTGGTACGCCGACGCCCGGCACGAGGCCGGTGTGATCTTCGACCGCTCCGGCGCGGCGGTGCTCACCTACGCCCTCTTCGCCGACGGGCAGGCCAACCCGGAGGACTTCGGCGCGACCCACCCGGCGGTGCAGGCCCGCGCCGCCATGGGCCCGAAGTTCCTGGCGGCGGTGGACCGTATCGCGGGCGTGGGCACGACGTTCCGGATCACTGCCCGACGCCCCAGCAACGGCGGCTGAGCACGCTCTGAACCTCGTCCCGGGTCGGTCGCCGCTGCCGGCGGCCGACCCGGCGTGGCGACCACCGAGGCACGGTTCGGTCCGGGTGACTACCGTGTAGGGCGGACACGTCGGAGGGACGGCAATGGCACGAGCGCAGAACACGGACGTCGAACGGTCGCTCGGGCGGCGGTTGCGAGGCGCCGCCGGCCTGGCCGCGCTGGCCGGCCTGGCCTGGGTCGCCCGGGATGTGCCGGCGGCCCTGGGTGGCCGGCTCAGCGGGGCACGGGCCGAACGGGCGGCCCGCTCGCCGCAGTTCCGGGAGGGCACCTTCCACAACCGGGCCGGCACCCGCACGATGGTCGCCGAGCCGGGGCGCAACCTGGTCCGCGAGCTGATCTTCGGCAAGCAGAAGCGGCGTCCGACCGCGGCCGTCCCGCTGCTGCGACCCAGCGCCGACGGGCCGGAGGCCGCCGACGAGCTCAACATCGTCTGGTACGGCCACGCCTCGACGCTGATCGAGATCGAGGGCCGGCGGGTGCTGCTCGACCCGGTCTGGAGCGAGCGGTGCTCCCCCTCGGGTCTGGTCGGCCCACGCCGGCTGCACGAGCCGCCGGTGGGCATCGACGAGCTGCCCCCGCTGGACGCCATCCTGATCTCGCACGACCACTACGACCACCTCGACATGGCCACCGTGCGGGCGCTGCTCGCCGGGCAGTCCGCGCCGTTCCTGGTGCCGCTCGGAGTGGGCGCGCACCTGGACCGCTGGGGCGTACCCGCCGAACGGATCATCGAACTGGACTGGTCCGAGTCGCACCGGGTGGCCGGCCTGGAGATCACCGCCACCGCCGCCCAGCACTTCTCCGGACGCGGGCTGCGCCGCGACGGCACGCTCTGGAGTTCGTGGGTGGTGGCCGGGGCGCGCCGCAAGGTCTTCTACACCGGCGACTCCGGTTACTTCGACGGGTACGCCGAGATCGGCGCCGAGCACGGGCCGTTCGACGTGACGCTGATGCAGATCGGCGCGTACGACCGGGCCTGGCCGACGATCCACATGTTCCCGGAGGAGGCGGTCAGCGCCCACCTCGACCTGCGCGGCGGGCTGTTCGTGCCGGTGCACTGGGCGACCTTCAACCTGGCCCTGCACGACTGGTCCGAGCCCGTCGACCGGCTGTGGGCCGAGGCGAAGGCCCGCGACGTGCGACTCGCCGTGCCCCGCCCCGGCGAGCGGGTCGTCGTCGACGAGCCGCCCGCCGTCGACGGGTGGTGGCAGGCGGTCGCCTGAGGCACGCCACAGCAGGCCGTCGTCTGAGGTAGGCCGTCGCAGGCATCGCCTGTGGCGGCCGTCGGGTCAGAGCACGAACGCGTCGGTCCAGAGCGCGCCGGACCGGCCGGAGAGCGCGTCGAGCATGGCCACCGCCTGACCATCGGTGAGCTGCGCGACGAAGTCGACGATGGCCCGGCCCCGGGCGCGACCGATCCGGTCCGGGGTACGCGGGTGCAGCTCCGCCTCGGCCAGCTCGACCAGGTCGTGCAACCGGCGGGGCAGCCGGGACTCCTCCTCCGGGTCGAGCAGCCACTCCCAGAGCGCCTCGACCAGGGTGCCCAGCAGCCGGGCCTGGCCGCGCTGGTGCAGGGCGAGGTCCGGGCGGGCCAGGACGAACCGGTGGTGGACGAACTTGAGCACCTGCACCTCGTGCCACTGGGCGCAGCCCAGCAGCACGTGCCCGGAGCGCACCGACGGCTGTTCGGTGACCGTGATCGCCTCGACGAAGCGGGTGGACCAGCGGGCGGAGAACCGGGCCACGTACTGCTCGGCCTCGATCGAGCCGTCGAACGGCATCGCGAGCAGCCCGTCCACCAACTCCTCGCGGACGTGCTCGACGGCGGCGGCGAACGCGTCGTCGTCGGCGATCCAGGCGTCCTTGCGGTGCAGTTGCCGGCGTAGCCGCTCGATCGCCGCCCCGGGTCGCCGGGCAGCCGTGGCCAGCGCAGCGTCGGTGATCGCCCGCAGCTGCCCGCTCTCGCGCTGCCAGGCCATCAACTCCGCGGAGACCGAACCCTGCTGGAGCACCCCGACCCGGTAGAAGTCCTCCACGTCGTGGATGGCGTACGCGATGTCGTCGGCGGTGTCCATCACCGACGCCTCGACGGTCTGCTGCCAGTCCGGGATGCGGCCGGCGAACGGTGCCCGGGCCTGCCGCAGGTCGTCCAGCTCGGTCCGGTACGCGCCGAACTTCGACGACCCGCTCTCCGGGTCGTCCGGCGGCGGGGTCGCGCCGCGCGGCGGCGGGTCCATGGTGCGCGGGTGCGGGTCGGGGTGGTCCAGGCGGGTCCACGGGTACTTCAGCATCGCCGCGCGGACCGCCGCGGTCAGGTCCAACCCGGTGGTGGCCGCGCCCCGGATCTCGGTGCTGGTGACGATGCGGTACGACTGCGCGTTGCCCTCGAAACCGTCGGAGAGGCCGAGACGCTGGCGGGCCAGCCGGTCCAGCACCCGCTCCCCCAGGTGCCCGAACGGTGGGTGGCCGAGGTCGTGGGCGAGCGCCGCCGCCTCCACCACGTCGGGGTCGCAGCCGCCGAGCTTGTCCAGCAGGTCACGCCACCGTTCGTCGGCGCCCAACCGCTCGGCGACCGCCCGGGCCACCTGGGCGACCTTGAGGCTGTGGGTGAGCCGGTTGTGCACCAGCAGCCCGGAGCCGACCGGGCTGATCACCTGGGTGACACCACCGAGGCGGGCGAAGAACGGCGAGCCGACGATCCGGTCCCGGTCGGCACGGAACGGGTTGGCCGTGAGGTCGCCGAGGGCCCGGGCGCTGCCGCCGAAGAGCCGCCGGGCGCGCGGCTCCGCAGCAGATTCCATGATCGCAACGCTAGCGCAGGCCCGACGGGACCGCCGCCGGTCACCCCGGCCCGGCGCTGCGGTTCGGTCTGCCGCCCCGGCCGGGCGCGGCGACAGCGACCGGGGCCGCCCGGCAGAATGCAACCGGTACCCACTCCCGAAGGCGGATCGAGATCGTGACCCAGTCTGTTCATCAGCGGATCGCCGACGAGCTCGGCGTGGCCGAGCGTCAGGTGCGGGCGGCCGTGGAGCTGCTCGACGGCGGCTCGACAGTGCCGTTCATCGCCCGCTACCGCAAGGAGGCCACCGGCCTGCTCGACGACACCCAGCTGCGCACCCTGGAGGAGCGGCTGCGCTACCTGCGCGAGCTGGACGAGCGGCGGGCCGCGGTGCTGGAGTCGATCCGCACCCAGGGCAAGCTCGACGAGGCCCTGGAAGCGCAGATCATGGCCGCCGACTCGAAGTCCCGGCTGGAGGACATCTACCTCCCGTACAAGCCGAAGCGGCGGACCCGGGCGCAGATCGCCCGCGAGGCCGGGTTGGCCCCGTTGGCCGAGACGCTGCTGGCCGACCCGGGTCAGGACCCGAAGGCCACCGCCGCCGGGTTCGTCGATGAGGACAAGGGCATCGCCGACGCCGCCGCCGCGCTGGAGGGCGCCCGGGCCATCCTCATCGAGACCTTCGCGGAGGACGCCGACCTGATCGGCACGCTGCGCGAGCAGATGTGGTCGCGGGGCCGGCTGGTTTCCCGGGTACGCGAGGGTCAGGAGACGGCCGGCGCCAAGTTCGCCGACTACTTCGACTTCTCCGAGCCGTACCCGAAGCTGCCCTCGCACCGGATCCTGGCGATGTTCCGGGGCGAGAAGGAGGGCGTGCTCGACCTGACCATGGAGTCGGAGGAGGCGGGCGAGGCGGAGGCCGTACCGTCCGGCCCGACCCGGTACGAGGCGGCCATCGCCGGCCGGTTCGGGGTGTCCGACGCGGGCCGCCCGGCCGACCGTTGGCTGACCGACACGGTCCGCTGGGCGTGGCGTACCCGGATCCTCATCCACCTCGGCGCGGACCTGCGGATGCGGCTGTGGCAGGCGGCCGAGGAGGAGGCCGTCCGGGTCTTCGCCACCAACCTGCGGGACCTGCTGCTCGCCGCGCCGGCCGGCACCCGGCCCACGATGGGCCTGGACCCGGGCCTACGGACCGGCGTGAAGGTGGCCGTCGTGGATGCCACCGGCAAGGTGGTCGCCACCGACACGATCTATCCGCACGAGCCGCGCCGGCAGTGGGACGCGTCGGTGGAGACCCTCGCCCGCCTGGCCGGGGCGCACGGGGTGGAGCTGATCGCGATCGGCAACGGCACGGCCTCCCGCGAGACCGACAAGCTCGCCGGTGATCTGATCGCCCGACACCCGCAGCTCGGCCTGACCAAGGTGATGGTCTCCGAGGCCGGCGCGTCGGTCTACTCCGCCTCCGCGTACGCCTCCCAGGAGCTGCCCGGGATGGACGTGTCGCTGCGCGGCGCGGTCTCCATCGCCCGCCGCCTCCAGGACCCCCTCGCGGAGCTGGTCAAGATCGACCCGCGCTCGATCGGCGTCGGTCAGTACCAGCACGACCTGTCCGAGGTGAAGCTGTCCCGGTCGCTGGACGCGGTAGTGGAGGACTGCGTGAACGCGGTCGGGGTGGACGTCAACACCGCCTCCGCGCCGCTGCTGACCCGGGTCTCCGGAATCGGCGCCGGCCTGGCCGAGAACATCGTGCTGCACCGGGACGCCAACGGGCCGTTCCGTACGCGTACCGAGTTGAAGAAGGTGGCGCGGCTCGGGCCGAAGGCGTTCGAACAGTGCGCCGGCTTCCTGCGCATCCCCGGTGGCGACGACCCGTTGGACTCCTCCAGCGTGCACCCTGAGGCGTACCCGGTGGTGCGCCGCATCCTCTCCACCACGGGGCAGGACCTGCGCTCGGTGATCGGCAAGAGCGGCATCCTGCGCGGGCTGCGGGCCACCGACTTCGTCGACGACCGGTTCGGCCTCCCCACCGTCACCGACATCCTCGCCGAGTTGGAGAAGCCGGGCCGGGATCCCCGCCCGGAGTTCCGCACCGCCACCTTCGTCGAGGGGGTGGAGAAGATCAGCGACCTGACGACGGGGATGGTGCTGGAGGGCGTGGTCACCAACGTGGCCGCGTTCGGCGCGTTCGTCGACGTCGGGGTTCACCAGGACGGTCTGGTGCACGTCTCGGCGATGTCCCGGACCTTCGTGAAGGACCCCCGCGAGGTGGTGAAGTCCGGCGACGTGGTCAAGGTCCGGGTGCTCGACGTGGACGTACCCCGCAAGCGGATCTCGCTGACCCTGCGCCTGGACGACGAACCCGCCGCCGGTGGTGGCGGCGGTGGTGGTCGGGCGGGCCAGGAGGGGCGTGGCGGCCCGGCGCAGCGCGCGCCGCAGGGCGGTCGAGGCAGCGGCCAGGCCGGTCGCGAAGGCCAGGCCGGTCGCGGCGGCGGGCAGGGTGCTCGCGGTGGGCAGGACAGTCGCGGCGGTCGAGGCAGCGGCCAGGCCGGTCGCGGCGGGCAGCAAAGGCAGGGCGCAGCGGCGCCGGCAAACGACGCGATGGCGGAAGCCCTGCGCCGCGCCGGCCTGGCCTGACCGCTCAACACGTGAACCCCCGCGCCACCCCGCGCCACCCCGCGCCGATCTTGCACTTTCTGTCCCGACATAGCTGGCATCCCGCCTATTGCGACGACCGAAATTGCAAGATCGGCGCAGGCGTTGCGCCCCCCGGGCGCAGCGGGGAATTCGTTTCGCTCTGCTGGCCGTCCTCGACTGAGTCTGGTCGCGTACCGTGGCTGCCGTGGCAGGCGACGACCAGGACTGGCGGGACCAACGGGAGCGGGCGGTGCGGGCGCACGCCGACGCGGACGCTCGGGCCCGGGCCGCCGAGCAGGCCACGGCGGCGACGCTGGTGACACGCTTCGCGACCGAGGCGACCGAGCGCGGGCTGCGTCCGGTGCGGCTCACCGCGACCTCCTACGACGGCCGGCACCGCTACCGCACCAACCTCACCGGGTGGTACGTCGATCGGGCCCGCACCCGGGCGGTCGACACCCAGGGGCGCTTCTATCTGCTGACCGTGCCGGCCAGCCTGCGTTCACTGGCGCTCGGCGCGGCGCCCGAGCCGTCCCCGCCACCGCTGGTGATCGGCCGGGGTGGCCGCGACGGCGAGTCCATGCCGCTGGAGGCGTTGCTGAGCCAGCGCCTCGCGGCGGGCGACGACTGACGCTGACCCGGACCCGGGGTCAGCGCCGCCGGTGGCTTTCCACCGCCTCGCACAGCGCCCGCTCGACCCGCTCGGCACCGGCGGCGACGGAGAAGACCCGGTCGTAGTGCGCCTGTCCGGCCTGGCCGAGCAGCTCAAGCTTCTCCCGGCCCAGGTCGCAGAGTTCCCGCAGGGCGTCGGCGATCGAGTCGGGGTCCCCCGGGCGGGCGGTGATACCCGCACCGCTGTCCCGCGCGACAGCGGCGGCGTCCCCCTCCGCGGCGACCAGCAGGGCCCGACCGGCGGCGAGGGTGGCCTGCACCTTGCTCGGCATCGTGTACGCGGACATGCCGCCCGGTCGCAGGCTCACGTAGTGCGCGTCGCCGGTGGCCATGAGGGCGGGCATCCGCTCCCGGGGCACCCGCCCGAGGAAACGCACGTGTGTCGCGTTCGCCTCCTCGGCCCGGCGGCGTAGCCGCTCCTCCGTGGTGCCGGAGCCGGCGATCAGGCAGACCAGCCGCGGGTCGCGGATCCGGGCGCAGGCGTCGATGAGCGAGTCGAGCCCCTGCGCCTCGCCGAGCGTGCCGGCGTACACCAGCACCACCTGGTCCTCACGGAGCCCGAGTTCGGCGCGTAGGTCCGCGACGCCGGTACGCGGTGTCTCGTCGGCCCAGACCGGGATGTGGACGAGCTTCTCCCGGGGCACGCCTCGGCTGGCGAGCAGGTCCGCGGCGCCGGGCGAGACGTACGCGACCCGGCCGGCGCTGCGGTACATCCCACCGCACCAGCTGGCCATTCCCCGCTCGATCATCCGCGAGACCCGGTCGGTGCCGATGAAGCCGCTGGCCACCGCGCTGTCGGGCCACAGGTCCAGGACGTGCAGGAGCACCGGCACCCGCTGCACGTACCGGGTGAACCACATCGGCAGGGCGACGCTGATCGGTGAGTTGCCGACCCAGAGGGCGTCCAGGCCGCGCAGCGCCGGCGTGCCGGAGAGCAGCGCGGAGGCGGCGAAGGAGCCGTAGTTCGCCATCCGTCGCAGCGCGGAGCGGTCATGGCTGGGATAGAGGGCCACCCGACGGATCCGGGTCGTGCCGTCGACCTCGTCGAGGCGGCGGGTCACCCGGTAGCCGGGCGCCAACTCGCCGGTCGGGTAGTTGGGGAAGCCGGTGAGGACCTGGACCTCGTGCCCTCGGCGGGCGAGGGCCCGGGCGAGCATCCCGGGGAGCGCGGCGGCGCCCGGCTCCGGGTCGAACCACTGGGTGAGCAGACCGATCCGCATCGGCCTCACCTCGCCGCTGAGCCGGCGACAGGGCGCGCGGACTGCTCGCCATCGGCCTGCCACAGCGTGGTCAGCGACTCACCGAGGTCGTACGCGGGCGCCCACCCGAGCACCCGGTTCGCGCGCTCGATGTCGGCGCACATCCAGGGCACCGCGGCTGAGCGGCTGGCGTCCGGCGCGAAGCTGCCGTCGCGGATCTCGCCGGTGAAGCCGGACACCTCGGCCAGCAGCTGCACGACCTCGCGCGTCGCCACCGCCTTTCCGCTGCCCACGTTGAAGACCCGCGCGGGCCCCGGCCGGGAGCGCGCCGCCGCGAGGACCGCCGTGGCGACGTCCCGCACGTCGACGAAGTCCCGGTACGTGTCGTGCAGGCCCACGGCGATCTCCTCCATTCCGGTGGCGACCGCCGACCTCACCATCGCGGTCACCCGAGTGAGTACGTTCCCCGGTGGCATTCCCGGCCCGACCGGGTTGAAGATCCGCAACACCATCGTGTCGAGGCGGCCGGCCCCACCGGCCAGTTCCGCCAGCCGGGTGGCGGCCAGGTGGCTGAGCCCGTACTCGCTGACGGGTGTGCCCGGGTAGTCCTCGTCGACGGCGAGACCGTGCGGCACGGTGCCGTACTCAGCGGCCGAGCCGATCCGGATCAGGCGGGCTCCGGGGGCGGCGGCGGCCACCGCCTCGATCAGTTTCGCGGTCGCGACGACGTGCGCCTGCACGAAGTCGTACCCGGAGCCGACGATCCGCCCGGCCGCCGTCACCACCACGTCCGGTCGTTCCCGGGCGACCAGCGCGGTCAGGTCCCGCAGCTCGACCCGGACCAGGTCACACTCCGCGCGGGTGATCGACCGGACGGTGGTGTGGGCGGCCAGCGCCGTCCGGATGTGTCGGCCGAGGAATCCACCGGCGCCCAGGAGCAGGACCCGGTTCATCGCCGGTGGGCGGCGTCGTGTTCGGCGGTCGCCTGCGAGGGCGCGTTGCCGGTGAACTCGTGCCAGGTGGCCGCGCCCGGCGCGGAGATTCCCTGGCGGCTGAGCACCACCCATATGGTGGCCAGGACGATCCGCAGGTCCAGCAGGAACGAGCGGCGGTCGACGTACTCGACGTCGTAGGTGAACTTCGCGTCCCAGTCCAGCGCGTTGCGGCCACGCACCTGGGCCAGCCCGGTGATGCCCGGCCGCACGTCGTGCCGGCGGGCCTGTTCCGGGTTGTAGAGGCTGAGGTAGCGGACGAGGTGCGGGCGGGGACCGACCACGCTCATCTCGCCCCGCAGCACGTTCCAGAACTCCGGCAGCTCGTCGAGGCTGCTGGCCCGCAACCAGCGGCCCACCCGGGTCAGGCGATCCGCGTCGCTCACCAGCCCTCGGTCCGGGTCGGGATGGCGCATCGTCCGGAACTTGACCACCTCGAACAGCTTGCCGTGCAGCCCGGGGCGGGTGTGCCGGAACAGCACCGGACGCCCGTGCGTCACCAGCACGACCAGTGCCACCAGCGCCAGCACGGGAGCGCCGAGCACCAGAACGAGAAGAGCGCCGAGGACGTCGAGAAGCCGCTTCCAACGATCATAGGGTCGCCGTGTCGCAGTGCCTTCCCGAAGTGTTTCCCGACCGGTCGTCAGGTCGGAAGCACCGGGGCGCGGGTGCGCCGCGTGGAGAGCAACTTTTGGCATGGAGTACGCATACCACCTTTCCAGAAGGCCAACTCCGTCTTTAGCGCTAACGACTTCGGCGCGCCGACAACGCGGCCCGAACGGTTATTTCGGCAACGCCGAGCCTTGTTCGCATATTTGCCGACGACCGCCATGGACAGTCGAACGCGACTCCAATTCCGTTTAGCGGAAGAGGTCACGGTGCCACTTATCCGCGCGTAGGGTCGCGTTCGATGAGAATCCGATTCCCGTGGATGGCCTCCCGGGAAACAGGCAGGAGAAGATGTGGTTTCCTCGCTTTCGGACCGGCGATTCCTGATCACCGGTGGCACCGGATCCTTCGGCCAGACGATGGTCTCCCGACTGCTCGACGCCGGGGCGGCCGAGGTGCGCGTACTCAGCCGTGACGAGTCGAAACAGGACGCGATGCGGCACCGCCTCGGCGACGACCGGGTCCGCTACTACGTCGGTGACGTCCGGGACTACGACAGTGTGCTCAAGGCCGCGCGGGGAATGGAGTTCGTCTTTCACGCAGCGGCTCTCAAGCAGGTCCCCTCGTGCGAGTTCTTTCCGCTGGAGGCCGTACGGACCAATGTGCTCGGCAGCGCGAACGTGGTGGACGCCTGTGAGCGGGTCGGCGTCGAGGCGCTGGTGCTGCTGAGCACCGACAAGGCCGTCTATCCGGTCAACGCGATGGGCATGACCAAGGCCCTCATGGAGAAGGTCGCGCAGGCGCACTCCCGCAACAATCCCGAAGCTCGTACCCGGGTCTGCTGCGTGCGCTACGGCAACGTCATGTACTCGCGCGGATCGGTGATCCCGCTGTTCATCGAGCAGATCCTGCGGGGCGGGCTGCCGACGGTCACCGAGCCGTCGATGACCCGCTTCCTGATGTCCCTGCCCCAGTCGGTCGACCTGGTCGAGCACGCATTCCGGCACGGCCAGCCAGGTGACGTCTTCATTCGCAAGGCCGACGCCTGCACCATCGGCGATCTGGCCACCGCGCTGTGCAACCTGTTCCGGGTCCCGGCGAAGTTCAACGTGCTCGGCATCCGGCACGGGGAGAAGCTGTACGAGACCCTGGCCAGCCGCGAGGAGCTCGCCCACGTCGAGGATCTCGGCGAGTTCCTCCGGGTGCCGGTGGACAGCCGCGACCTCAACTACTCCCTCTACTTCGAGGAGGGCGACGTCGAGAGCGGCAACATGGCCGACTTCCACTCGCACAACGCCCGGCGACTGTCCGTACCGGAGATCGAGGCGCTGCTGCTGACGCTGCCCGAGGTGCGGGCACAGGTCGAGGCCGCGGCGGCGGCGGTCGTAACGGCATGAGCACCCATACCGGTGGCCGGCGACCGGAACTGGTCCCCCGCCGCCGCAGCGGCCCCGGCGCGGAGGAACCGCGCCCGGCGCGACGGGTCCTCGTCGTCGGCGTCACCGGCATGCTCGGTCACGCGGTCATCCGCGAGCTCAGCGACGATCCGGACCTCGACGTGCACGGTGTCGCCCGGAGCATCGAGGACCGCGCGGGGTGGTACCCCCAGCGCCTGCTCGACCGGATCACCACGGCCGTCGACGCGACCCGCTTCGGCCAGGTCAGGCAGCTCATCGACGACCTGCGACCGGACGTCGTGGTCAACTGTGTGGGTGTGATCAAACAACGACCGGACGTGCAGGACGCGGTGCAGACGGTCACCCTCAACGCGCTCTTTCCCCACCTGCTCGCCGACGCCTGCGGGCAGCTCGGCAGCCGCCTGATCCACGTCAGCACCGACTGCGTCTTCTCCGGTCGGCGGGGCGGCTACGTCGAGGACGACCTGCCGGACCCACCCGACCTGTACGGGCGGTCCAAGCTGCTGGGTGAGGCGCGCGGGGTGTCCGCGCTCACCCTCCGTACGTCGATCATCGGGCACGAACTGGTCACGAACCGCTCGCTGGTGGACTGGTTTCTCTCCCAGCGGGGGCAGGTACGCGGCTTCACCCGGGCCATCTACAGCGGCGTGACGACAGTCGAGTTCGCCCGACTGCTCCGTACGGTGATCCTGCCCCAGGCGGGGCTGACCGGGCTCTATCACGTGGCCGCCGAGCCGATCTCCAAGTACGACCTGCTCCGCCTGATCGCCGAGGTGTACGGGTGGCCCGGCGACATCATGCCGGACGACGAGTTCACCTGCGACAGGTCGATGAACGCGGACGCCCTCGCCCAGGCCACCGGCTACCGGCCACCGAACTGGCCGGACATGATCCGGGCGATGCACGCCGCCAGGGCCCGCTGGGCTGTCGAACCGACCCAACCGGGTCTACAGGACGTGCCTCGCTGAGCGCGGTCCACCCGACGACCGCCGGCAACGCCTGCGGCCGGACTTCAAAGGACTTCACGTGGGAAACCGAATGGGCCAACTGGGCCTGCTCGTCGGCGCGACGTGTCTCGTGGTGGTCACCACCATCGCGGCCATCACCGCCCCGCTGGTCGCGACCGGGTTGGTGGCGCTGGTGCTGCTGCTCGCCTTCAGTCGGCGGGTGGACGGCTGGCGGTGGATGCTGGCCCTGACCATCGGCCTTCTGGTGTGCGCCTCGTCGAATGTGCCGGCGGTGGTCGAGGCCAGCTTCTATCCCCGGTACGCGGCGGTCGCGGGCCTGGTCCTCTGGGGGCTCTGCCTACCTGGCCGCACGCCGGCGCGCACCGATGTCTGGACCCGCGTGTTCGTCGCCGCGCTCTGGACGATGGGCGGCCTAGCCACGGTGAGCTTCGCCTGGTCGGTGGTCCCGATGGAGACCCTCCAGCGGGGCGTCGCGCTGCTGCTGCTGGCCGCCCTGGTGCACGTGCTCGTCCGGCGTCGGTGGCCCGATGCTGCGGTCATGATGGCCGATCTGCGCGTGGTCTACCTGGTCCTCACCGCGTCCATCGTGGTCAGTCTCGGCATCGGGTTCGCCGACGGCACGCTCGTCGCGGCGACCTCCAGCGTCACGCGGTTCCAGGGCCTCTACAACAACCCGAACATGCTCGGCATCGTCTGCGCCCTGACGATCCCGTTGGGCTGGGCGGTCTACCGGCAGTCCCGGCGGCAGGTCGTGCTGCTCGGCATGGTGCCGGCCGCCGCCAGCCTGCTGCTGTCCCAGTCGCGTACCGCGCTGATCGCCGTGCTCGTCGGCGCGCTCTGGCTGGTGCTGCGCTACGGGCTCGGCCGGATGGTGCGGCTGACCGCGGGGGTGACCGCCCTGCTGCTGGTGGCACACCTGCTCAACATGCTGCCCACCGTCTTCGCCGCACCCTGGATGCGCCAGTTCGTCCTGCGCTTCACCGACCCCACCGGCGGCGACCTGTCCAACGGGCGGACCCAGATGTGGCAGACGACCGTCGACCTGTGGTGGCAGAACCGCCCCACGCTGGGCTTCGGGTACGCGTCGCGCAACCACCTGTTCGAACTAGCCGGCGCCGACGAGTTCTTCGGCACCGCCGGCGTCAGCGTGGTGCACAACAGCTACCTGCAGCTGCTGTTGGAGCTGGGGCTCGCCGCCGTGATACCGCTGCTGCTACTGCTCCTGGCCGCGGGGCGGGTCGTCCTGCGGGCACCGGTACGCCGGGCCGGCGCGGGTCTGGTCTGGCTCGTCGTCACCGGTCTACTGATCCAGGTCACCGAGTCGGCCATGTTCGGCACGGGCCAGACCTACCCGTACGTGTTCTGGACCGTGGTCGCCGCCGCACTGCTGCACCTGCCGAAGTGGCCGGACCCCGCCGACCGGGAGGCCACGGCCCGCGCCAACCCGCCCCACGCGGAGGCACGCCATCAGCGGGCCGGCGTGTTCGACGAGGGCGTGCCACGCCGACCCACAGCCCTGCTGCGCTAGCGCCCGCGCACTGCGCGAACCCCGGCCGGTGGGTGTCGGGCTCAGTTGCCCCGGTCCGCCGTCACGAAGGCGCTCACCCTGTCCCGCCAGGCCCGGTGGTCGAACGACTCGCGGGCCCGCGACCGGGCCGCCCCGCTCATCGCCGTCCATTCCTCGTCGCGCAGCCGCAGCGCCCGCTCGACCGCCGACCGGACATCGTCCGGCTCGTTGCCGTCGAGCACCAACCCCTCGACCCCGTCGTGGACGTAGGCGGCGAGGTCACTGGTGTGGTTGAGCAGCACCGGGCATCCAGCGGCGAGACTCTCCGGCACCTTGGACGGAAACCCGTTGGCCGCGTACCCCCCGGTGGGGCGGACCAGCATCGAGAAGTGCGACTCCGACAGCAGGGACAGCACGGTCTCACGCGGAACGCGCCCGAGGAACCGCACGTCCGCCGAGACGGCGTCCAGCACCCCGACGTCCAGATCCGAATGGGCGGCGGCGTCCTGCGCGCTGACCCCGGCAATGGTGAGGCTGACCCGCCGCTGGTGCTCCGGAGCGAGCCGGCTGAGCCCCCGCAGGATCACGTCGAGCATGTCCTTGCGCCCGGGGGTGCCGGCGTAGAGCAGGCGCAGACCGTCACTGATCGGGGGTGGTTGGGGCGCCCGGAACTCGTCGCAGTCCACCTGCGGCGGCACCACGAGCACGTCCAGGCCATGGCCGGTCAGGTAGTCGGCCAGCGTGGTGGAGACCGCCGTGGCCCGGCCGACGAGCCGGGTGGCCAGGAACGTCGACCAGCGATGCCGGACGAAGTACGGGGTGAGCCAGCCGCGGCGGAACTGCCGTCGGTCGTGGCGTTCGCTGGCGTCCACCACGACCGGGCACCGCAGCACGAGGCGCAGGGTCGCCCAGTTACCGAGGGTCAGCAGGGCCATCGGCAACAACACGACACTCACGTCACCGCGACCCACGCCGACCCGGCGCACGGCCCGCAGCACGCGCAGCGGTCGGGCCAGCCGGGCCGACGCGCGGGTGAGGTGGTGCCGACCGTGGATCCGCATGGTGACCAGGTCGATGCCGGCCACGCTTGGCTGCCCGGCCGGGAAGACCACCTCGCAGGGCCAGTCGTTGACCACCAGCGTGTGCGCGCCGTCGGGCGCGGCGGAACGGGCGAGTTGCAACAGGCGGTTGGAGGTGGCGTCCCCGTGCGGAAAGGCGTACGCGCCCACCAGCAGCGGACGGGGCCGGTTGGCCCGCCCGGTCGAACCCGCCTCCCGGCGCGGTTGCCGGCCGATCACGGTTGTCTGATCGTTCATCTCTCTCCCCGTGTCGAGAGGGCCGGCGGCCGGGGTGGCACCGGGTGGTGCGGGCGGCCCGACGCCCACCGTCGGTAGATCGTCAAGTGGGTGGCGGCCGCCGTGTCGATGGCGAAGACGCTGCCCCCGAACCGCTCCGACGCCGCCGAGGCCGAGGTCTGCCCGGTGTACGACGCCGCCGCGCACACCGCGCTCGCCCACCGCTCCGGCGGGGCGTCGGTGTCGACGATGGTCACGCCGGGCAGGTGCTCGTCGATGAAGCGCACCCCTGGCAGGTCGGCGGCCACCGTGCCGATGCCCAACGCGATGGGCTCCAGCACGCCCCCGGGCAGCCCTTCCAGGCAGGACGGGTGGATGACGACGTCGGCCTGGCTCAGCAGCCCGCCCACGTCGTCGCGCGGGCCCAGCAGGTGCACCCGGTCGGCGAGACCGGCGGCGACCGCCGCCACCCGGACGCGCTCGTCGTCGGCGTCGTCGCCCGGCCCGATGAGGACGGCGTGGGCCTCCACGCCCCTGGCCCGCAGCTCGGCGATGATCGGCGGCAGGAGCCAGCGCCGCTTCTCCGGCGAAGCCCTGCCGACGCTGACGCAGACCAGTTCGGCCGGGCCTGCGCCGATCAACTCGCGTAGGTCGTCGCGGCTGGGGTGGCGCAGCCGGTCCAGGTCGAGTCCGTTGAGGACCACCTGGCACCGGGGGTCGTCGCGCCAGAGCGGATCGTAGGCGAAGGTGAGCGAGCTGGGCGAGACGCCGAGGATGTCGGTGGCGGAGATCCGCAACAGCCGTTTACAGATCCAGCGGTAGACGCGTCGGCGCAGGTTGCGGTGCTGGTTGTCGTCGCCCCGGAAGTGGGCGACGCGGACGGGCACACCGCACAGGGCGGCGAGCGCGAGCAACACCCCGGAGAAGTTGGCGCAGTCGACGTGCACCACGTCCGGTCGCAGTCGACGCAGCAGGCCCAGGAAGCGGGTGGCGAAGCGGAGGTCCAGCGGGATCGGGGTGACAGTGCCGCCGTGCCGGCTGATCACACCAGCCAGCGGGCCGGGACCGATCCGGTCGCTGAGCGTCACCAGGTGCACCTCGACGCCGGCCGCGGAGAGACGAGGTAGCAGTTCGGCGGTCCGCATCTCGGTGCCGCCGAAATTCAGCTCGCCGACGACCCGCAGCACCCGGCACTGTCCGGTCACGTCGGCTCTCCCCCGCTCAGTGCCCGGCGGTATCCCACCAGCGCGGCCGGCCCCATGGTGAGCACGTACGCGACGCAGGCCGCCGCCGGCAGGCCGGCGAGCCCGAACTCCCGCAGCGCCCAGATCTTGAGCGCGGTGGCCAGTAGCAGGAACGCGGCCCAGCCGACGAACTGCGGCCGGAGCAGCCCGATGCTGTTCTGTACCAGGATCAGCGGGGAGGTGACCGCGATCAGCAGGGACCAGATCGCCAGCCCGATCAGCACGGTGACCGGAATCTCGGTGCGATCGATGCCGCCCACCCACAGGTCGATCAGCCGGTGGCCGTAGCCGACCAGCACCACCCCGACCGCCCCCACGATCACCCCGTAGAGCAGCACCATCCGCCGCGTGTTGCGACGCACCCAGGCCACCTCGCCCCGCGCCAGAGCGGCGCCGTTCACCGGCCAGACCGTCATACCGACCAGACCGACGAAGATCGAGAGGACGCCGAACAGCTTCCCCACCACCGCGTAGTGCGCGGCCGCGGTGGGCCCGAGGACGTTCGCGACAAGCGGGCTGTCGACGTTCAGCGCGATCGCCGACATCGTGGTGAGCGCGAAGAACCGCAGACCCAACCGGAGCAGACCGACAGCGGTGGCCCGGTGCACGAGCTTCGGGCCCGGTCGCGGTCCGCGATCCTGCAACCAGAAGTACGTCACGCAGTTCAGCAGGTTGGTCACCGGCACGGCCAGCACCGCGCAGGCGATGACCGCCAGTGGTCGCCACCCGGCGGCGATGGCGGCGAGCACGGCAGCCATGGCCGCCAGAGCCCCGGCCGACTGCCAGATGTTGCTCTGCACCACCTGGCCCCGGGCGTACTGGATCCGCTGGATCAGCGAGAGCGGGATGTTGACCACGAAGGCGCCGAAGCAGAGCAGGATCAGGGCGGACGCCTCTGCGGCGACACCCGGGTCGCTGACGTTGAACAGTGCGGCCCAGGGCACCACGGGTACGACGAGCACGAGACCCGCCAGCAGCGCGACCGCGACCACACCGAGGGTGGCGACGGCGCTGGAGATCTCCCGGGCCTGCTGCCGGGGGTCGTCGGCCAGGTGACTGAGCCGGGTGAGCAGCCCGTTTCCCAGCCCCAGATCGGCGAACCACGCCATCCCGGTGAGGGCGGTGACCGCCATCCACAGGCCGTACCGTTGGTCGCCGAGGAACCGGAAACACGCGGGGGTGATGACCAGGGGGGCGGCCAGGCCGATACCCTTCGCCACCATCGCGGCGGCGATGCCCACCGTGACCGTGCGGTCCCGGTCCTTCGCCGCCGCCGAAGTCGGCGAAGTCGGCGCGGCGGGCGCGACGGTGGTGGCGGCGGCTGGCACCACCGCCACCGGAGCCAGCGGCTCCGGTACGGCCCGACTCGCTGCCCGAGTCACCGAGGTGCGGCGACTACGGCGCGCTCGGCGTCCAGCCGACCGGCCATCCACTCGACTGTCGCGCGCAGGCCCTCCGCACGGGCGACGGGCGCGACGTCCGGGAACAGGTGCCGCAGCGTGGCGTTGTCGGCCAGGGAGTGCGCGACGTCGCCGGTACGCGGCGGCGCGTACTCGCGGGCGATCGGTCTGCCGCACAACCACTCGAGCTCGTCGAGGACCCGCAGCAGGCTGGCCCGGGCGCCGAAGGCCAGGTTCACCGGATGCGGGTGATGTACCCGGCGGCGCAGTGCGTCGAGGATGACGTCGCAGACCGTGCCGACGTAGGTGAAGTCGCGCGACTGTGTCCCATCGCCATGCACCACCACGGGTTCGTCGCGCAGGGCGGCGTGCACGAAGCGGGGGATGACAGCCGCGTACGCGTGGTCGTGTCGCTGCCCCGGGCCGAACACGTTGAAGAAGCGGAAGGCCATCGTCGGCAGCCCGAACGACGCCTGGTGGGCCAGGGCGTACGCCTCGGTGGCGAGCTTGCTGGCCGCGTACGGGCTCATCGGGCGGGTCCAGGTCAGCTCGGCCTTGGGCAGGGCCGGATTCATGCCGTACACCGACGAGGAGGACGCGACGAGGACGTGCGCGACCCCCTGTCGTCGCGCCGCCTCCAACACCATGAGGGTGCCTGTCGCGTTCGCGTGGTGGGACGCCAACGGGTCGCTCAGCGAGCGCGGGACGCTGGGCAGCGCGGCCAGATGGACCACCGCCTCGCGGCCCGCCATCGCCTCGTCGAGGGCGGCCGGGTCCAGGATTGAGCCCTCGATCAGCTCGACGTCCAGACCGTCGAGGTTGGCCCGCAGCCCGACCGAGAAGTCGTCGAGGACGGTAACCCCACCGATTGTGGGCTCGACCATCGCGGCGCGGGCCAGATTGGACCCGATGAAACCGGCTCCGCCGGTGATCAGAATGCGCATGAAACCCCCCGTGAGCGCCAGAACACCTGTTCATCGAGTGAACCCGGCCCGCGTGACGGCGACAGCAGAAATTTCACCCTGTCCGGGTGCTGACCGACAACGACCAGCTTCGCCCCGACGGCGCACAGTGAGGTTTCGTCGTCACTGCAATCGAGGTGGAGGTTCCGACCATGCCCGAGCTGATCGTCTACCGGTCCAACGCCCTGATGTCCGTGAGGTCGCGCTTCGACAGCACCCGGGACCTCGTCATGCCGGCCAACCTCGCGTACGCCGAGGCGATGGTCGGTATGTGGCACTCCGGTCTCCCCCAGGTCACCCTGGTGCCCTCCACCGCTACCGACGCCCAGGTGTGGCCAGTCATGTCCGCCGTCGGGACGAAGATCCACGACACCTCCGACGACAACTGCCCGATCAATACCGGCTGGTCGTACGTCGGCGGCAACCACGGCTACAACGTCGGCAACCAGATCGTCGTCGCCAACCACGGCAAGACGAGCGTCGACGTGGGCTCGCAGTGGACCGACGGCACGCGCACCTTCACCCTGCTGGCCATCACCAACGCGGACAGCCTGCTGTTCGGCAACCCGTACACGATCGTCGACGGCATCGCGCAGGGCGCCCGGGTCAAGCCGGGCGCGCCGCTCACCCACCTCTCGGGGGCGACCCACACTGCGACAGTGCCGATCACGGGTCTGACGCCCGACGTGCAGATCCGCCCGGCCACCCACTCCCACACGGTGACTGTCGAACTCGACGGGCGACCGGTGCCGGACGGCCGGTTCACGGGGCAGGAGTTGACGATCCGGGAGTCGTACCTGATCCCGTCCTACCGGGGGATGATCGACACCGCACGGGCGAACATCGGCACACCCATCAGCACGATCATGTCGCGGATCCAGTCCCTGTGCCGCATCTCGAACGTCTACCGCTGGTCGCAGGGCGGCCTGCTGGTCGGGCAGACGGTGGCCGCGCTGGAGCGGTTCACACTGAACGCCGGGGTGACCCAGTGCGGTCCGTTGACCCCGGTCGCCGGCGGCACCCGCCGGCAGTTCATGCCGAACGTGGACGCGGCCGGCGGCCTGAACTGGTCGGTGTGGGCCAACATCGACACGCTCGCGGCCCTCACCGACTTCACCCCGGCGACCCTGACGAACCGGCTGATGCCGGCGAGCAGCATGACCCAGTGGGTGCTCAACAGCGGCCAGATCCAGCAGTGGGGCATCGCCGTGGGGCTGCTGCCGGTCGCCGACGGCGTGCCCGAGATCCGGGCCCGGCACACCACGGCCAAGGGCTGGTTCATCACCTCCAGCCTGAAGAAGAACTACCCGCAGTTGGTGTGGGGCCGCACCCTGGAGGCCGGCGAATCAGTGACCGGAACCGCCTACCGGCGCTACCTGGCACCGCCCTCGGCGGCCACCCAGATCGTGGTGTCGGACTCCACAGGCGACTTCGTGATGATCGAGCGGGTCGAAGCGGTGGCCCAGGCCCAGATGGCGGCGCCGCAGCTGTTCCACCGGCTGCTGGTCCCGGCCGGCCCGACGAACCTCACCGTGCCGGACCGGGTCGCCGTCGGCGGGATCTCGTACAGCATGGCGGTCCCCACCGGGTACGGGATGTGGCGCGCGGAACCCGACCCGGCGCGGGTGGGGCCGCTGCCCGGCGCGACGTGCCCGCGTGGCAGTTGGTTCCTGGCTCTCGCCGGCCCGACCCAGCAGGTCGCCTACACCGGCACCTACCAGGTGCTGCTGCTGCATCCGGTGTACCTGGCGGAGCCGACCCCGGTCGACCGGGTGTGCGTCGAGGTGACCGCCGCGGGCTCCGGGGTGCTGAGGCACGGCGTGTACGCCCACGATCCGGCCACCGGCCGGCCCGCCGGTCTCGGCCCGATCGCCGACTTCGGCAGCGTCGAAATCACGTCCACCGGGGTCCAGGAGTCGGTGTTGAGTGGCTCCGTGGTGCTGCCCGCCGGCTGGCACTGGTACGGGCACGTGTGGCAGACGAGCGGCCTCACCCCGCCCACGTTGCGGGCCAGCAGCGCCGGCGCCGGCACCACCCTCAACCTCGGCACCAGTTCGGCCGCGATGACCGGGGACCGGTTCGGTTACGAGGTGACCGGCACGACCGGCGCGTTGGGGGCGATCACCATCGCCGGTGTCCACCAGCTGCCGCCACCACGGGTCGCATACCGGAGGGCCTGACCCGGCGCACGGGTCAGACTGTGGTCACGCCGTAGATCTTTTTCATCGCCGCGTGCTTCTCCGGGACGGGAAGGTGCCCGATGCCCAGCGACCTGGCCTGCAACCGTTCGAGGTACTCGTCCGTCGTCCGCAGCGGTCGGGCCGGGACACCGGCCGCCACCGTGTTGTCCGGGATGTCGCGTGTGACGATCGAGCCCGCCCCGATGACACACCGGTTTCCGATGGTGACCCCGGCCAGGATCATCGACCGCATCCCGATGTAAACGTCGTCGCCGA
The DNA here is from genome assembly GCF_040649115.1 of Micromonospora sp. NPDC049049. NCBI lineage: Bacteria > Bacillati > Actinomycetota > Actinomycetes > Micromonosporales > Micromonosporaceae > Micromonospora > Micromonospora sp. NPDC049049. Next base: position 120,225 of record NZ_JBEZEX010000018.1, on the reverse strand, counting down.
TCGTGATCGGGGCGGTCCAGTCCAGGTCGGGATGGTCCTTGCGCAGGATCAGGGTGCCGCCGTCGTGCGTGACGAACTGCACCTCGGAGGTGATGTAGACGTTGTTTCCGATGGTGATCAGCCACGGCTCCGAGCCGAACATCGCCCGGCTGATGCCGTAGAACCTGACCCGACCGGTCAGGTTCACCCCCAGGGACCGCGCGAACGCCTCGGGGTCACGGGTGGCGGCCAGGTGGTCCTGGACTCGTCGGACCATCGTACGAACGCGCTTGGGCACGTGCTGTCCTCGCTCATCGGAGCCTACCGGGGTGGCGGACGACGGACCCGGCAACGCGGGCCCAGCCATTGCAACGACGCAGCTCCAGCCCGAGTGACGCGGTCGCGCCCAGCCGGATCAGGCGCAGAACTGCCGGGCGTGGTCCAGCACGTTGAGTTCCCGGACCTGTTGTCGCCAGAGTCGGTAGCGCCGGCCGGCGATCTCCTTCGCCTCGGCGCGCTCCCGGGCTGACCGGTTGGCCAGCCGGTCGAGGGTCTCACTCAGCGCGGCAGCGGTCGCGGGTCGGACCACCGCTCCCCCGCCGGTGGCGATCAGGTCGCTGAATGGCGTCGCGTCGGAGCAGACCACCGGGCAACCGGACGCGAGACTTTCCAGGATGACGTGTCCGTAGTTCTCGCCAAGCGTCGGGAAGAGAAAGGCGTCGTATCGGCTGAACGTCGCCATCACCTCGTCCGCCTTGAGTTCCCCGAGGTAGCGGACCCGGACGTGGTCGGGCATCGCGTCGATGAGGCGTCGGCAACCCGCCCAGTACTGCTCGTCCTCCCGCGGACCGTAGATGTCGAACTCCAGCGGGCGGGTCGCGCCGGCGACCGCCTCCAACGCCCTGGTGAGGTTCTTCATCGGGGAGATCCGGCCGACGAACACCAACCGCAACGGCCCGTCGTGAGCGACGGCCGGGGGTGCCGGCTGTTCCGGGATCGGGCACTCGTTGCCGTTCACCATGATCTGCGCCCACGGCAGGACGGCGCGGATCTGGTTCTTCTCCAGCCCACTGCACGCCTGCCAGCGCACGTCGAGCCGACGCAGCAGCGGGGCCCAGACCGCCAGGAAGAGCCGCTTCTTGCGCGCCTTGATGGCGAGCGCGCCGGGCGAGAGCTCGCCGCGCGGGGCCAGCATGATCGCGCGGACGCGCACCAGTCGCAGCGCCACTGCCAGAATCGGCAGCACCGAGAAGAGGGACCAGAGGCTGTTGACGTAGATCAGGTCGACCGGGCGGGACCGGATGTGCCGAGCCAGTCGGACCCAGTGCCGCAGCGCGAACGGGCCGAGGTAGAAAACGGTGCAGCGCTCGTCGCGCCGCACCAGCCGCCCGGACAGGCCCGGGTAGGGTTTGGGCGAGCAGAGGTCCCGGTCTCCGGTGATCAGGGTGACGTCGAGGTCATCCGGCAGGGTGTCCAGGATGAACCGCAGGGAGCGGATCGGGCCGCCGCCACGAAAGCCCGGCTCGAAAACGCGAGCGGTGGCGAGCACCCGGTAAGCCGCCGTGGTCGCGGATCGCGTTGCCCCCCTGGCTGTCCCGGCGCTGCCGGGCAGACGCGTCCTTGCCAGCTCGTTCACCTTTGGTTCACCTTCCAGACTGCTGACCCGGCGTCGGCGCCGGCACTCACCCGTCACCATCGGCACCGGTAACCGGTTCAGATGACGGAGAGCGGCCAGCGTTCTCCGTAGCCGAGGGAGCCGCGGTTGACGACCGACGTAGTGATCGTAGGCGCGGGTGGGATGGGCCGTGAGGTATATGGGGTCATTCGGCTGCTGAACACCATTTCGGACAATGCGCCACCCTGGCGGGTTCTGGGCTTCGTCGACGACTACCCCACCGAGCTCCACGTCGAGTCGGTCCACCGCCTCGGCGTTGCCTTCCTCGGCCCGACCCGATGGCTGGCAGCCCAACCGGTAAGCACCCATGTGGCGCTCGGCGTCGGGCATCCGAGGTTGCGCCGCGAGACCGACCAGGCCATCGCCGAGTACGGCCTACCGGCGGCCACGGTGCTGCACCCGGCCGCCGAGATCGGCCCCGACTGCGTCTACCAGCAGGGACTGTTCGCCGCCGGCGGCGCCCGGGTGACGACGAACGTGCTGTTGGGGCGCCACGTGCACCTCAACCAGAACTGCACGGTGGGGCACGACACCGTGCTCGGGGACTATGTCTCGGTCAATCCGCTCGCTGCGGTTTCCGGGTACTGCCGGCTGGGGGACGGCGTCCTGGTGGGCACCACGGCCGCGATCCTGCCGAAGCTGACCGTTGGCCGGGACGCCACTGTGGGCGCGGGTGCCTGCGTGACGCGCGATGTCGCCCCGGAAGTCGTGGTCACGGGTGTTCCGGCCCGGCCCATGGACCGGTCACCGGCGAATGCCCGCCCAGTCGTGATGGCGGCGCACGGTCGACAGGATGAAGTCGACCACCCGGCGTGACGTGTCGGGAACCTGGTAGTCGAGCGGGCAGGCGACCGAGCCGTCGGCCACCTGCGCGACCACCACCCGGATGGCCTCGACGACCCCGTCGGGTTCCAGGCCGGTCATCACGATCGCCCCGCTGTCCAGCGCCTCGGGACGCTCGATGGATTCGCGCAGGGTCACCGCCGGGAATCCGAGAATCGCGGCCTCCTCGCTGACGGTGCCGCTGTCGGAGAGGGTGCACCGGGCATGCCGTTGCAGCGTCACGTAGTCGAAGAAGCCGAACGGCTCGTGGAAGGCCACGCCGTCGAGGTGCAGGCCGTCGCCCGCGAGCGCCTCCAACCGCTTGCGGGTACGCGGATGCGTGGAGACCAGCAGCGGTAGCCGCCACTCGTCGCGGACCGCCCGCAGGCACTCCAGCAGCCGACGGAGCCGGTCCGGGTGGTCGACGTTCTCCTGCCGGTGCGCGCTGACAACGAAGTAGCCGCCCGGTTCGAGTTCAAGCTGGGCCAGCACGGTGGATCCGTCGATCTGCCGCCGGTAGTGGTCGAGCACCTCGCGCATCGGTGAGCCGGTGTGCAGGATGCGGCGCGGGTGCAGCCCTTCGGCGAGCAGGTTGCGCCGGGCGTGCTCCGAATAGACCAGGTTGAAGTCGGCGATGTGGTCCACCATGCAGCGGTTCGTCTCCTCCGGCACGTTCAGGTCGAAGCAGCGGTTGCCGGCCTCCATGTGGTAGACCGGCACGTTCATCCGACGGGCCATCAGTGCCGAGATCGCGCTGTTCGTGTCACCGAGCACCAGCAGCGCGTCCGGGCGCAACTCGGTGATCGCCCTCTCCGTACCGACCAGGACGGCGCCGAGGAGGCTGCCGAGCGACCGGGTGTCGGCCCGCAGGAAGAGATCCGGAGCGCGGACCCCCAACTCGCTGAAGAAGACATCGGAGAGCGAGGGGTCCCAGTTCTGCCCCGTGTGCACCAACGTGTGCTCCACGGTCCGATCCAGTGAGTCGATCACCCGGGCCAACCGGATGATCTCCGGCCGGGTTCCGACGACGGTCATCACGTGGGTCACTTGACGCCTCCTGGCGGCAGATGTGCGGATTCGGCCCGCTGGGCGGGAAGTGGGTGGGGCTCCCGGTACGCGGGATCGCGAATCACCCGCCACGCCTGGTCGAGGACGCTGATCGGAGCCCTGCTCGCCCGCCAACGGCGGTACGCGGCTCCCGCCTCGACCCGCGCCGCGTGCCGCTGCTTGGGGGTGCTGGTCGCCACCTGAGTGACAAGGGCGCCCAGTGCCGCCGCGGTCAGCTCGGTGAGGACCAGCCCGCCGCCGTCGCGCAGCACCGCCGTCCACGGTGTCCGGTCAGAGCAGAGCACCGGGCAGCACGCGGAGAGGCTCTCGGCGATGGCGTTACCGTAGTTCTCCCCCTGGGTCGGCATGACGAAGGCGTCGTAGCGGGAGAAGGTCGCCCGGACCTGCTCGGGCAGCAGTTCACCCCGGTAGCTGACGGCGACCCAGTCGGGCAGCTCGGCCAGGTGCTCCCGGCAGCGTCGCCAGTACGCCTGGTCCTCCACCGGGCCGTAGATGTCCAGCCGCACCGGCACCGGCACGAAGGCGAGCGCGGCCAGCACCAGGTCGAGGTTCTTCATGGGCGAGATCCGCCCGATGAAGACCAGCCGCGCGTGGTGGGTCGCGGGTATCTCGACCGGCGTCTCCTGCGGCTCGGGACCCCGGCTGACCGCGACGACGCCGATCCGCGCCCGCGGCAGCACCCGCCGGATGTCGTTTGCCTCGACAGGTGTGGTGGCGTGCCACAGCACCCGACGGTCGAGCAGCATCCAGCGCCAGGCGGTCAGGAAGATCCGCTTACGGAATCGGTGCACCCGAAGGGCGGCCTCGCCGAACTCACCCCGGGGCGCGACCAGGATTCGGCCCACCCGCAGCAGACCGAGTCGGGCCGCGGCCATGGGCAGGATGGAGAACGTCGACCAGACGCTGTTGACGTACAGCAGATCGAAACGGCCGGCGCGCAGCGAGCGCCAGAGGAACCGCCACTGCCCCGGCCGACGTACGCCGAGATAGAAGACGTTGGTCCGGCCGACCCGGGCCCAGCGGCCGGAGAGGCCGGGATAGGGGTCGCGGCATCCGAGATCACGATCGCGGGTCAGCATGGATGTCTCAATATCGTCACTGGCCAGGGCGAGCACTTCGGAAATGGACCGGACAGGCCCTCCGGCACGCCAGCCAGGAGCGAAATAGCCGGCCGTGACAAGGACGTGGAATTTGTTCTTGTCGACAGTCGCCAGTGTTTCTCGGGTGTCCGCCGCGGGGGTGGGTTCGCCGGCCATCCTCGCTCCTCGATTGCGCCACGGGATCGATTGACTCAACGAGTGGATGCCCGATCCGTGACTGAGTCACCTTCTCAAATGGACGGCGCAGAATAAATTCCGCCAGATTCATGAAACCTCAGAAGCGGCGTGCCCGAGAGCGATATAAGGAACCGCGGGGGAAAATTGGCCCAGCGGAGAGGGACTTCATGTCACGAACGGCACTCATATCCGGCATCACCGGTCAGGACGGCAGTTACCTGTCAGAGTTCCTGCTCGACAAGGGATACACGGTGCACGGCATCAAACGGCGGTCGTCCTCTTTCAACACCGAGCGGATCGACCACGTCGACGTCCATCCGCGCAGCGGCGACGCCCGCCTCTTCCTCCACTACAGCGACCTGTCCGACCCGGCCTCACTGACCGCGCTGATTCGGGACATCCGCCCCCACGAGATCTACAACCTGGGCGCGCAGAGCCACGTCCGGGTGTCCTTCGACATCCCCGGCTACACGGCGGACGTCACCGGGCTCGGGGCGCTGCGCATGATGGAGGCGGCCCGGTCCGCCGACGTCGGCTGCCGGTTCTACCAGGCGTCCTCGTCGGAGATGTTCGGCTCGACCCCACCCCCGCAACGCGAGGAGACCCCGTTCCACCCGCGCAGCCCGTACGCGTGCGCCAAGGTGTACGCCTTCTGGTCGGCGGTGAACTACCGCGAGTCCTGGAACATGTTCTGCGCCAACGGCATCCTGTTCAACCACGAGAGCCCGCGCCGGGGTGAGAACTTCGTGACCCGCAAGATCACCCGTGCGGTGGCCAGGATCGAGGCCGGCATCCAGGACAAGCTATACCTGGGCAACCTCGACGCCGTTCGGGACTGGGGCTACGCGCCGGAGTACGTCGAGGCGATGTGGCTCGCTCTCCAGCAGGACACCCCGGACGACTACGTGATCGCCACCGGCGAGGGTCACACCGTGCGCGAGTTCGTCGAAGCCGCGTTCGACCGGGTCGGGTTGGAGTGGCAGCAGTACGTGGAGCTGGACCCGGCCTACTTCCGCCCGGCGGAGGTCGACGCCCTCATCGGCGACTACTCGAAAGCCCGACGCACCCTGGGGTGGGCGCCGAAGACGCTCTTCAGCGACCTGGTCCGGGTCATGGTCGACGCTGACCGGCAGCTCCTCGAGGACGAGCGGATGGGTCGACTGATCCGGGTGGACCGGTGAGGGTCGCGGTCGACGCCGCAGCCATCCGTCCCGGTCACGCCGCGGGGCTCGAAGCCTTCACCTACGGCCTGTTGACCGGCATGGCCACCGACGACTCCTGCGAGCTGCGGGTGAACGTCCTGCGGGGCACGCTGCCCCAGTGGCGGCAGCAGGTGCCCGACGCGCGGATCGGCTGGACCGAGGTGGCGCAGCCGCTCCGCTCCGACAACCCCACCGGCCAACTGCTGCGCCGGTGGACGCCGAGGGTGATGCGTAACTCCCGCACGGTTCGCACGGCCGTCAACGCGGTCCGGCAACGGTCCGTCGTACGGCACGCCGACACCGACGTCACCCTGTCCCCGGTCCACTCTGCACCGATCGGATCGGCCAGATCGGTCGTCGTCCTGCACGACACACGCCACCTGGGGGCCGAGTTCCACGCCCCCGGCTTCGCGGCGGTGATCCGGGAGAACGTGGCCCGCGCGGCGGCGATCGTGGTCACCTGGCCCCATCCGTACCGGGAGACCCTGCGCCTCTTCCCGGAGGCCGCGGAGCGGACCGTGCTCATCCCGACCCCGGCGTTCCAACCCGCACCGGAGCGCGCGCACGCGCGGCCCGAACCGGGGCTGCTGGTCTACCCGTCGTCCACCGCGGAACACAAGAACCACGCGACCCTGCTGGAGGCGATGGCGCTGCTGCCGGACTGCCGCCTCATCTGCCCGGGGCCGCTGGTCGAGCCCGAGGCGAGCCGGCTGCTGGCCCGCGCCGCGCAACCCGACCTGCGCGGCCGGGTCTCCTTCCCCGGCTTCGTCAGCCTGGACGAGCTGAACGCCATCTACGCCCGAGCCGACGCGGTGGTCGTACCCTCACTCTGGGAGGCCGCCAGCGGCGCGATGCTGGAAGCGTTCACCTGGGGTCTCCCGGTCGCCTGCGCCGACGTCGAGCCGTTGCGCGACCAACTGGAGTTCAACCGCGCCGAGGCCGCGGTCTTCGAGGCGCGGGATCCGCGATCCCTGGCCGAGGGGGTGCGGCACCTGCTCGACGACCGGGAGCGCTACGCCGCCGCCTCCCGACGGGCGAACGGCCGGCTGGCCGGTCGCACCTGGGCGGCCACCGGCCGCGACTACCTGGACGTCCTGGGCTGGGCGGCGCGGGGTGGATCGGGCCCGGTGCCACGGTCTCCCTTCGTCACGGCCGCCGCGAACGACACCGCGGCCGGCGGAGGGGACGGAACATGAGCATCGCGGACGACACCTATCCGGTGGCCCGACCGAGCCTCTCCACCTTGGAGGAGCGGTACGTGGTCGACGCGCTGCGGAGCGGGTGGATCTCCTCACAGGGCCCGTACCTGCGCAACTTCGAGGAACGTTTCGCCCGACGGTGCGCCGCCGACACCGCCCTGACAACCAGCAACGGCACCGTCGCGCTGCACCTGGTCCTCGCGGCGGCCGGCATCGGGCCGGGGGACGAGGTGATCGTCCCCGCGTTGACCTACGTGGCGACGGCCAACGCTGTCGCGTACTGCGGCGCGCGTGCCGTCTGCGTGGACGTCCTGCCGGAGAGTTGGTGTGTCGACCCGGCAGCGGTACGCGGCGCGATCGGGCCGCGTACCCGGGCGGTCATCGCCGTCGACCTGTACGGGCACCCGGCCGACTACACCGCCCTGCGCCATCTCTGCGACCGGCACGGCCTGCTCCTGGTCGCCGACGCGGCGGAGTCGTTCGGCGCCACCGTCGACGGGCGACCCACCGGCTCGCTCGCCGACGTCACCACCTTCTCGTTCTTCGGCAACAAGGTGCTCACCTCCGGCGAGGGCGGCTGCGTGACCACCTCCGACGCGGCCCTGGCCGAGCGGATGCGTCTGCTGCGTAACCAGGGCATGGACCCGCAACGGCGGTACTACTTCCCGGTGCTGGGCTACAACTACCGGATGACGAACCTGTGCGCCGCGGTGCTCTGCGCCCAACTGGAGCGGGCCGACGAGATCATCGCCCACCGGGACCGGGTGATCGCCGGTTACGAGGAGCAGTTGGCCGACGAGCCGGCGCTGTCGGCGCAGCCGGTGGCCGCCGGAGTTCGCCGCGCGCCGTGGATGGCGGCCTTCCTCGTCGGGGCCGAGGGGGACGCGACGTCCCGGGACGCCCTGGCGCGGGCACTCGCCCGGCTCGGCGTGGAGACCAGACCGTTCTTCGTGCCGATCCCGGACCTACCGGCGCATCGTGATCCCGACGCGGACTGTCCGGTGACCGAGGACCTGAGTCGACGTGGCATCAACCTGCCCACGTACGTCGATCTGACCGAACCGGCGGTCAAGGCCGTGGTGGAGCGGGTCCGCGCCGCCCTGGCGACCATCGCCTGACCCGCCGCCGGACCCGTGCCGACGGCGTCGGCGCGGGTCCGGCGGTCAGACTGGTTGGACCGCTGGTGCGCGGTCCGCCGCGCGGTCTCGCAGCAGCAGGAGGTAACTGCCGCCCCAGGCGACCGCGCTGAACAGGGCCAGCAGGACCAGCGCACCCGCCGCGCCGGGCGCGCCGAACAGAACCGCCCCAGCGACGACCGCCGGTACGCGGAGCCCGCCGAGCAGGATGCCGAGCACGATCGCCCGCCGGCTCGCCCGCTCGACCCGCAGCCCGGCGAAGCCGATCGCGGCCGGCACGGCGAGCAGGCTCTCCAGCGCGAGCAGCACCAGCAGGCTCCGGGCGACGGTCCAGTTGGCGCCGAGCAGTTCCTTGCCGACCGAGTCCGGCAGCAGGGCGACCGCGACGGTCAACGGCAGGACGGCGGCGGCCACCAGTAGTGCCAGCCGGACAGCCGCCCGCGTCCGCACCGAGGGGGACTCGGCACGGGTGCGGGCCAACTGCGGCAGGATCAGCGTGGCCGCCGTCGACAACACCAGGTTGACCGGGCCCAGCAGCGTGCGCCCGGCGCTCAACGCGCCGACCACCGCCGTGCCGACGACCAGCGCCACCGCGGTCAGCGCCAGCTGCGCCGACCCGGTGGTCAGCAGGAACTGCGCACCGAACCCCGCCGCGACGCGGGTCTCGGCTCGGCTGACCCGCCAGCCGGGCACCAGCGCGTACCGGCGCCGGGCCGCGACGACCACACCGATGAGAGCACCACCGACGGCCCACAGGGCGAAGACGTACGGCGTGTCGATCACCCGGAGCAGACCGGCCAGCGCGGCACACCCGGTGAGCGCCGCCCAGGCGATCTCCTGGGCCATCGCCGCCGAGGGAGCGCCGATGCCGACGGCGACCGCCTTGGTGTAGTCGTAGAGGACCAACCCGGGCAGGGCGAGGCCCGCGAACAGCAGGTAGGGCGATCCGTACGCCGCGCCGGCGGCGCAGACCGGGGTGCCACCGACGAGGCCGAGCAGGATCGCCCGCCGGGCGGCCGACGCGACCCCGTCCCCGGTGGCCAGCACGGTGTCGGTGACGGTGCTCCGCACCAACCCGGAGCCGACGATGTAGAACGAGAAGGCGAGGGCGAACTGACCCAGCCCGCCGACCGACTCCAGTCGGGTCACGGTGATCGCCAGCAGCAGGTTGCCGCCGCTGGAGAGCCCGCCGACGACCAACGCGAGCAGCGCCCGACGACCGGTGCGTCGACCGGCTGGCGCGTCGGCCCGGCCGACCGCGTGCCGGCCTACCCGTACGGTCACCGGAGCGCGCCCGGGACCGTGGGCAACCGACCATGGTCCGGTTTGCGGGCCCCGTGCAGGGGTCGACGGCTGAGCCCCAGCAGGACGAAGACCGGCATCGCCGCCACCACGTGTTGCAGAAAACTGATGGTGGAGTCCGGATAGGTGTTGGACCAGAGCAGCGGATCGAAGAGCACCAGGCAGAAGAGGCTCAGCCGGATCGGGCCGGGGGGCCCCCGCCAGCGCAGCAGCACCGCCGCCACGGCGGCCCAGAAGGCATGCACGGCGACCACGCCGACGGCGCCGTCGAAGAACCAGATGTTGCCCAGCAGCAGAAAGGTGTACGCCGATGTCGGCCCGCCGCCGATGTACTGGTTGATCCGCTGCCCGGTGGAGATCGGCGGCCGGTCCGGATCCAACACCCGGGGCACCAACCCGTACCGCAGGTAGTCGCTGACCCCGGGTTGACCCAGGTCGACCGGGACGTCGAAGCCCGCCACCACGCTGAGCTGACTATCCAGCCGCAGTCGGTCGGTGGCGGTGACCTTGGTGTCCACCGCGACGCCGCGATCCTCCCGGATGGCGTTGCGATGCTCGAACACGGCCGGCCACGCGAGGAAGAGCACCACCGCACAGAACACCAGGTGGCGCAGTCGGAAGACGCCGCAGAGCGCCCCGGTGGAGGCCACGAAGAACAGCAGCGCGACCAGGGGTGCCGATCTGGCTGTCAACACGGCGATGTAGGCCTCCGCGCCGACGAGGACGGCCAGCCAGCCGTACAGCTTCGCCCGTGACAGCCGACCACTCAGGTGGCTGGCCACCAGCAACGCGAAGCCCAGGGCCGTCCACCCCGAGAAGAGCGTGCTCACCATGGCGAGCGGCCCGCCGGACAGGTCACCGGAGACCTGGTTGACGATGGTTCCCCTGCCGAGGTGGGCCCCGAGCACGTTCGCTGTGACACTGATCAGCGTGACCACGATAGCGACCGGATAGAGCCACGGATACCGGGCGTGGGCGCGTCGGAAACCCTCTCGCCAGCGCGGATCGGGGCGTGCGGACAGCCAGCCGATCGTCTCCACGGCGACGCTGCCCAGCAACGCGAACCCGACCAGGGAGACGATGAAACCGATCTCCGGGTTCCGGTAGAAGGCCGCCATCGGCAGGATGAGCAGCGCGTACGGGGCGAGCACGACGACGGTCACCGGATAGCAGCGGAGCACCCGACCGACGAGATCCCGCCGGGCGCCAGACGCCCGGTCTCCGGTTGGCCGATCCATCCGCGCCTCGGTCGCACCGGTCGCCCCGCCGGGGTCGAGGGCAGCCCCGGGCCAGGTCATCGCGCGCGGGCCCCCTTTGGGATGTGGATGGTCGCTCCTGACCCAACGAGCCAACCGACCGAGCGAAACGCCCCTGCGTACGCGTCGCACATGTTGATCGCTCGGGGGGTGACGGCACGATGCTGGGCCGCCGCGAGGAGCCTCACCGGCAACGGCACGCCTGCCGGGATTCCCGACGTCGAATCAGACAACCGGTCATAGAAATGTGAAAACCGGATTTGGCGGCGCATATTCCGCTAAGCAGTTGGGGGACGTTCGTGGCCCCTGACCTGCCCTGGGTCATCTTCGGCCACGGACAGGACAGGGAGTCATAGATGCCGCCGGAGATACAACGGGTTGAGCAAACGGCGTCGACAGCCACCGGCCGGGCCAGGGTGAGTCGTCGGACCGCCATCTTCCTCGCCGCCGACGCCCTCGGCTGGGTCGGCGGGTTCACGGTCGCAGGCTGGGCGAGGTACGAGCTAGCTCTCACCATCGATCAGGCGGTCAACGCGATACTGCTCGGCGGCGGAGCCGCCGTGCTGCACGTCGGCGTCAGCGCACTGCGTCGCATTCGGTCCGGTCGTCAGCCCCTCGGCACCGTCGAGGAGGTTCGGGGGCTCGCCGGCACCACCGCCACCACGGCGGCTATCGTCCTCGTCGCCCTTCTCGCGCTGGGCGAACGTCCGGTGCCGGCCAGCACCCCGGTGATCGGTGCCGCGCTGGCGCTGCTGTTGATGCTCAGCTGCCGTCTCCTGCACCGCCACCGGCGGGACCGTGCGATGCGCCCGGACGCCCGCTCGGCGACCCCGGTGCTCCTCTTCGGTCTCGGCGAGGCCGGGCAGGGCCTGGTACGCGCGATGCTCAGCGACCCGAAGGGCCGCTACCTACCCGTCGGCGCGCTCGACGACGACCCGGGCAAACACGACCTGCGCATCGCCGGTGTCCCGGTGCTGGGCGGCCGGCAGCACCTCGTCGACGTGATCCGCCGCACCGGCGCCACCACGGTGATCTTCGCGGTGGCCAACGCCGACGCCACGCTGATCCGCGAGGTGCGGGAGGCGACCCTGCGCACCGGCACGGCGTTCAAGGTCCTGCCACCGGTCCGGGAGCTGGTGGATCACCGGATCACGGTCAGCGACGTGCGGGACGTCCAGATCAGTGACCTGCTCGGCCGACGCCAGGTGGTCGGCGACCTGACCCTGGACGACAACGGGCTCACCGGTCGACGCGTTCTGGTCACCGGCGCCGGGGGCTCGATCGGCTCGGAGCTGTGCCGGCAGATCATGCGCGCCAACCCCGGTGAGCTGATGATGCTGGACCGGGACGAGTCGGCCCTGCACAGCCTTCAGATGTCGCTCACCGGGCGGGCGCTGCTGGACGGACCCGAACTCATCCTCGCCGACCTGCGGGACGATGAGGGAGTCCGGCGCATCATGCGGCAACGCCGCCCCGAGATCGTCTTCCACGCCGCCGCGCTCAAGCACCTGACCCTGCTGGAACGGCACCCGGGCGAGGCGGTCAAGACGAACGTCTGGGGAACGCTCTCCGTGCTGGACGCGTGCCGGGACGTCGCCCGTTTCGTCAACATCTCCACCGACAAGGCCGCCGACCCGATCAGCGTCCTCGGCTACTCGAAGCGCATCACCGAGATGCTGACCGCGCACGCGGCGGCGACCTACCCGGGCACCTTCCTGAGCGTCCGGTTCGGCAACGTCCTGAGCAGTCGTGGATCGGTGGTGACCGCCTTCCAACGGCAGATCGAGGCAAGGCAGCCGCTGACCGTCACCGACCCCAACGTCACCCGTTACCTGATGACGGTGCAGGAGGCGGTGCACCTGGTCCTCCAGGCAGCCGCCATCGGCCGCGACGGAGAGGCACTGGTGCTCGACATGGGCGAGCCGGTCCGGATCGACGACCTGGCCCGCCGCATGGTCGAGCAGGCGTCCAGCCCGGTCCCGATCGTCTACACCGGGCTACGCCCCGGGGAGAAGCTGCACGAGGACCTGCTCGGTCAGGGCGAGGCCGACCACCGACCGCTGCACCCGCTGATCTCGCACGTGACGGTACCGGTCCTGGATCCCTTCGAGGTGAGTGGACTGGACCCGTTCGACGAACCCGCCAAGGTTACCGACCAGCTCGCCCGGCTCTGCGGCATCCTGCCCGGTCCGCTTCCCGAGCGACGCGCCGGGATTCCGCTGGCACGCTGACGCCGTCGCAACCGGGGCCGGCGCACTCCCCGCGTCGGCCCCGGCGCGAGCTGACGGAGCCTCCCCACACGACCCGCCACCTGTCACAGCCGGCTCCGGCATCGACACGGGCAGCAACGGCCCACCCATCGACCGATTGACAGCGATCAGTCCACACCGAAGGCTCGCGCCTACAGGTCCTTCACCCAAGGAGGCGCGATGAGACCGAGACGACTGGCGATCGCCAGCGTGGTCACCCTGCTCGGCGCACTGGCACTGACCCCACCCGCCAGCGCGCGGCCACCATCCGAACCGGGCGCCCGCGACGGCCTGGAGGTCTACGTCGGCACTGTCGACGCGAAACAGCGGGATCAGCTACGCGCGGCGGGGGTCGACCTCGGCCACGACGCGAAGACGGACGCGACCGGCAAGACGACTGTCGAGACGGTGCTCAGCCGCCGGCAGGCGAAACGGCTGACCGACCAGGGCGTCCCGTTGGCGGTGAAGAAGGTACGCGGCAAGGACGCGTCGCAGGCGCTGCGGGAGCAGGCGGCGGCGGGTTGGACGGCGTTCCGGCCCTATGGGGAGCCGGGCGGCCTGCGGGACGAGCTGAACGCCACAGCGGCTCGATATCCCAAGCTGACCAAGGTGGAGACGATCGGCCGCACGCAGCAGGGCCAACCGATCGTCGCCGTGAAGGTCACCAAGAACGCGCGGACCGTCGAGGACGGGAAGCGGCCCGCCGTGCTCTACGCCGGCGCGCAGCACGCCCGCGAGTGGATCACGCCGGAGATGACCCGCCGACTGATGCACCACGTCCTGGACAGCTACGGCACCGACCGGGAGATCACCAGACTCCTGGACACGACCGAGCTGTGGTTCCTGCCGGTGGCCAACCCGGACGGCTACGACCACACCTTCACCTCGGGCAACCGCCTGTGGCGCAAGAACCTGCGGGACAACAACGGCGACGGCCAGATCGGCTCGGGCGACGGCGTCGACCTCAACCGCAACTTCAGCTACAAGTGGGGGTACGACAACGAGGGTTCGTCGCCGGACCCGAACAGCGAGACCTACCGGGGCTCGGGCCCCAACTCGGAGCCGGAGACCAAGGCACTGGACCGGCTCTTCAAGCGGGTCGGGTTCGAGTTCTTCGTCAACTACCACTCGGCGGCCGAACTGCTGCTCTACGGCCTCGGTTGGCAGGTGAGCACTCCCACCCCGGACGACGAGATCTACAAGGCGATGGCCGGTGACGACGCGCACCCGGCGGTGCCCGGCTACGACCCGGACATCTCCGCCGAGCTCTACACCACGAACGGTGACACCGACAGCCACGCCACCGTTCGGTACGGCACGCTGGGCTTCACCCCGGAGATGTCCACGTGCGAGGCCGCTTCGGCGGTCGACCCCGACGACGAGTGGCGCCCGGAGGACTGCGTCAGCGGCTTCATCTTCCCCGACGACGAGGAGTTGATCGCTGGGGAGGTGAGCAAGAACCTGCCCTTCGCGCTGGCCGTGGCCAAGTCGGCGGCGGACCCGGACGAGCCGGTCTCGGTCGTCGGACGGAGCACCCCGGACTTCGTGGTGGACGCCTTCGACACCTCGTACGGGCGCACCCAGCAGGTCGCCGCGATCACCCGGCGGGCGCTGAAGAACGTGAAGATGCACTACACGGTCAACGGTGGGCGGCCGAAGACCGTAGCGGTCCGCGAGTGGCGCGGCGGTGAGCGGTACGGCGGCACGCACGACGACTACTACGCCGAGCTTCGCGGCACTGTCGGCGGCACGAAGCCGGGCGACCGGGTGGAGGTCTGGTTCACCGGCAACAAACCCCGGTCCGGGGTGGTCGCAAGCGTTCACTTCACCTACCGGGTGCACACCGACATCGGAGGGGACGTGCTGGTCCTCGCCGCAGAGGACGTCACCGGCCTCAGCCCGGCGCAGACCGGCACCACAGCGAAGTACGCCGACGAGGTCGCGGCGTCGCTCAGCGCCGCCGGGCGGACGAGCGACGTGTACGACTTCGACGCGATGGGCCGCAAGGCCCCGCACCCGCTCGGTGTCCTGTCGCACTACAGGGCCGTGGTGTGGGAGACCGGTGACGACGTGATCATGCGCTCCCCCGGCCAGGTCGCCGGCACCGCGGCCAGGGCTGCGTTGGACACCGAACTGGCCGTTCGGGACTACCTGAACGAGGGCGGGAAGCTCCTGGTCAGCGGCCAGTACGCGTTGTTCGCCCAGGGTGCCAACGGTTCGTACGTCTACCACCCGGACGCACCGCCGGAGTGCACGAACGCCGACGATCCCGCCTGCCTGCCGCTGCTGAACGACTTCCAGCAGTACTGGTTGGGGGCGCACACCTACGTCAGCGACGGCGGCACCGCGCCGGAGGGAGAGCCGTTCCCGGTCGCCGGAAGCGACGGCGCGTTCACCGGTTTCACCGGCCAGCTCAACGGCTCCGGTTCGGCGGAGAACCAGGGACACACCGCGTCGTTCCTGACCACGTCGAGTTTCCTGCCGCCGGACGAGTTCCCGCAGTTCGCCAGCTCCGCGCCGGTGGGCTGGACCCGACCGGGTGGTGCGCCGTTCGACCCGCGTACGGGTGAGTGGTACCTGCACAGCGGGCAGGCCGACGAGTCGTACAAGCGGCTCACCCGCACCGTGGACCTCAGCGGGGCGAGCAGCGGAGAACTGCGCTTCTTCACCTCGTACGAGATCGAGCAGGACTGGGACTTCCTCTTCGTCGAGGCGCACGAGGTGGGCAGCGACGAGTGGACGACCCTGCCGGACGTCAACGGCAAGACCAGCACGGTCACCGGGGAGAGCTGCGCCTCGGGTTGGGACCAGCTGCACCCGTTCCTCGCCCACTACCAGGGCGCGGGCTGCTCCCCCACCGGCAGCACCGGCAGCTGGAACGCGGCGACCGGGACGTCGAGCGGCTGGAAGGAGTTCGTTGTCGACCTGACCGCGTACGCCGGCAAACAGGTCGAGGTGTCGATCACGTACGCCTCGGACTGGGGCACCCAGGGTCTTGGCGTCTTCCTGGACGACGCCCGGGTGGTGGTCGACGGGTCGACGGTGGCGGAAACCTCGTTCGAGTCCGCCGACCTGGGAGGTTGGACGGTGGCCGGGCCACCGGCCGGCTCCGGTGGTAACGCCAACGACTGGTCGCGCAGCCAGCAGGCGTTCGAGGAGGGTTCGGTGGTGGTCACCGGGGACACCGTGTATCTGGGCTTCGGGTTGGAGGGCCTCCCCCCGGCGGCCCGCGACGACCTGGTCGCCCGCTCGCTGACTCACCTCACCGGGCAGCCCCGCCCCTGACGGCGGCGAGGTGCGCCGACGGTCCGCGGGCCGTCGGCGCACCTTCGGTGTACGCCGGGTACGGTCGCCGCCGATGTGGTGAGCTGTACGGGTGTCGGGGCTGGGACTTGTGCTGCACCCCACCCGGGATGTCACCGAGGTGGTCGGGATCATCGAACGGTGGGCGACGCGTCACCGCAAGACGTTGTACGTGCGCGAGGAGGACCAGCACCGCGTCCCGTCCTCTGTCGAACCGGTGCCGGCGGACCAGGTGGCGTCCCGTGCCGACGCCCTGATCAGCATCGGCGGCGACGGCACCATGCTGGGTGCGCTGCGATCCGCCGTCCTCGACCCGAAACCGGTGCTCGGCGTACACCTGGGTCGGTTGGGGTTTCTCGTCGAGATCGAACCGCCGGAGCTGCCCGAGGCGCTGAGCCGGCTGCTGTCGAAGGACTTCACGATCGAGTCGCACGCCTGCCTCGCCTGTGACGTATGCGGCGACGACGTCGTGGCGTTCAACGACATCGCGTTGGTCCGTCAGCCGGGCGCCGGTTTCGTCAGCGTCACGCTCGCCATCGACGGCCAGCAGTACGGCTACTACCGCAGCGACGCCGTTGTGGTCGCCACTCCGACCGGCTCGACGGCGTACAGCTACGCGGCCGGTGGTCCACTGATCTCCCCGGCGGCGGACTCGGTGGTGATCACGCCGGCGGCGCCGATGGCCGGCATCTCCCGGGCGGTGGTGCTCTCCCCGGACGAGAAGATCCGGTTGGAGTTGCAGCCCAACTCGTCGCCGGTCGTCGTGGAGATGGACGGGTTGGTGTTCCGCGACGCCGCGACGGACGGCACGGTGGACATCTCGTACCGGCGCGACGCCGGTCTGGTGGTCCGCTTCGACCCGCTGCGCTACCAGGAGCGCAACCAGTTGAAGATGACGCTGCTCGACCTGCCGTTCCTCCCCGAGCAGCTCCGCGAACTGCTCCCCGAAGAGCTACGCCGACGCGGCCAGGAGCTACCCCCACCCGCCGACCCCCCACCCTGCTAACCCACCCCACCCCAGGAGAGCCGGGGGTGGGAGGTGGGGGTAGGGGGTCAGGACTGGGTTAGGGCTTGGTCTACCAGGTTCTTGGCTTCTTCCTGGATCTGCCTGAGGTGGTCGGGGCCCTGGAAGGACTCGGCGTAGATCTTGTAGACGTCCTCGGTGCCGGACGGGCGGGCGGCGAACCAGCCGGACTCGGTGCTGACCTTGAGGCCGCCGATCGCCGCGCCGTTACCGGGGGCGGTGGTCAGCGTGGCGGTGATCGGCTCACCAGCGAGCTCGGTGGCGGTGACCTGCTCCGGAGAGAGCTTGCCGAGCACTGCCTTCTGCTCCCGGGTGGCCGGAGCGTCGATCCGGGCGTACGAGGGCGCGCCGAAACGCTCGGCCAACTCCGCCCAGTGCTCGCTCGGGCTCCGGCCGGTGGTGGCCTGGATCTCGGCGGCGAGCAGGCAGAGCAGCAGGCCGTCCTTGTCGGTGGTCCAGGTCGAGCCGTCACGCCGCAGGAACGACGCCCCGGCGCTCTCCTCGCCACCGAAACCGACAGCGCCGTCGAGCAGGCCGGGCACGAACCACTTGAAGCCGACCGGCACCTCCAGCAGCGGACGACCCAGGTCGGCGGCGACCCGGTCGATCATCGACGAGGAGACCAGGGTCTTGCCCACCGCGGCGTCCGGCCCCCACTCGGTGCGGGTACGGAACAGGTGACCGATCGCCACCGCCAGGTAGTGGTTCGGGTTCATCAGCCCGGCGTCCGGGGTGACGATGCCGTGCCGGTCGGCGTCGGCGTCGTTGCCCGTGGAAATCTGGTAGTCGGCCCGCGCGGCGATCAGCGACGCCATCGCATTCGGCGAGGAGCAGTCCATCCGGATCTTGCCGTCGCCGTCCAGGGTCATGAACCGCCAGGTCGGGTCGACAGTCGGGTTGACTACTGTCAGGTCCAGCCGGTGCCGCTCGGCGATCTCACCCCAGTACGCCACGCTCGCCCCGCCCAACGGGTCCGCGCCGATGCGGATCCCCGCATCGCGGATCGCGTCGATGTCGATCGCCGCCGGCAGGTCGTCGACGTAGTTGGCGAGGAAGTCGTACTCCCCGGTGGTGTCCGCGGCCCGGGCCCGCGCGTAGGTGATCCGGCGGACCTCCTTGAGCCCGGCGGCCAGGATGGCGTTGGCCCGGTCCTGGATCCACCTGGTCACGTCGGTGTCGGCCGGCCCACCGTTTGTGGGGTTGTACTTGAAACCGCCGTCGTCGGGCGGGTTGTGCGACGGGGTGATGACGATGCCGTCAGCGAGCCCGCTGGTCCGCCCACGGTTGTGCGTGAGGATCGCGTGCGACAGCGCCGGGGTCGGGGTGTAACCGTCGCGGCTGTCCACCAGCACGGTGACCCCGTTGGCGGCGAGCACCTCCAGGGCGTCCACAGCGGCCGGCGCGGAGAGCGCGTGGGTATCCCGGGCGAGGAAGAGCGGCCCGTCGAGCCCCTGCTCGCGCCGGTAGTCGCAGAGCGCCTGGGTGACCGCCAGGATGTGGTCGGAGTTGAACGCGTTGCGCAGGCTGGAGCCGCGGTGGCCGGAGGTGCCGAAGGAGACCTGCTGGGCCGGGTCCGCAGGATCCGGATGCTCGGCGTAGTAGGCGGTCACCAGGCGCGGCACGTCGACCAGGTCGGCGGGCTCGGCGGGCTGGCCGGCACGGGGGTGGGTCACTGCGGGATCCTCCTCGGGGAGTGCCTGTCGGTCACGGCTCGACCTTCTGGCCCTTGCCGATCACCACGATGCCGTTGTCGGAAACTGTGTAACGCTGCCGGTCCTTCTCCAGGTCGACGCCGATCTCGACGCCCTCCGGGACGAACACGTTCTTGTCCAGGATGGCCCGCCGGACCACCGCGTGCCGGCCGATCTCCACACCCTCCATCAGCACCGAGCCCTCGACGTGCGCCCAGGAGTGCACCCGCACCTTCGGCGAGACGATCGAGTTCTCCACCAACGAGCCGGAGATCACCACGCCCGGGGAGACCATCGAGCCGACCGCGCGGCCGACCCGCTCACCCCACTGGTGGACGAACTTCGCCGGCGGCCACGGCAGCTGCTCGGTGTAGATCGGCCAGTCGAAGTTGTACATGTTGAAGACGGGGTGCACGTTGATCAGATCCATGTGCGCGTCGTAGAACGAGTCGAGCGTCCCCACGTCGCGCCAGTAGCCGCGATCACGGTCGGTGCTGCCCGGCACCTCGTTGTCGCGGAAGTCGTAGACGTTCGCCTCGCCCCGTTCGACGAGCATCGGGATGATGCTGCCGCCCATGTCGTGCTTGCTGGTCTTGTCTTCCGCGTCGCGTTCGACCGCCTCACAGAGCGCCCGGGTGGTGAAGACGTAGTTGCCCATCGAGGCGTAGATCTCGTCCGGCGCGTCGGGCAGGCCGACAGCGTCGGTGGGCTTCTCGCGGAACGCCCGGATCCGCTTGCCGTCCTCGCCGACCTCGATGACGCCGAACTGGTCGGCCATCGACAGCGGCTGGCGGATGCCGGCGACGGTCACCGCCGCGCCGGACGCGATGTGGTCCTCCACCATCTGCCGCGGGTCCATCCGGTAGATGTGGTCGGCGCCGAAGACGATCACGTAGTCGGGCTGCTCGTCGTTGATGAGGTTGAAGCTCTGGTAAATGGCGTCGGCCGAGCCGGCGAACCACCACGGGCCACGACGCTGCTGCGCGGGCACCGGGGTGACGTAGTTGCCGAGCAGCGTGGACATCCGCCAGGTCTTGGTGATGTGTCGGTCGAGAGAGTGGGACTTGTACTGGGTCAGCACGACGATCTTGAGATAGCCGGCGTTGGCCAGGTTGGAGAGGACGAAGTCGACCATGCGGTACATCCCGCCGAACGGGACGGCCGGCTTGGCCCGATCCGTGGTGAGTGGCATCAGGCGCTTGCCCTCCCCACCCGCCAGGACGATCGCGAGCACCTTGGCAGCCATGCCACGACGCTATCCACCCGCGTCCCACTTCACCACTCGTACGGGGAGTCTTCTGCACTAGGGTGCGCACATGACCGACTCCTCCCCGGCCACCGGTTCCCTGCGCGTCGATCTGCTCACCCGCGAGTACCCGCCGGAGGTCTACGGCGGCGCGGGCGTGCACGTCGAGTACCTGGCTCGGGAGCTGCGCGGCCTCGCCGACGTACGGGTGCACTGCTTCGGCCTGCCGCGCACCGAGCCGGGCGTCACCGCGTACGCCGAGCCGCCGGGTCTGACCGTCGCGAACGCCGCGCTGCGCACGATGGGCGTGGACCTGGAGATGGCCGCCGGCGCGGCCGGCACCGACGTGGTGCACAGCCACACGTGGTACGCGAACCTGGCCGGCCACACCGCGAAGCTGCTGCACGGGGTGCCGCACGTGGTGACCGCGCACAGCCTGGAGCCGCTGCGGCCGTGGAAGGCCGAGCAGCTCGGCGGCGGTTACGCGCTCTCCTCCTGGATCGAGCGCACCGCGATGGAGGCCGCCGACGCGGTGATCGCGGTCAGTGGCGGGATGCGCAACGACGTGCTCACCGCGTACCCGCAGATCGACCCCGACCGGGTCCGGGTGGTCTACAACGGCATCGACACCGTCCAGTACGCCCCAGATCAGGGCACCGACGTGCTCGACCGGCTCGGTGTCGACCCGTCCCGCCCCAGCGTGGTCTACGTGGGCAGGATCACCCGGCAGAAAGGGCTGCCGTACCTGCTGCGGGCCGCCCGGGAGTTGCCGGCGGACACCCAGCTCGTCCTGCTCGCGGGCGCGCCGGACACCGCCGAGATCGCCACCGAGGTGGAGGAGTTGGTCGCCGAGCTGCGGGCCAACCGTTCCGGCGTGGTCTGGGTGGCCGAGATGCTGCCGAAGCCCGAGGTGATCCAGGTGCTGACGCACGCCACCGTGTTCGTCTGCCCGTCGATCTACGAACCGATGGGCATCGTCAACCTGGAGGCGATGGCCTGCGAGACGGCCGTGGTGGCGACCGCGACCGGCGGCATCCCCGAGGTCGTGGCCGACGACGAGACCGGCCTGCTGGTGCCGATCGCGCAGGCCACCGACGGCTCCGGCACCCCACTGGACCCGGAACGCTTCGTGGCCGACCTGGCGGCCGCGATCAACACGCTGCTCGCCGACCCGGCACGCACCGAGCGGTTCGGCCTGGCCGGCCGGCGGCGCGCGGTGGAGCACTTCTCCTGGGACGCGATCGCCCGGCAGACCCTGGAGGTCTACCGCTCCGTTGGCGCGGCCTGAGGGAGACGGACGTCAGATCGCCGTTCCGGGCGGCGACTTGAACAACGAGGTCGCCTCGGCAGAGTGACCACCACGCCCGTCCCGTAGCGCGCTCGCGGCGATGCGGATCAGGTCGATGTTGACGCCGGCGGCCCCGCTCGGATCGTGCACCTTCAGCTTCACGTCGAGGCTCACCGCTGTCGCACCCCAACCCTGCGCCTCAAGGTTGAGGTGCGCCACCTTCTGCGACGCGAGATGCGGCAGGTAGCCGAGCGGAGCCACCTCAACGCTGCCAGCCCCCGACAAGGCGTTGAGCTTGGACCGCATCTTGGTGTCGGGGTTCTCGACCAGGTTGCGGAAGTCCTCGGTGCCGCCCAGGTTGACCTGGTAGGAGCTGACCAGGGTGAGGCCGCGTTCCTCAAGCAGCCGCAGCAGCGCCTTGTGCAGCACCGAGGTGCCGAACTGGCTGGCCAGGTCGTCGCCGAGCAGCGGCAGACCGGCCGCCTCGAACCTCTCCATCCGGCGTGGATCGCGGGCGACCGGGTCGGCGGTGGTGTTGATGAATGCGACGCCCGCCGTGTGGGCCGCCTCGGCGTACGCCTGGGCGATCTCCGGCCGGCCGCTGGGCGCCGAGTAGAGCAGCACCTCCGCGCCGGCCAGTGCCGCCGCCACCCGCGGCCCCTCGGTCGCGGCGACGAGGCCTTTCGTGACAGGCACGCCCGCTGTGGGCAGGCCGCAGTCCAGCCGGGGGAAGTTGTTGGGTGCCAGGAAGATCGCCTCGGTCAGGTCCCGACCGACCTTCTCCTCGGAGGTGGCGAAGGCCGCCACGATGTCGATGTCCCCCACCCCGATCCCGTCGATCGTCGGCCTGCGGATTCCGACCAGGCTGCCGCTCTGACGGTAGAGAGCCAGCCCCTGCACCAGTGCCGACGTGTTGTTACCGACCCCGACAACCGCGACCCTCACCCGTTCGATCATGGCGGGAGGCTACGTCACCTCCGCGCATTGCGCCGGTGCGCAACGGAGAGTGACCTCCGCGCGAGGAAACACCCCGGCGAGCGTGATGTCCCTGAGTCATCAATATGCCCCTGTGTCATCACGCTCACCGCAACGTCCGTCCCCAGGCCTCGACCCGCCGAGGCGAGCAACGGGCCCGGTTCGCTGAGAGTCCGACCGCCATTCCTCACCGGCCACCAGCCACTCGTGTCGGGCCGCCGCCGCTCAGGCGGTCCCGGCAGAAGTCCCGGAAGGATCGTGGCGTGCGACCCGTCACGTCCGCGACGGTCGACGTCGTCCGGTCCTCCGCGCCTGCCGCGATCGCCGTGTCCAGGCTCGCGAGGAAGCGGGCGAAGTCCGGCGGTATGCCGTTCGCGCTGTGGCGTGCGGCGAGTTCCGCCGCGTCGATCGGACGGTGTCTGACCGGCCGGCCACCAACCTCGGTGAGGACGGCGGCGATCTCGTCGTAGCTCAGCGCCGCTGGTCCCGTGATGATGTGGTCGGTGTTGTGCGGGGTGGGGTCAGTGAGAGCCCGCACCGCCACCTCGGCGATGTCGGCAGGGTCGACGAAGCCGACCCTGCCGACGCCGGTGGCGCTGACGATCTCGCCATGATCGCGGGCGGTCACGGCGTGCGGCTGCTCACTGACGAAGTTCTCCATGAACCAGGACGGCCGCAGAACCGCCCATTCCGGGAACAGCTCACCCAACCGTGCGTGCACCAGGCCCAGTCCGTGGTCGGCGGGCCCGATGGCCGAGGAGCTGAGCAGAACCACCCGGTGGACACCGGCGCTGCGTGCCCGGTCAAGGAAGGGCAGCATGATCGGTGCCGGGTCGACCTCGCCGACCGGCGGGATGGCGTAGATCGCGCGCACACCACTCAGAGCGTCCGGGTGGGTGGTCGGGTCGTACCAGTCGAAGCGGAAGCCTCCCGGGGAGGGGCGTCGGCTGGCGATCCGGGTGGGGTGACCACGCTCGGCGAGTGTGGCGGCGACGACGCGGCCGGTGGTTCCGGTGCCACCGATGACCAGGATCATGAGCGCACCAGGCCGCCACCGAGCAGTTCCTGTGCGGCGATCGGATCCCAGTAGTCGCGATAGTGCACGAGCCGCCCGTCGCGGATGGTCAGGACGGCGATGTAGCGCAGCTGGTTGTTCGACATGATCGTCCTTTCGTCGTCCGGGACAGGCCGTCGACCTGCTGCGGGCCATGCTGCGCTTCAAGCTCGACAACCGGGTGCTCACGCTGGCGCTGGAGAGCGCCGGGGGCGGCAGTCCGTACCGCAATGAGGCGTACGACCACTGGCACGCCCTGCTCGCCGTCCTCGTCGCGGAGGCACGCGGCCCGCAGTCGGCGGACTACCTGGCCCACGCCCTGCTCGCCGCCGTCCGCAGCGACCTGGTCGAACACCTGCGCGACTGGCCCGAAGCTCGGTGGCACGCGGGACTGGACGCACTTGTCGGCTCCTTACTCGGCGACGACGGCTTGGCCGCGCGCGAACGGATCTCGCGCAGTAGGTTGGCGGGGTGACTGGACGGTTCCCGATCGAAGACGTCTCCCCCGTCGTCTCGTGCGGGCGATACCCGGCCAAGGCGGTGGTCGACGAGCCGGTTCCGGTGTCGGCGCGCGCCTACCGGGAGGGGCACGACGCGCTGGGCTGCAACGTGGTGTGGGCTGGGCCGGACGGCGCGAGCCGGCCGTTCACCCGGATGCGCCCCGGCGAGCCCGGCCAGGACCGCTGGCACGCCACCATCGCACCGGACGCCGTCGGCTCGTGGACCTTCTCCGTCGAGGCGTTCCAGGACCCGTACCTGACCTGGCAGAACGCAGTGACCAAGAAGATCGCCGCCGGGCAGGGGCCGGAGGACCTGGCCAACGACCTGGCCGAGGGCGCTCGGGTCCTCGCCGCCGCCCGGGGCCTCGTGCCGGCCGCCGACCGGCCCCGGGTCGCCGATGCGCTCACCGCGCTGGTCGACACCGACCTGCCGCTGGCCCAGCGGGTCGGCCCGGCGCTGGCCCTGGCCGACCTGCTCTGGGAGCACCCGGTGCGGGAGCTGGTCACCGCCGGTGACACGTACTCGATCTGGGTTGACCGCAAGCGGGCGCTCTACTCGGCCTGGTACGAGTTCTTCCCCCGCTCCGAAGGAGCGGTGGGCGGGCGGTCCGGCACCTTCGCGACCGCCACCGAGCGGCTGCCAGGGGTGGCCGCGATGGGCTTCGACGTGCTCTACCTGCCGCCGATCCACCCGATCGGCCGGGTCAACCGCAAGGGCCCGAACAACGCGCTCACCGCCGGGCCGACCGACGTGGGCTCACCGTGGGCGATCGGCGCCGCCGAGGGCGGCCACGACACGATCCACCCCGACCTGGGTACGCCGGCGGACTTCCGGGCCTTCATCCAGGCGGCGGCGGCACAGGGCCTGGAAGTGGCGATGGACCTGGCGTTGCAGTGCGCGCCGGACCACCCGTGGGTCACCGAACACCCGGAGTGGTTCACCACCCGCGCGGACGGCAGCATCGCGTACGCGGAGAACCCGCCGAAGAAGTACCAGGACATCTACCCGGTCAACTTCGACAACGACCCGGAGGGCATCCGGGCCGAGGTGCTGCGGGTGGTGCTGCACTGGGTCGGCGAGGGCATCCGGATCTTCCGGGTGGACAACCCGCACACCAAGCCGTTCGACTTCTGGCACTGGCTGATCGCCGAGGTCAAGGCGGTCGATGAGGACGTGCTGTTCCTGGCCGAGGCGTTCACCCGGCCGGCGATCATGCACGGCCTCGGCAAGGTCGGCTTCACTCAGTCGTACACCTATTTCACCTGGCGCACGACGGCAGCCGAGATGCGGGCGTACTGCGAGGAGTTGATCGAGGCGGCCGACTACATGCGGCCGAACTTCTGGCCGAACACCCCGGACATCCTGCACGAGTCGTTGCAGCACGGCGGCCCGCCGATGTTCAAGATCCGGGCGGTGCTGGCCGCGCTGCTCTCCCCCTCCTGGGGCCTGTACGCGGGCTACGAGCTGTTCGAGCACGTGGCCCGGCCGGGCGCCGAGGAGTACCTGGACAACGAGAAGTACGAGCTGCGACCCCGGGACTGGGCCGCAGCGGAGGCGCAGGGCCG
Source organism: Micromonospora sp. NPDC049049 (assembly GCF_040649115.1). Classification (NCBI taxonomy): domain Bacteria; kingdom Bacillati; phylum Actinomycetota; class Actinomycetes; order Micromonosporales; family Micromonosporaceae; genus Micromonospora; species Micromonospora sp. NPDC049049. Next base: position 94,413 of record NZ_JBEZEX010000018.1, on the reverse strand, counting down.
TTCGCTGGCACCGTTCCTGACCACCCTCAACCGGGTACGCCGGGACAACCCGGCCCTGCACCAGCTCCGCAACCTGCGCTTCCACGAGATCGACAACCCGGCGCTGCTCTGCTGGTCGAAGCACGACCCGGAGACCGGCAACACGGTCATCGTGATCTGCTCGTTCGACCCGCGCGCCGTGCAGTGGGGCAACACGACGCTCGACATGCCGGCGCTCGGTTTCGACTGGCATGAGCGGTTCACCGTGTACGACGAGGTGACCGGCACGAGTTACGACTGGGGTCAGCGCAACGCGGTGCGCCTCGACCCGTACCTGCAACCCGCGCACGTGCTGACAGTGCGCCGCCCGGTCGCACCCGCCGCGCCGGATCCCGCCGGCGTCGAACCGGCGAAACTCGCCGTCGCCGACGTCCCGGCGGAGCTGTCCGGCGGCACCGCGCCGACGACCCCGGCGCCGACGGACAGCGCGAGCCCGACAACGGCCCGCCCGTCCGCCCCTCGCCCGTCCGACCCCCGCTCGGCTGCGACCCGCTCGTCCGCTGCCCGCTCGGCGAAGCCCCGCCCGCCCGCCTCCGCACCGACCGACGCCGCCCCGAAGGACGACCGATGGACCAGCTGATCTCCGGCGCGACGCACGACCCGCACGCGCTGCTCGGCGCGCACCCCGCCGACGGCTCGACGACGATCCGCACGATGCGCCGAGGCGCTGGCGACGTCGCGCTGCTCGTCGGCGACGAGCGGCACCCGATGAAGCGGGTGCACGACGTGGGCGTCTTCGAGGCACAGGTCGACGGCACGGTGCTCGACTACCGGGTGGAGGTCGACGGGACCGCCCACGACGACCCGTACCGCTACCCGCCGACCCTCGGTGAGCTGGACCTGCACCTGATCCGCGAGGGCCGGCACGAGCGACTGTGGGAGGCGCTCGGCGCCCGGGTCTTCGACGAGGGCGTGGCGTTCAGCGTCTGGGCACCCAATGCCCATGGGGTGCGGGTGATCGGCGACTTCACCGGCTGGGGCCCCGACGACGGCTGGCCGATGCGGTCGCTCGGGTCCAGCGGGGTGTGGGAGCTGTTCGTCCCCAACGCCCGGGTCGGCGCCCGCTACAAGTACCGGGTGTTGGGCGCCGACGGGCAGTGGCGGGACAAGGCCGACCCGCTCGCGGCGTACGCCGAGGTGCCGCCGGCCACCGCCTCGGTGGTGCACCACTCGACGTACCGGTGGAACGACGCGGACTGGCTGGCCCGGCGGGCCGAGCGGCAGCCGCACCAGGAACCGATGAGCGTCTACGAGGTGCACCTCGGCTCGTGGCGGCCCGGCCTGGGCTACCGCGAGTTGGCCGAGCAGCTCACCGCGTACGTCACCGAGCTGGGCTTCACGCACGTGGAGTTCCTGCCCGTGATGGAGCACCCGTTCGGCGGCTCCTGGGGCTACCAGGTGACCGGCTACTACGCGCCGACCTCCCGGTTCGGTGACCCGGACGAGTTCCGGTACCTGGTGGACCGGCTGCACGAGGCCGGCATCGGCGTACTCCTGGACTGGGTGCCCGCGCACTTCCCGAAGGACGAGTGGGCCCTCGCGCGGTTCGACGGCACCCCGCTCTACGAGCACCCCGACCCGCGGCGCGGCGAGCACCCCGACTGGGGCACGTACGTCTTCGACTTCGGCCGCAACGAGGTCCGCAACTTCCTCGTCGCCAACGCGCTCTACTGGTGCGACCAGTTCCACGTCGACGGGCTGCGGGTCGACGCGGTCGCCTCCATGCTCTACCTGGACTACTCCCGTAACCACGGCGAGTGGGCCCCCAACAAGTACGGCGGCCGGGAGAACCTGGAGGCCATCGCGTTCATGCAGGAGGTGAACGCGACGGTCTACAAGCACCACGCCGGCGTCGTCATGATCGCCGAAGAGTCCACCGCCTGGCCGGGGGTCACCCGCCCCACCGCCGAGGGCGGGCTGGGCTTCGGGTTCAAGTGGAACATGGGCTGGATGCACGACACCCTGCTCTACACCTCGAAGGACCCGATCTACCGCCAGCACCACCACCACCAGCTCACCTTCTCCCTGGCGTACGCCTGGAGCGAGAACTACGTGCTGCCGATCAGCCACGACGAGGTGGTGCACGGCAAGGGCTCACTGGCCGGCAAGATGCCCGGCGACACCTGGCAGCGGCTGGCGAACGTGCGCGCGCTGCTGGCGTACATGTGGGCGCACCCCGGCAAGCAACTGCTCTTCATGGGCTCCGAGATGGCCGACGACCGGGAGTGGAGCGAGGAGCGCGGCCTCGACTGGTACCTGCTCCACGACCCGGCCCGCGCCGGTGTGCAACGACTCGTCGGTGACCTCAACCGGGTGTACCGGGAGACTCCTGCGCTCTGGGCACAGGACACCGAGCCGGCGGGCTTCCGCTGGATCGCCGGCGACGACGTCGCCAACAACACCGTGTCGTTCGTCCGGATCGCCCCGGACGGCTCGACGCTGGTGTGCGTGGCGAACTTCTCCGCCCAGCCGCTGCACGACTACCGGGTCGGCCTGCCGGCCGGCGGGACGTGGACCGAGGTGCTCAACACCGACGCGCACCACTACGGCGGCTCCGGGGTGGGCAACCTGGGTGAGGTACGGGCCGAGGACGTGCCGTGGCACGGGATGGTCGCCTCGGCCGCCCTCCAGGTTCCCCCGCTGGGTGCCGTCTGGCTCCGCCGCGACTGACGGGTGAGCGGGACCGTTCCCCCGAGACGTCGAGACGCCTCGGGGGAACGGCGCGGGCTCAGAGCCGGGTGATCCGGACGGCGTCGGCGACGACGTACCCGGTCGTGCTGGTCCAGCGGCTGACCCCGACGACCTGGCGCGTCCCCGCGGCGAAGTCGTAGGTGCCCAGCACCCGCCACTGGCCGCCGCCGCTGCGCTGGTCGACGGAGGCCGTCACGGTCCCGTTCGCGGTGGCCACCAGGTGCGGCGTGGCGCTGTTGTAGCCGGGATCGGCCGGGTACCAGACCTCGACCCGGTACGAGCCGGCGGCGGGCAGCGTCGCGCTGAACCAGGCCGGGTCACTGACCGCCTGCGGCTCGGCGAACCGGTAGTTCGTGCCGTACCGCGTGGTGAGGTACGACGAGGTGCCCCAGGTGGCGGCGGCGGTGAAGCCACCAGTGGTGGTGTTGTCCACGATCACGCTGAACGTGCCGCCGGTGCCGGTGACCACCCGCGCGTTGCTGGCCGGGCTCTCGTGGTGCAGCCGGTCCAGGGCAGTCACCAGGTACCGGTAGGTCGAGCCGGCTGCGGCGGTGGCGTCGGTGAACGTCCCGGTGCTGCCTGCGGCACGCGCCGTGCCGAGCAGGTTGCGGGCATCGGCCAGGTCGCAGGGGTCGACCGAGCCGTCGCCGGGCAGTCGGTACACGGCGTACGAGGCCGTGCTGCCGGCGGTGCCACGCTGCCAGTTCAGCGTCACGCCGCCGGTGCCGCGTACCGCCGAGGTGAGGTTCGGCGCGGCGGGCGCGGCACCGCCCACCCCGGCCGGTGCCAGGGCGGGCCGGCGGTAGTGGTCGGTCGTCAGCCGGGAGACGGCACCGATGCGGTCGGCGCGTACGTCCTTGGCGCTGAAGTGGATGTCGCCGAGGATCCGGGGGTAGGCGCGGTTGAGGGTCAGATGGTCGGTGAGTTCGGCCGGGTCCTGCCAGGCGGCATCCTGCCCGGAGGCCCCGGCGCGGTAGGTGGCCTGCCCGACGAGCAACTGCACTGTGGTCCCGTTGACGGTCTCCGACCACCAGCGGACCAATTCCGCGTAGTCGGCCGCGGGGTGGCCGATCTGCCAGTAGATCTGCGGGGCGATGTAGTCGATCCAACCCTGCTTCACCCACCGTCGGGTGTCGGCGTAGATCGCGTCGTACGACTGGAGGCCGGTGGTGCGCGAGCCGAGCGGGTCGGTGCCGGCGTTGCGCCAGATGCCGAACGGGCTCACGCCGAGCTTCACCCACGGTTTCGCCGCCCGGATCTTGGCACTCATCTCCTGCACCAGCAGGTTGACGTTGTTGCGCCGCCAGTCGGCGATGGTGCTGAAGCCGGCGCCGTACTGGGCGTACGTGGCCTGGTCGGGGAAGCCCCCACCGCTGCCCGGGTACGGGTAGAAGTAGTCGTCCCAGTGCACCGCGTCGATGTCGTAGCGGCTGACGGCGTCCATCATCGCGGTCTGCACGAAGGCCCGGACGGCGGGGATGCCGGGGTTGTAGTAGAGCTGGCCGTTGTAGGCGACCGCCCAGCCCGGGTTCGTGCGGGCCGGGTGGCTGGCGGCCAGCTTGGTCAGGTCGGTGTGGGTCGCGACCCGGTACGGGTTGAACCAGGCGTGGAACTCCAGGTCGCGGGCGTGCGCCTCGGCCACCATGAAGGCCATCGGGTCGTAGCCGGGATTGCCTCCCTGGGTTCCGGTGAGCCACTGCGACCACGGCTCGTACGTCGACGGCCAGAAGGCGTCGGCGGCGGGACGGACCTGCACGACGACGGCGTTCATCCGACGCTGCTTGGCCAGGTCGAGCCAACCCCGGTACTCCGCCTGTTGGGCGGCGGCGGTGAGGCCGGTGCGGCTGGGCCAGTCGATGTTGGCCACGCTGGCGATCCACATGCCCCGGAACTGCCGTTTCGGGGTGGCCGGATCTGTCACGCAGGCTGCCTGGGCGGCCACCGGCACGGTGCCCGGCGGCGTGGTTGGGGAGGGAGATGCGGCAGTGGGGTGGGCCGCGCCGAGCGTCAGCGCCGCTACCAGCGCCAGCCCGGGAAGGGATCGATGAAAGTCGACACGCACGAAAGTATGTTCAGTGCTACAGGACTGCCACGCAAGTATTCTTCACAGCTTTCACTCTGCGAAGTCAGCCGCTGACCGTTCAGGACGGGACGCCCACGGGGCCGGTCCTGGCGCGAGGCGCCGTTGGGGCCGTCGGCGTCAGAGGATCAGACCAGGCCGGCGTCGCGGAGCAGTTGCCAGAGGCCGGCGCCGTCCGGGGCGGACAGCCACTTCTGCCCCACCGGCCCCGACGACGGTCGGCCGGCGGGGGCGGGCAGGGTGCCGGCCAGCACGGACTGGGTCGGAGAGAGGCGGCGGATCGCCACCCCGGCGACGTTCTCCGGGTGGGCGGCGGCGAACTCACGGTAGATCTCCTGGTCGTGCTGGCCGTCGTCGCCGACGAGCAGCCAGCGCACGTCGGGAAACTCCTTGGCCAGCCGGGCCAGGGTGGACCGCTTGTGTTCCATGCCGCTGCGGAACCAGCGGTCGGCGGTCGGGCCCCAGTCGGTGAGCAGCAGCGGCCCGGCCGGGTAGAGGTGGCGGGACAGGAAGCGGGTCAGGGTCGGGGCCACGTTCCAGGCGCCGGTGGAGAGGTAGAAGACCGGTGCGCCGGGGTGCGCGGTGACCAGCCGCTCGTAGAGCACCGCCATGCCGGGCACCGCGTTGCGGGCGTGCTCGTCGAGCACGAACGTGTTCCATGCGGCGAGCAGCGGCCGGGGCAGCGCGGTCACCATCACCGTGTCGTCGATGTCGGAGATGATGCCGAACTTGACCTCCGGGTCGAGGATGCGCACCGGGGCGTCGACCGGCTCGGCGTCCGGGACGCTGAGCCGGACCGTACCCCAACCGGGCGGCAGGTCCGCCTCGACCAGCGTGTCGACGAAGCCGCTGCGGTCGGCCCGCGTCTCGTGTCGCACCCCGCCGGCCTCGATGGTCACCGTGACGTGCTTGTTGGGCAACGTCGTGAAGCTGCGCCAGCCGCGAACCTTGTCGAGCCGACCCCGCTGACGGGTGTCCGGACGGCCCAGCAGCACCCGACACATCACCCGCACCCAACCCGGCGCGCCATAGCCGGTGTACGCGACGATGTTGACCCGCCAGCCGGTGCGCCGCAGCCGGCGCTCGACGAGCTGGTGCACGGCGTCCTCGATCCGCGCGGCCCGGTGCAGGTTCGGAACGGCCAGTTGGCCGGCGGGAGTGGGTGGCACGCGCCAACCCTGCCACACGTCGACAGCCACGGCCACGCGAGCCAACCCGGGCCGCGCCGATCCGGCCCGGTCACCGTGTGGCCGACCCAGCCCCACCGGGCTGCGCCGATCGGCCTCGGCGGCCCGACCGAACGTGAAACACTCCGGTCGGGACGACGACGGGGGCGTTGGTCGTGTCGCATCCAGAGCAGCACCGTGGGCGATGGCGCCCGCGACTCGATCGACCGGCGCTCGCCGCGCTGCTGTTCGGGCTCGCCGGTGTCGTCTACCGGCTGGTCCTGACGCTGTTCACGGTGCCGGTGTCGAACAGCGACGAGGCGACGTTCGGTCTCGCCGCGCTGCACATCGGGCAGGGCAGGGAACGCCCGGTCTTCCTCTACGGCCAGCACTACATGGGGATGTTGGAGTCATACCTGGCCGCTCCCCTGGTGGCGGTGGCCGGGCCGAGCTGGCCGGTGCTGCGCCTGCCGATGCTCGCGCTGTACGCGGTCTTCCTCTACCTGATCCACCGGTTGACCCGCCGCCTCTGCACCCCGTGGTTCGCCGCCTTCGTTGTGGGTCTGCTCGCGCTCGGGCCGGAGCGGGTGGTGCGCGACCAGCTCACCGTCGTCGGCGGGCGGCCGGAGGTGAAGCCGGCGGTGCTGCTGATGCTGCTGATCACCGTGGGGCTGGCCGCCGGCACGGTCCACCGCCGTCGGTTGGCGGTCGGCCTGTTCGGGCTGCTCGTCGGGCTGGCCGTCTGGTCGGACTGGCTGATCCTGCCGTACCTCGCTGTCGCCGGGTTGGCCCTGGTCTGGGCGGTACGGCGGGAGCTGCTCGGCTGGTCCGGTCTGCTGCTGGTGGCGGGGGTGGTCGTCGGCGTCGCCCCGATGATCATCGACAACCTGCGGGCCGGACCCGGTGACGACTCGCTGTCGGTGTTCCGGCAGGTCAGCACCAAGGTCGGCCCGCAGCCGCCGTGGTCCGACCGGATCCGGGGCGGCTTGCTGGAGGGCGTGCCGTTGGCGCACGGGCTCTGCCCGGTGGACGGTTGCGGACGCTGGCAGCAGTGGTTCGGTCTGTTGTACCCGGTGCTGCTGCTGGCCGCCGCGGCACTCGCTGTGCTCGCGTACCGGCGCGCCGCCGGGGCCCCGCGTGCGGAGCGGGTCGGACGCGGGGCCGGCGGGCTACGTGGGGCTCGGGTCGGGCCGGTCGTGCAGCTCGCGCTGGTCGTCGGCGCGGCGTTGACACTGCTGTCGTACGTGCGCAGTCCGCTCGCCGCGACCAGCCCGCTGGACAACGCCCGCTACCTGTCGGTGCTGCAACTGTCGTTGCCGGCGGTGCTCTGGCCGCTCTGGGTGGCGGCGTTGACCGCCTGGCGGGGCACCAGCAGCGTGCTGGGGCGATTCACCGGCGCGCTGTCCGCCGCGGTGCTGGCCGCGCTGACAGTGACCACCCTGGTGATCACCGTGCTGTTCGCGGCCACCGGCACCGCGGCGTCGCGGACCGAGGAACGCCAGGCCCGGGAGCTGGCCGCCGCGCTGCGCGCCGACGGACCCCATGAGGTGTACGGGGACTACTGGACCTGCAACCGGTTGATCTTCAACACGGACGAGTCGGTGGTCTGCGGGGTGCTCGACGGGAACCTGTCACCGGGGCAGAACCGCTACCGACCGTACTGGCGGCAGGTGGGGCGGGCCGAGCGGCCGGGCTACGTGGTGGAGATCGACTCGCCGATGGACCGGCGGTTGCGGAGGCTACTCGCCGACCGGGCCGACGCCGCGCCGGTGCGGGAGGTCGGCGGCTATCGCGTGTACCACCCCGACACCCCGGTGCGGCCCTGGCGGTAGGGGCTGGTCGTACGCTGGCCGGGCCGGCGCGTGGGGCGCCGCCGTTTCGCCCGTCGAGGAGACCCATGCTCATCCTGTTGCCGCCCTCGGAGGGGAAGGCCGACGCCGGCACCGGACGGCGTTGGACCCCGGAGCGGCTCTCGCTGCCCGAGCTGAACCCGGCCCGCGAGCGGGTGCTGGACGCCCTGGTGGCGCTGAGCGCCGGGCCGGACGAGGAGGCCGCGCGGGCGGCGCTCGGCCTCAGCGAGGGCCAGCGGAGCGAACTGCGGCGCAACGCCCGGCTGCGGGAGGCGGCCACCGCACCGGCCGAGCGGCTCTACACCGGGGTGCTCTACGAGGCGTTGGACCTGGCCTCGTTGCCGGCCACGGCGCTGCGGGCGGCCCGCCGGTCGATCCTGATCAGCTCCGGGCTGTGGGGCGCGGTCCGGTTGGCCGACCGGATTCCGCCGTACCGCTGCCCGATCGGCGCCCGCCTGCCCGACGTCGGGGCGCTGTCGACGTACTGGCGCAGGGAGCTGACGCCGACGGTGGACGGCGCCGCCGGGCGCGGCCCGGTACTGGACCTGCGCTCCGGCGCGTACGCGGCCACCTGGACGCCGCGCGGTGAGCTGGCCGAGCGCACTGTCACCGTGCGGGTGCTGCACGAGCGGGAGGTCGACGGCGTGCCGGTCCGCTCGGTGGTCAGCCACTTCAACAAGGCGACCAAGGGGCGGCTGGTCCGGGACCTGCTCGTCGCCGGCGCCCGGCCGCGCACCGCCGCGGAGCTGATTGGCACGCTGCGGGAGCTGAAGCACACAGTGGTGGAGCAGCCCGCCGTTCCCGGGCGGATGCGGCAGGTGGATCTGGTGGTCACCGACCTCTAGCGGCACCGCAGCCGCAAGATTTGCTCAAGGCTGGGCCGGAGGAGTTCCGTAACGACGTGGCAGGGGCCAGGGTAGGGCAACCCAGACTCCGACAAGGGAGCCTTCGTTGACCCACGAACCCGCCCTGCTCGACCGGCCGCACACCCCGACCACCCCGTCCCCGTTGGGCTGGCTGACCCTGGGCGACGCGTTCGAGGCTGCCTGCCTGCTGCGCTGCACACCACCACCGACGGCCGCCCGGCCCAGCACGGTCCGGGCCGAGCACACCGCCGGGGTGGAGTTCAACCGGGAGGACGCCGCGCAGCGGATGCGGCAACTGCTCAACCGGCTGGACATCCCGGTCACCCACGAGGTGGCCGTCGGCGGCCTGCGTCGCCGCTATGAGCTGCACCGACTGTGGGTGCCCCGGGAGCACCAGGGCGCGTACACCCGGATGTTGGACGCGGGCTGGTGGCAGGGGCGACGCGAGCTGCTCGGCGGGCCGCTGCCCGGCGCCTCACCGGCCCGCAGGCGGTTGGTGACCCGCCTGGCGGAGGCAGCCTGGCGCTCGGCGTTGCTGGCCGCCGGGCGGCACGTCCGGCGGCACATCCTCGGTGTCCGGCTCACCGACCGGGAACTGGCCGCGGTGCTGATCCGGGGAGCGGCCGTGCTCGACGTACCGGCCCGGCTCCGCCCCGGCACCGGTTGCTTCCTGGTCAGCGTGGCCGACGGCCCGGACCGGCAGCGGATCCTGCGCAGCGCGGCGTTGGAGCCGGCGCGCGGCCCGATGGCGGAACCCGGGACGGCGACGGAGCGCGGGACGACCCCGGCGTCGGCACGGGGCGTGGGCGTGGCGCCGGCAGGTCGCGCGGCCTGCTGATCGGGTCCCGACCGTCCGGCGCATCGCCGACGCGGGCTTGCGCGCACCCGCCCGACGGCGCACAGTGCACCGCGTGAGTCGTACCTCGTCCCGCCGCGCCGGCCTGGCCGCCCTGTCGACGGTGCTGCTGATCGCGAACCTGGCCATCGCCAGCTGCCGGGACGCCCCGACCGAGCCGACGTCGATCCGGATCGCCACCGGCAGCCCCACCGCTGTCTACTACGCGTTCGGGCGGTCCCTGGCAGCCATCCTCAACCGGGAACTCCCCGACGTACGGGCCAGCGTGGTGATCACCGCCGCCTCGGCGGAGAACGTCCAACTCGTCGGCTCCGGCGGGGCCGAGCTGGGCTTCACCCAGGCCGATGTGCTGCCCACCAGCACGGCGGGAAGCCCCGCTGTCGACGCGGTCGCCCGGGTGTACGACGACCAACTGCACCTGGTCACCACGAGCGGCGGCCCGGTCCGCACCGTCGCCGACCTACGCGGCCGGCGAGTCTCCGTCGGCGCGGCCGGCTCGGGCACCGAGATCACCGCGACCCGGCTGCTGGAGGTGGCCCGCCTCGGTGGTGACGAGGTGCGCCGGGAACGGCTCGGACTGGACGACTCGGTGGCGGCGCTGCGCTCCGGGCGGATCGACGCGTTCTTCTTCTCCGGCGGGTTGCCGGTCCGGGGCATCGAGGAGTTGGCCGAGGCCAGCGCCATTCGGATCGTTGACCTCAGCGAGTGGACCGAGCCGCTGCGCTCACGGTACGGCCAGGTCTACGTCTCCCGCGACATCCCCCGCTCGGTGTACGGGGTGGATGCGGTGACCACCGTGGCCGACCCGAACTACCTGATCGTCCGGGCCGACCTGCCGGAGCCGTTGGTCCGTGAGGTGACCCGGCTGCTGATGGAACGCCGGGCCGAGCTGGCCGCCGCCCATCCGGCGGCGGGACGGATGAGCCCCCGCTCGGCGATCGTCACCGCGCCGCTGTCGCTGCACCCCGGCGCCGCATCCTGGTACCGCGCCACCAAACCGTGACGGCCGAGCCTCACCGCGCCGGGGAGGGTCGCAGGTCGGCGGTCGGTTCCTCCACCGCCGACTCCACGGGAAGGGCCGGCGTCGGGAACCACAGGGCGGCGATCAGCCCCCGCGACTCCCCCGGGCGCATGGTGAGCCGCCCGTCCGAGGCGTCCACCAGCACGGCGGCGATGGTCAGACCGAGCCCCGCGCCGTCCACATTCTGCGCGTCCGGGGCCCGCCAGAACCGCTCGGTCGCCTGGCCGAGCTGACTCTCGGTCATGCCGGGGCCCGAGTCGCGGACCTCCAGCGCCACCCCGCCGTCGCGACGGGCCACCGTCACCGTCACCGCCCCGCCCGCCCCGCTGAACTTCACCGCGTTGTCGATGAGGGCGTCCAGCGCCTGGTCGACGGCGGTCGGCACGGTCTGCGCGTACGCCGGGGCGTCGGTAGTGGCCAGCCGCAACGCGACCGACCGGTGCCGGGCCAGCGGCGCCCACGCGGCCACCCGGGAGGCGGCCACCGCGGCGGCGTCCACCGTGACGCGCTCGTTCTCCTCCCGTTCCGCCCGAGCGAGGGTCAGCAACGCGTCGAGCACCAGCGCGAGCCGGTCGGTCTCCACCAGGGCCAGCCGGTGCTCGGACCGACCGTCGGGGTCGGTGAGACTGGGTCCCAACTCCTCCACCCGCAGCCGCAGCGCGGTGAGCGGGTTGCGCAGCTGGTGGCTGGCGTGGGCGACGAAGGCACGCTGCCGGTCCATCACGTCGGAGACCACGTCGGCCATGTGGTTGAAGCTGGCCGCCAGGCGGCGCAGCTCCGGCGGGCCCAGCCGGTGCTGCACCCGGGCGCCCCGGTCGCCCTCGGCGATCTCATGGGTGACCGCGTCCAGTTCGGTGACCGGGCGCAGCACCCAACCGGCCAGCCCGAACGCGGTGAGCACGCAGGCCAGCACGGCGAGCAGACCGGCCAGGGCGAGCAGCAGCCACCACGAGACGACGGCTCGGCGGATCGAGCCGGCAGGGGTCACTATCACCACCGCCCCGAGCACCTCACCGCCGTCGTTGATCGGTACGGCCACCACCACGGGGTCGGTCGTCCAGGGCCAGACCGACTCGGGGGCGCTGGTCTGCTGCCCGGACAGGGCGACGTCCAGCACCGTCGCGGTCCCCGGGCTGGCCTGCCAACCCGGCGACGAGACCGGGATGTTCCGGTCCCGGTCGACGATCGCGGCGCTGATCGCGTACAGGTCGTCGTAGCTGGTCAGCTCCGACTCGATCGGGCCGGGCCCGCCATCACGCAACGCCGGTCCGGCCAGCGAGGCGAACCGGGTCGCGTCGGCGAGCCGGTCGGCGCGGACCCGTTCGGTCTCGCGGCTGGCCATGGTGGCGGCCAGTGGTGTCTCCAACGCGATGAGGACGAGGACCATCAGCAGCAGATAGCTGATCACCAGGCGACGGCGCACGTCAGCTCCTCACGAGTCGCGCAGCCGGTAGCCGACGCCGCGTACGGTCTCCACCAGGCGGGCGTCGCCGAGCTTGCCGCGCAGCGACCCGACATGCACCTCGACGGTGTGCCGGTCGGCCCAGGTGGTGCCCCAGGCGTCGAGCAGGATCCGATCGCGGGGCACCGCCACCCCGGGCTGGCGGGCCAGCGAGAGCAGCACGTCGAACTCCTTGCGCGTCAACGTGACCGCACGGCCCTCGACGGTCACCGTCCGCGCGGCCACGTCGATGCGGACCGGTCCAGCCTCGATGAGGTGCCGCTCGGGCGCGGCGTTCGCGGCGCGGCGCAACACCGCCTCGATCCGGGCCTGCAACTCCACCATCGAGAACGGCTTGACCACGTAGTCGTCGGCGCCCAGGCGCAGACCCAGCACCCGGTCACGTTCCTCACCCCGGGCGGTCACCGCGATGATGCCGAGCTGGCTGCTGCGCCGGCGCAGCTCCCGGCACAGGTCCGTGCCGTCCCCGTCGGGCAGGGTCAGGTCGAGCAGCACCAGGTCACAGGGTGCGGCGGAGAGCGCGGCGGCGACGGTCGCGGCGTGCTCGACCTCGTACCCCCGGCGGGTGAGGGCGGACGACAGCGCGGCGGCCACCCGGCGGTCGTCCTCCACCAGCAGGATCCGCACCCGTGCCCCCGTCCCTCGCAGCGCTGTTCTGCGAATGGTGGCAGAAGTGCGCGCGGACCGGGAGGCCGCCCACCCGCCCTAAAGGCCGAAGGTGTCGTCGGCGGTGGCGTCCCGGACGCCGTCGGTGAAGCCGCGGAAACCCGGATCCTCGTGGCTGGCCGGCACGCTGGTGACGCTGACCCCGCCGGCCTGGGTGACCGCGTCGACCAGGGGCGGGTAGTCGATCTCGGCGTCCTGGAAGGCGTCGTCGTCCGCCTCCGCCAGGTTGATCACGTACTGCACGTCCTCGGACGGGGTGTCCGGGTCCTCGGCCCACTCACCGCCGGCCCGGTAACACTCGTCGTACAGCGCGCGCTGGCTGTCGGTCCAGTCGTCGTCGTAGCTCTGCATCGCCCATCCCTCCGCGGCCCTTGACCTGAGCATGCCCGGCGGGAGGCGACGGGCGCGGCGGTACCGGCGAAAACCGGGCGGGCGCGCCGACCACCGCCCCGTACGCTGCTGTGGTGATCTACAAACTGCTGTCGAGCGCCGAATGGGACGACGCCCTCGCCGCCGGCGCCTTCACCGGCTCCGCGGTGGACCGGCAGGACGGGTTCATCCATCTCTCCGGCGCCGACCAGGTGGTCGAGACGGCGCGACGGTATTTCACCGGGGCGACCGGGTTGACAATGCTCAGCGTCGAGGAGGAGCGGCTGGGCGACGCGCTGCGCTGGGAGCCGTCGCGCGGCGGGCAGCTCTTCCCGCACGTGTACGGCCCGCTGCCGGTCGCGGCGGTGGTGGCGGCGCGGGCGTTGCCGGCGGACGTTCCGGTCGCCGACGCGGTGGCCGCCCTGTTGCGCTGACCCGGTGCCCGCCCCACCGGCCGACACGGACGCGGCCGACCCGGTGGCCGTCCCACCGGCTGACACGGACGCGCCCGACCCGACAGTGTCGGGTCGGGCGCGATGTCGTAGCGGCGGGGATCAGCGGCAGAGCCGCTCGATCTCCTGCTGGAAGCGGTCCATCGGGTTCGCCTCGGCCGGGCCGAGCAGGTAGGTCTTCAGCTCCCGGCGGGCCTCGGTCATCGGGTCGTCACCGGCCCGGGTGACCGACACGATCTTCTCCAGCTCGCCGCAGTCCTTGGAGAGCAGGTACGCGGCCCGCGCCGTCGGGTACTCGCGGCGGAAATCGTCCTCGGACAGGCCGGCCGGGTTGGCCACCACGTACGGCCGCTGGCTCTGCACGAAGTCGGACACCACACTGGACACGTCGCTGATCAGCAGGTCGGTCTGGTTGAAGCAGTCGAACAACGCCGGCGTGCGGCCGGTGACCACCAGGTGCTCGGTGCCGTCCAGGGAGGACGCGTCCGCGTTGCCGCCGGCCGTGCGGATCGCCGTGACGATCCGCTCGTGCACGGCCTTCGCCGCCTTGGACCGCGACCCGGTGAGCGGGTGCGGCTTGTAGATCAGGCGCAGTCGGGGATTCGTGGCGAGCAGCCCCTTGACGATCCGCTCACCCATCAGCACCAGTGAGGTGTGGTACGGGTCGTCGTCGAGCCACCCCTCCCAGGTGGGCGCGTAGAGCACTGTGAACGGCCGGTCCACCGACTCGGCGCCGAAGGTGTGCACCCCGGCGAGCTGCGGCCGGCCGATCTCGACGATGTCCGAGTCGAGCACCCCCACGCCGGCCCGCGCGTAGCGCTCCCGGCCGGCCAGGCCGGCGACCCAGACCTCGTCGTACACCTTGCTGTAGGGGTTGACGCTGGCCTGCTTGTCGCTGTCGCCGTGCCCGACGAAGACGTGCTTCGTACCCGGCTCGCGGAGCATGTGGATGTTCGCGCCGACGTTCGCGGCGTAGAGCGCCGCGCGGATGCCGCCGAGGTCGAGGTTCATGAAGTCGACGCCGGCCGGTACGCAGATCACCGGCAGCCGGGTGTCGGCCAGCTCGAGGAACGCTTCCCGGCTGCGCATCAGCACCACCGCGCGCTGCTGGAGCGCCTCGGTCGGGGCGAGCCACATGTTCGCCTGGTAGACGTCCTTGGCGGGGCCGGCGAAGTAGAGCGCCACCTCCGGCTTGTAGTTGTCCATCCAGCGCTGGACCGCCGGCAGCAACGGACCCTGCCCGCTGCCCCGACCCCGCAGCCAGGTCAGCGCGATGATGGCGCCCACCAGACCCGTCGCCACGACCGCCACCGCGCCGGCCGCGAAGAACGGCGTGGGATCGTGCTGCACCGCGGCGGCCACGCCGGCCGGCACCAGCAGCAGGTTGAGCAGGGGCATCCGATCACCGGCGACCGCCGCCGCCCAGGCGGGCGGCTGGGGGGCGCTGGACAGTGGACCCAGCTCGATGTTGCGCACCATGGCGGAGAGCGGGTTACGCCGCTCGATCATGGTGGAGAGCGCACCCGCGAAGACCGACACGACCCACACCGCGGCCGGCAGCACCAGCAGAAGGGTCAGCTCGCCGCCGCTGAGCCGCACCTCGGCGACGACCAGCAACACGGCGGCGAGGTCGCGGGTCAGCTGCCGGTACGACCAGTGCAGGCCCACCTTCTCCAACAGCAGTTGCGAGGGCGGTGACCAGCGGGCGACGGCGAACTCGCCGATGATGGCGGCCAATCCGGCGACGGCGAACAGGCCGATCCAACCGAATACGCCACCGACGAGCATGACCAGGTAGGCCAGTACCAGTAGCGCACTCTGGGCGGCCACCCCGAGGCGTGCTGTCAACGTGCCGAACAAACGAGTTCGCTCCCTACGAGATTTCGTTGCGGGCGGTGCCCGTGATGGACCGACGTCACTCCCCCGTCGCGCAGCGGCTCAGTCGCGGCCGGCTGCGTGTGACTGCGACCTTAACGCGAGGGGACAGCTCGGTGTCGCTCGGGTATCCGGCACCATTTCGGGCAAAGTTCCGCACCGGGGCGCGCCCGACCCCCTGACGGGGTCGGGCGCTCGGCGCGGGTGAAGCGCTCAGCCGATCCGCCGGAAGCAGGTCATCGCACCGGGCGCCTTGCGCTTGGCGAACTCCTGGTAGCCCAGCTGCGGCACGGTTTCGCGG
The DNA here is from genome assembly GCF_040649115.1 of Micromonospora sp. NPDC049049. NCBI lineage: Bacteria > Bacillati > Actinomycetota > Actinomycetes > Micromonosporales > Micromonosporaceae > Micromonospora > Micromonospora sp. NPDC049049. The sequence goes on along the minus strand of NZ_JBEZEX010000018.1, from coordinate 78,719 downwards.
GCGTACCGGTTGCCGTTGTAGACGCAGATGGTGCCCACGTCGAGGCGGTCCAGTGCCGGCGTCAACTCGGCCGCCGTCGGGCTGTCGGCGCCGTCCGCGAAGCCGGCGAGCAGCAGTCGGTCCTTCGCGAACTGGGAGTTGAGGTCGTACTCGACGAGGTAGAAGTCACGGGGCAGGACAACCCGGACCTCGCTGGTGACGATCGGCGTGGTGCGCATGATCGTCTTCGGGGCGAGCAGCAGGCCCTGCGGACGGTCCAGGCCCTTGATCCAGAATGCGATCGCCTGACGCTGCTGCGGAAGCTTCCAGGTGGGGCGGTCGTGCACGTCGACCCAACTCTTCGGCGACCACATCGGGGTGGCGAACAACGCGAACGAGGCGACCAGCAGCACCGCGATCCCCCCGGACGCCGCCCGGCGCAGCGCCGGAGTCGGTGCCGGCACGCGCACGGTACAGAGCAGACCGATCAGCGTCGGCAGAGCGAGCAGCCACGGCACGCGCCAGAGCACCACCGAGATGCCGCTCAACGCGCTCAGCAACTCCAGCACACCGGGCACGAACAACACGCTCAGCGCGAGGGCAGCGCCGGCGGCGAGCAGGGCCGGCGTACGCCGACGGGCGAGCAACGCGCCGCACCACAGCGCCAGACCGCTGATGACCCCGACCACGCCGAACAGCAGGGTTCGCCGGTAGGTGTACGCCGCGTCGAAGAAGGCGTCGTCCGCGCCGGTCGCGCTCATCCCGCCGAGCACCAGGCGGGAGACCACCAGCGAGCCGATCGGGTACGCGAGGGCGGCGACCGCCGCGACCACGGCCGCCTTCCACCGACCGACCAGCAGCATGGCGAACCCGGCGGCGCCGACCAGCATCGGCAGGATGATCGCCGCGGTGTTGGTGAGCCCGATCGCGGTGATCGAGAGCGCCACGATGAGCAGCAGGCTGCGCCGCGACCGGTTGTCGAACCACTCGGTCAGGTAGAGCCACATCAGCGGGATGACCGCCGAGACGAACATGCCCTTGCCCTCGTGCAGCCGGGGAAGGTGGAACGTGCCCAGTGCGGCGTCCCCGCCCGCGACGAGGTAGAGGTACGCGATCGCCACGGTGAAGGCGAGCACCGGACGGCGCGGGGCCCACCGGTGCGTCAGCCGCCACAGCGCCAGCACCGCGAGCACCGCCATGATCGGCAGCAGCACGAACCAGAGAGCCGAGCTGGCGTGGATGCCGATGACGTTGGCGAACGCGCCGTCGAACACCTCGATCGACGGGATGGGCGGCTGCGAGCCCATCGACGGCAGCACGTTCTCGGAGAACAGGAAGTCGTTGAGCGGGATCAGGTCACGCTCGGCGATCCACACCGACTTGCCGACGTAGTAGACGTCGTCCGGGGTGTTGCGAGCCATGAAGAACGACGAGATGCCGACCAGGACCGAGACGACCAGCGCGTACGCCGACTGCGCCGGGGTGGGTGCCGGGGCGGCAGGGGTGGGCGTCGGGCCGTTCAGCCAGGCCTGGCGCACCAGCAGCAGCCCGCCGACGGCAGCGAGCAGGCCGGACACGGCCGGGATCCACCAGGAGACGTTGACGCTGGTGTTGGCCAGACCGGCGGAGACGGCGGCCACGGCGGCGACGACCAGCACACCGACGAGCAGGCGACGGTCGGCGGCGGGCCGCGCGCTTGCGGGCTCTTCCTGTGCCGCCGGCGCGCTGTCGGCCGGGGCGCTGTCGGCCGGCGTGCTGCCGGCCGGGGCACGGCGGCGGGCGCGCAGCACGGCCACGACCGCGAGCACGACACAGGCCACCAGCCAGATCCGGAAGGTGACCGACGGACGCAGGTCACCCAGGAAAGCCAGGTGATAGAGCACGGTGAAGAGCGCGAACGCGATCACCGCGCCGTCGGTGAGCACCGCCGGGGCGACGGCCACCAGCGCGCGTACCCGGGACAGCCCGCCTTGGGCGGCGGCGGGCCGGGATGCCTGCCCGGGCCGCGGCGTCGGATCCGGTTCGGCGGGCGCTACGGCGATGCTGTCGACGTTGGCCACGGGCGTCCTTACTCGTCAGGCGGATGAGGGGCATCGGCACGGTGACGGCCGGGTGTCAAGGGGGCAGCGTAGCGGAATCGGGCAGGGAGACCGGTGCTGCCGGCGACCGGGTGTCGGAGGGCGGTCAACCCGCCATCGGGGCCGCCCGGGGGCGGGGCAGCACGCTGTCGGCGCCGAGCCCGGCCGCCACGGATTCGACGAGGTTGTCGAGGTAGTCGTCGGTGAGTGGGAGGCGGGCGATGGCGAGCCGCCAGTAGAGCGGCCCGACGATGAGGTCGATCGCGGCGTCCAACTCGGTGCCGGCGGGCAGCTCGCCACGCTGCACGGCACGGGTGACCAGCTGACCGCCGATCTCCTGCTGCCGGGCGTGCAGCACCTGACGCAGGGTCGCGTCGATGCTGGGGTTGCGGGCGGCCTCCGCCAGGAGATCCGGAATGATCTGCGACGCCAGTGGGTGGCGCAGCGCATGCGCCACCACCTGGAACAGCAGCGCGAGGTCACCGCGCAGCGTGCCGGTGTCGAGTGCGGGGAGCTTGCCATGCGCCGCGGCGGCGACGACCTCCAGCACCAGGTCGAGCTTCGAGCTCCACCGTCGGTAGATTGCCGTCTTGCTGACGCCGGCCCGCCGGGCCACCGCCTCGATGGAGAGCCGGCCGTAGCCGACCGCGGCGAGCTCCTGCATCAGCGCCCGCCGGATCGCCGTGGTGATCTCGTCGCGCAGCACCGCCGCGCCGGCCGGCGCCCGCCTCTTCTCGGTGGTCATCGAGGGCTCTTATCGCAGGTCACGCCGGACAGCGTAGCGCAACGACGGTACGGTTGCGTCCCGACGTGTTTCGGACTACTGTCCACGCAGCGACGAGGCGGCGCCCCGCGCACATTTCCCACTAGGATTCGATCGTCGCGAGCAACCCCCGTCTGCACGAAAGATCGGAGCGCCATTTCCATGGCCACCACCGCGCTGGTCGACCCCGACACGGGCCTGACCCAGGCGCAGCTGGCCGCTCGGCACGGGCTACGGGTCGCCGGTGAGCGTCCCAGCCTCGTCGAGTACAGCCGCCGACTCTGGGCCTACCGGCACTTCATCGCCGCGTACGCCAATGCCAAGCTCGTCGCCTCGTACAGCAACGCCAAGCTGGGTCAGCTCTGGCAGGTGCTCACCCCGCTGACCAACGCGGCGGTCTACTACCTGATCTTCGGGGTGGTGCTCGCACAAAACAGCATCCCGAACTTCATCGCCTACCTGACCACCGGGTTGTTCATCTTCAACTTCACCCAGAGCGCGGTCCTGGCCGGCACCCAGTCGATCAGCAGCAACCTGGGGCTGATCCGGGCGCTGCACTTCCCCCGGGCCAGCCTGCCGCTGTCCACCACGATCACCCAGTTCCAGCAACTGCTGGCCTCGATGGTGGTCCTGGTCGGCATCGTGCTCGCCACCGGCGAACCGCTCACCTGGGAGTGGTTGCTGCTGGTGCCGGCCCTGCTGCTGCAGGCGGTGTTCAACGCCGGCGTCGTGCTGCTGGTGGCCCGGCTGGGCTCCAAGTCGAGCGACCTGAAGCAGGTCATGCCGTTCATCATGCGGACCTGGATGTACGGCTCCGGCGTTCTCTACAGCGTCACCCTCTTCGACCGGCTGCCCGGCTGGGCGACGACCCTCGTGCAGTACAACCCGCTGCTCGTCTACATCGAGCTGGCGCGCTACGCGCTGCTCGAGGAGGCACCGCTGCTCAACGAGTCGCTGACCCAGCTCTGGCTGGTCGGCGCCGGTTGGGCGCTGGTGGCCGGCATCGGCGGTTTCATCTACTTCTGGCGCGGCGAACAGGAGTACGGCCGTGGTTGAGCACTTCGACGCCCCGATCGAGGCGAGCGCGACGATGACCCGGACCCAGGAGCGCATCCCGACAGTGGTCGTGGACGACGCGCACATCATCTACCGGGTGCACCAGGGCGCCGCCGGTGGCACCACGCCGGTCGCCGCGCTGCGCCGGCTGGTCAAGCGCACCCACGCGCCGAACGTCCGGGAGGTGCACGCGGTCAAGGGCATCTCGTTCACCGCGTACCGGGGTGAGGCGATCGGGCTGATCGGCAGCAACGGCTCCGGCAAGTCCACCATCCTGCGGGCCATCGCCGGCCTGCTGCCGGTGAACCGGGGCGCCATCCACACCCAGGGTCAGCCGTCGCTGCTGGGCGTCAACGCCGCCCTGCTCAACGACCTCTCCGGGGAGCGCAACGTCGTCCTCGGGTGCCTGGCCATGGGCATGCACCCCGACGACGTGGCCAAGCAGGCCGCGGGGATCATCGACTTCTCCGGGATCAACGAGCGGGGTGACTTCGCCAGCCTGCCGATGCGGACGTACTCGTCGGGCATGGCGGCACGGCTGCGGTTCTCCATCGCCGCCGCCAAGAAGCACGACGTGCTGCTCATCGACGAGGCGCTCGCCACCGGCGACAAGGGCTTCCGCAAGCGCAGCGAGCAGCGGGTGCGGGAGCTGCGGGAGGGCGCGGGGACGGTGTTCCTGGTCAGCCACCAGCTCTCCTCCGTCCGGGACACCTGCGAACGGACGATCTGGTTGGAATCGGGTGTCATCCGGATGGACGGCCCCACCGACGAGGTCATCCGGGCGTACGAGGCGTACGCGAACAGCAAGTAGAGTTCCGGCGAACGTCCGGCATCGACACGGCACCTGAGGACCGCGTCGCCCGCGTTGGGGCGACGCGGTCCGCGCGTTAAGGTTCATTCCGTCGCCGCTCGGGCGGAACCTTCCGTTAACGCATCCCTGAGAGTGAGGATCCGGCAATGACGCAGGACCAGACCCCTGGCCCGGACGCCGAAGCGGGAACCCCGACGCCGTGGCGGCCCTCGCGGACAGTGGCGGTGGTTCTGGCCGGCGGCACCGGGACCCGGCTGGGCCTCGGCATCCCGAAGCAGCTGCTGAAGATCGCCGGTAAGCCGATCATCGAGCACACCCTGACGGTCTTCGAGGCGGCACCGGAGATCGACGAGATCATCGTGCTGATGGCCACCGGCCACGTCGAGGACGCCCAGCAGATCGTCGAGAAGGCCGGCCTGCGCAAGGTCACCAAGGTGATCGAGGGCGGTGACACCCGCAACGCCACCACCCGGATCGCCCTGGACGCGGTCGGCCCGGAAGACTGCAACATCCTCTTCCACGACGCGGTACGCCCGCTGCTCAGCGGCCGGATCGTGCGCGAGTGCGTCAACGCGCTCTGGAGCTACGACGCCGTGGACGTGGCCATCCCCTCCGCGGACACGATCATCCAGGTCGACGAGAACGACTGCATCACCGACATCCCGGTGCGCTCCCGGCTGCGCCGTGGTCAGACCCCGCAGGCGTTCCGCTCCCCCACGATCCGGGCGGCGTACCGGATCGCCGAGGACGACCCGAACTTCGCCGCCACCGACGACTGCGGCGTGGTGCTGCGCTACCTTCCCGGCACCCCGATCAAGGTGATCGACGGTTCGGACGAGAACATCAAGGTCACCCACCCGGTCGACGTGCACCTCGCGGACAAGCTCTTCCAGCTCGCCGCCGCGCAGGCCCCCCGGCTGACCGACCACCGCAGCTACAGCGAGGAGCTGACCGGTCGGACCATCGTGGTGTTCGGCGGCAGCTACGGCATCGGCCACGAGTTGACCGAGCTGGCCCGTCGCTACGGCGCCCAGGTCTTCCCGTTCAGCCGTTCCAGCACGGGCACCCACGTGGAGCGGGCCGAGGACGTCGAGGCCGCGCTGACGACCGCCTTCCAGGCCACCGGCCGGATCGACCACGTGGTGGTCACCGCCGGCATCCTGGAGAAGGGCGCCCTCGCCGAGATGGACGAGGAGACCATGGACCGGCTGCTCCAGGTCAACTTCGTCGGCCCGGTGACCATCGCCCGCCAGGCCCTCCCGTACCTCCAGCAGACCAAGGGCCAGTTGCTGCTCTACACCTCCAGCTCCTACACCCGCGGCCGGGCCCGCTACGCGCTCTACTCGGCCACCAAGGCCGCCCTGGTCAACCTCACCCAGGCGCTCGCCGACGAGTGGGCCGACATGGGCGTCCGCGTCAACTGCATCAACCCGGAGCGCACCGCCACCCCGATGCGGACGCGGGCCTTCGGCGAGGAGCCGGAGCACACCCTGCTCGCCGCTGAGGCCGTCGCCCAGTCGTCGCTGGACGTGCTGATCTCCGACCTGACCGGTCAGGTGATCGACGTACGCCGGGCACCCGGTGACGGGCCCACGCCGAACGTGCCGGCGCAGTCCGGGCCGGGTCGGGTCGAGGCACCGGCCGGCGCGACGTCCGCCAACTGACGCCGACGGCTGCGGAACCACGAACGGAGCGACATGCGCGGCGACCTGGTCCGAAAGCTGGCCGCCCGGTGCCTGACCACCGGGTTGGCCGTGCTGGCCTTCGTCGTGCTGGCCTTGACGGGCGCCACCGGCTGGGGGCTGGCGTTGGCAGTCGCCGCGCTGGCCGCCGCGGCCGCCGAGCAGCGGATCCGGCCCGGCGCCGACCTGGTGGCGGAGACCGCGTTGATCGCCGCGGCGATCCTGGTCGGTTACTCCCGGCGGCTGGACGACGGGCTCAACCTCGCGCTGGTCGCCACCGGGGTGGTCCTGCTGGGTCTGGTGCTGCTGGTGGGGCCGCTGCGCACCGCCGGCGGTCTGGAGATCCGGACGGCCAATCTGCCGGTACGCGCCTGGACGCCGCTGATCGCCGACCGGCTCGGCACGGCCCTGCTCGGGCTGCTCGCCGCCCTGGCGCTCGCCGCCGCGCTCGCCCTGCCGGCCGGTGTGGCCCTGGCCGCCAGCCTGCTGGTCGGGGCGGGCGCCGGTGCGGTCGCGCTGGACCTGGCCCGGCGACGGTTCAGGCCACGCGCCGGTGGCGGGTCGGTGGCCGCCGCGCTGCGCCGGCACCAGCCGGAGTTCCTGCTCTACTTCTCCGCGCCTCCCGGCTCGGAATACCAGGTCACCATGTGGCTGCCGTACCTGGAACGGATCGGCCGACCGTTCCTGGTCGTGCTGCGTGAGCCGGAGTTCCTGGCCCCGATCGCGGCGGCCACCGACGCGCCGGTGGTCTACTGCCCCACCCTGGGGGCGATGGACCAGGCGTTGGTGCCGAGCCTACGGGCGGCGTTCTACGTCAACCACGGTGCGAAGAACAGCCACTGCGTCCGCTTCACCCAGCTCACCCACATTCAGCTGCACCACGGCGACAGCGACAAGGCGCCGAGCGCCAACCCGGTGTCGGGGATCTTCGACCGGATCTTCGTGGCCGGGCAGGCGGCGATCGACAGGTACGCCCGCGCCGGAGTGCAGATCCCGGCGGACAAGTTCGTGGTGGTGGGTCGTCCACAGGTCGAGTCGATCGAGGTGCGCCCGGAGCCGGCACGAGGGTTGGCGCACCCGACGGTGCTCTACACACCGACCTGGACCGGGCACCACGCCGACGCCGACTACTGCTCGCTGCCGGTGGCCGAAAGCCTGCTGCGCCGACTGTTGGAACGCGGCGCGACGGTGATCCTGCGAGCCCACCCGTACACGACGCAGAATCCGGCCTCAGCCCGGCAACTGGGCCGCCTGACCGAACTGCTCGTCGCCGACCGGGCCCGCACCGGCCGCCAGCACGTGGTCGGCGCGGCGGCTCGGGAGCTGAGCCTGACCGAGTGCGTCAACTCCGCCGACGCGCTGGTCTCCGACGTGTCCGGAGTGATCTCGGACTTCCTCTACTCCGGCAAGCCGTACGCGGTCACCGACATGGGCGACGAGGGCGACCGGTTCGTGGAGCGGTTCCCGCTGGCCGGGTCGGGTTACGTGCTGCGCCGGGACATGTCCAACGTGGACGACGTGCTGACCGCACTGCTGGACACCGACCCGCTGGCCGAGGCCCGCTGGGCCACCCGCCGCCGCTACCTGGGTGACTTCCCGGCCGAGGCGTACGCCGAGGCGTTCCTGGCCGCCGCCCGCCGGGAGCTGGCACCGGCCGAGGCGCTCACCGCGACCGCACCGGCATAGCCGCTCAGCGGTAAGGATCCAGCAGCGCCAGCACCGCCGCCGGGTCCTCCACGTGCGCGTTGTGTCCGAGACCGGGCAGCGTCGCGACCGGTACGCCGTACTCCTTGAGCTGTTCGTCGGTGACCATCGGGTCGTTCTCCCCGCGCGCCAGCACCACCGGCACGTCGGTCGCCGCCAGCAGCGCGGCCAGGTCGGGCTCGCCGACGGCGAAGGCGGCCGGGTCCATGGCGAGGCGCCACCGGCCGTCGACCTGGCGCAGCCCGGCTTCCACCACCGGGTGGTCCGGCGGGACCAGACCGCTGAGCCCGGCGACCCGCAGGTAGCGGCGAGCCGCCTCGGTGCGGGTGGCGAACCAGCTCACCGGCCGGGCGGCAAGCTCGGCGGCGCGGGTCAGCTCGGCGGGTGACCAGAGTGCCTTGATGCCCAGCCCGACCACGGCGTCCACCGGCGTTCCGGCGTCGCGGGCGGCCAGCGCCAGGCCGACCACCCCACCCAGCGAGTGCCCGAGCACGACCAGCCGGTCGTCGGGGACGAGGGCCCGCGCGATCTGCTGAGCGAAGCCCGCGAAGGAGTACGACGGCAGCGGCGACGCCCAGCCGTGGCCGGCGAGGTCCGGTGCCAGCCACCGCCCGGGCCAGTGCTGCTCAAGGTACGGGGCCCAGGGCAACCACACGTCCCCGGTCGTTCCCATCCCGTGCAGCAGCAGCAGGACCGGCCCGCGGCCGGTGTGACCACCCGTTTCATCCACCACGGCCGCAGTCTCCCATGGTTCACGGTCGGGTACGAGGGCCGTCGATGGCGGGCCGGGCGGACAAACGCCGCGGGCGCCGGCTCCTTGTGGGAGACGGCGTCCGCGGCGGTCAGGGTGCCCGGGTCAGGCGGAGTAGCCCCGGCTGGTGATCCAGTTGGCCAGGTCGATCGTGGTGATCCAGTAAGACGGGTCGGCCGGGTTCGCCGAGTCGGCGATCCGCACGGTGCGACCGTTGTCCTTGTAGCCCACCACGGCGATGTAGTGCCCACCGCCGTAGGAGTGCCACCCGCCGTCGGTGTCGACGGCGTCCCCGACGACGTTGGCCACCACGCCCCGGCCGTCGGTGACGGCCTTCACCACGTCGGCCTGGAGCCGGTCCATCTGGGCCGGGCTGGGCGCGCCGGGGAACATCCGGGTCCGGTACGGGGAGCCCTTCACCTCGGCGTTGAGCACCCGGGTGGTGTCCTCGGCCGAGTTGGTGCCCATCTCGGTGGTGCCCAGTTCGGCGCCGAGCTCCTCCTGGGTGCGGTCGATGCCGGCGGCGCTGAGCGCGTTCCGGGTGGCCGCCGGGCCGCAGTTGTAGTAGGTGTTCTGCGCCTCGTAGTCGTAGTCGAGCACCTTCGTCGCGGGGGGCTTCGGCGGCGTCGGCTTACGGGTGAGGTCGGGGTTGCTCTTGGCCTTGGCGGCGGGTGACGCGGCGCTGGTGGCCGGGGCGGCCGTGGTCGGCGCGGCGCTGGCCGAGGGGGACGCGTCCCGGGCCTCACTGCGGGAGGCGGCGACGTCGCTGCGCATCTCGGCGACGGTGGTCGCGGTGCGCTGGCCGGCCGGGGCGTCGTCGGCAGTGGTGAGCAGGGCGCCGGTGGTGGTGGCGATAGCGAGGGCTGCGGCGGAGGCGGCGACGATCTGGTACGGGCGCTCGGTGGCGAGGCGACGGAGCTGGCGCTGCAGGGTGTGCTTCACGGGGTCCTCCACGGATCGGGGGGAGAGCGGCACACCGGGGCCGGACCGGTATCCGGGCAGGCGCCAGCGCGCGGACAGTGGTCCGCGGGTGTGAACCGCTCAGGGGAACGCCCGGATCGGCCGGGCGGGAAAGGCGATGACCCGGGGGTCAGCTCACCGTCACGCGACGAATGAGCGGGTGCACCGCCGCGCCGTGGAGGCGAGGGAACAACCGAGGGGTGGAAAGGTGCTGCACGAGGATGGGACTCCTTCCGACACCGCCTACCGGGTTAGCTGACGGATTCGGGCGGGAAGACGCCCTACCGCGGGCCGTGGCTCGCGGATTCACCCCGGACTTACTGGTGGGTCCCCGGTTCGTTGATCACGATTAAGCGGGTCGATGCGGCGTCGCGTCTTGCGATCGGTTACCGCACCGGACGGGACGACACTACTGGCGTCTCAACGCCCTGCCAAGCCAGGTTCACCTGCGTAAACCCCAATTGGCGCCACAATTTCTGCGCGTAATGCCGATGATGTGACTCGATGGGACAACCAGTTACGGCGACGCCTACGGGCGACAACCGGACAGGCCGCAAAGAACGCGGCCATAATCGCGGGAACAATCCCGTCGATCGCGTCGGACGTCCGATTTCTCGATCGGGTGACCGGCCTCACATAACGGATTGGGCTCAACCCACCCGGGCCGGGCGCCACAGTGCCACGACGGCGGGACGCAACGCCCCGGCGACCGTGCGGCGCGCGGGGACCAGGGTCGGGCGGAGCCGGGCCGCCGCCGCGTACGCCTCCTCGGCGAGGGCACGAGCCGACTCGGCGGCCAATTCCGCGTCGCGCCAGGCGACCCGCTCACGGTCGGCGGCCACCTGGTAATCGGTCGACCGCGCATCCCGGATCACCCGGCTGATCAGCACCTCCTGCTCGACCGGGTGTCGCCGGGGATCCCAGCCGCGCCGGTGCCCGAACACGTCGCCGAGCTGCGCCATGGTCAGGTCGCCCCGCCAGTACGCCGCCATCGCCGCCCGGTGCAGATAGCGTTCCCGGGCGGCGTACTCGGCGGGGGTGTGCGGGGTCTGCGGGGTGGGCAGTGCCCCCGCGCCAGCGAAGCGACGCGCGGCGGCGTCCGCCTCGTCGTACCCGATCCAGGCCTGCTCCAGCTGTTCCTGAGCGGTCAGCCAGGCGGCACGCCGCCGCTTGGCGGTGGTGGCCGCGCGGGCCGCGGCAACGGCCACCTCCTCGGCGTAGCGGCGCCTGTCGACGGCCTCGGCGGCGGCCAACTCCTGGGCGGTGGGCCCGGCCGGGACCGGGTCGCCGGTCGGCCGGGCCCGTTCGGGGCGGGCGGCCAGCACGGTGAGCAGGCCCAGGGTCAGCAGGAACAGCGTCGACCAGATGGCGGCGGCCCGCGGCACCTCGGTCACGAACTGGTAGAAGACGACGGTCTCCATGGTCGGCACCTCGGGGAGAGAGCAGTGCGATGGAAAGCCGCGCCGACCAGCGGGCCACGGCGGGCCACGGGTCGGCGGGTCAGGGAGCGGGTGGGTCGACAGGGCGCGGCGGCGGGACGGTCGTCCCGGTGGCTCAGCGCCCGGGTGGGGCCCGGGAAGCCCGACCGCTCGCACTGTCGACGAGGGGCAGCCGGTCAGATTCGGCCGCCCTGGCCGGCAGCACGCCGGCCGCGATGGTGTTCTGATCGCCGGGGAGCGCCACCGGCGAGTCGACCGACCAGGTCGGGACCGACTCCTCGGCGGCCTTCGCCGGGGCCGGACGGGCCGCGTCGTGTGCCCCCGACCCGATGGCGTCGGCACCGGCGACAGTGGTCGGCACCACGCTCGACGTGGGCCCCGAGCCGGGCGTCGACGTGGCGGCCGTGGCCGGGCCTGCGCCGAGCGCCAGGGCCGCGACGACGGCGAGGCTGGTCAGCACCCGAGTCGCCCAGCGCGCCACCCACCACAGCGGACAGGTGAACGCGACCGGAAGCACGTCCCCACGCTACGCCTCGCGCCGACCCGGGCGCATCGACCACGGGCGTGTCGGATCACGCCGCGCCGACCCCTTTGACCAGGGTGGACGCCGTCAGCGCAGGTCGGCGTACGGTGATCGACCGCCGGCCTGACCGACCTCGCCAGCGGGTCCGTCGACCTCGCCGCGGGCGATGCTCGCGGAGTCTCGCGCGTCGTCGTCGCCGGCCGCGCGTTGTCGCGGGACGGGCGCTGGACGGGCCGCGCGGCGCGGCGCGAGCCGGCGCATCATCGGGGTTTCGACGAAGCGGTGCAGCAACCCGGCGAGGATCAGGTTCGCCGCCAGGAAACCGAGCACCACGGCCGGGCCACGCCAGCCTCCGAAGCCGATCCCCCAGGTTCCGCTCCACCGCAGCACGCTCGTCATCACCAGCACGTGCACCAGGTAGAAGGCGAACGAGACCTCACCGAGCCAGACCAGCGGCCGGGACCGCCACGGCGAGCGCCGACCCCGCACGTCCGCGTCCGCGGCAGCGGTGATCACCAACAGGTACGCGACCGCGAGCAGCGTGGTCCACAGCTCGGCGCGGATCCACTGCGCGGCCACCACCCAGGTGACCAGGAAGATTCCGCTTGCCACTGTCAGTTTGGGACCGCGCCAGAGCCCTCGGCGCATCAACTCGGCCGCCACCGCGCCCAACCAGAACTCCAGCGACCGCACCGGCGGGAAGATCTGGGTGAACCACCAGCGGCTCACCTCCGGCACCAACTCCTGTGCCGGCCAGAGCGCGAGGATCAGCAGGGGCAGCGCGACGATCAGCGCCCAGAGCAGCTTCGGCCGGGCCCGGCGCAGCAGCGGCAGCGCCAGCGGCAGGCAGAGGTAGAAGAAGAACTCGCAGGACAGCGACCAGCTGACGGTGTTGATGCTGTAGAACCAGCCCGGCCGGGGATCCCACGCCTGCAACAGCAGCAGGTTCTCCAACGCCGCCGCCGGCAGGACCGGGTCGGCGAACCACCAGGCGACCACCAGCGTCGCCACGAACAGCACCAGGTGGTTCGGGTAGATCTTGGCGATCCGTCGCCGCCAGAACGTACGCCGCGAGTCGCCCTCGCGGGCCGACCAGACCAGCACGAAACCGCTGAGGATGAAGAAGAACTGCACCCCGGAGAGACCGAGGGTGAACAGCGCGTCGATGACTGCCTTGTAGTCCGGCTCGGCGATGATCCGCATGGTGCCGGCGTGGAAGCCGAAGACCAGCAGAGCGGCGATCCACCGCAGCCCGGTCAGCGAGGGCAGCCGGGGCGGGGCCGGTGCGGGCCGGGCGGCCGACGCCGCGGCGACGCTCGTCATGCCGGGATCCCGGCGCTCGGCAGGGTCACCAGCACTGTCGTAGCCTCCTCGGCGCGGCGTCGGACGGCGCGACGGCGACGCCCACGACGACCCGGCAGGGCCGCACCGAGGCACCCTACCGGGTCACTCCCGGGTGAACCGGACGCATCCCACCCGCCCCACGAGCCCGCGCTCCCCGGGCCGGAAACCGCCCACCGGCTCGGCGTTAACCTCCCGCTGGGCGGGAGTTCAGAGAGTCCACCATCGGCGGCAACGTCAGGTTCCGGGCCCGGCCACCCGGGTCGTCGAAGGTGGCGGACGTGGTCAATGAGCCGACGCACGCACCGCTGCTGAGCATCGTCGTGCCCGTGTACGGCGTCGAGGCGTACCTGTACCAGTGCCTCGAGTCGATCCGGGCCGACATCCCGGCGAGCGAGTCGGACGCGGTCGAGCTGATCGCCGTCGACGACGCCTCCCCGGACGGCTGCGGCGACATGCTCCGCTCGTACGCGGTCAGCCGCGACGGCGTGCGGGTCGTGCACCTGAGCAGCAACGTGGGTCTGGGGCTGGCCCGCAACGCCGGGCTCGACGTGGCCAACGGCCGGTACGTCTGGTTCGTCGACAGCGACGACTGGTTGCCACCGGGCACGATCGCCGCGGTGCTGGACCGACTGCGCCAGCACCAGCCCGACGTGCTGATGCTCGACCACCTGCGGGTGCACGAGGACGGCCGGCGGGAGGTCGACGCCAGCAGCCCGCTGCTGCGCGGGATCACCGGCGTGACCCGGTTGGCCGACCAGCCGCAACTGCTGCGGGTGCAGCACACCGCCTGGAACAAGGTGGTCCGCCGGGACTTCATGGACGAGCTGGAGCTGCGCTTCTTTCCCGGCTGGTACGAGGACATCCCGTTCAGCCACCCCCTGCTGATCGGGGCCGAGAAGATCTCCGTGCTGGACCGGGTCTGCTACCTGTACCGCCAGGGCCGCCAGGGCGCGATCACCTCCACCCGCAGCGGCCGGCACTTCGACGCCTTCGCCCAGTACGAGCGGCTGATGGACTGGGTCGCCCGGAAGCACCCGGACGAGCGGTTGCAGGCCGAGCTGTTCGAGCTGATGATCAGCCACTACCTGGTGGTGGTGGGCAACGATGGCCGGCTGCACCCACACCTGCGGCGCGGCTTCTTCCACCGGGCCGCGGCGCACTACCGTCGCTACCTGCCCACCGGCGGCTATCCGCTGCCCCCGGGCGTGACCGGGCTCAAGCACCGCCTCGTCGGGCGGGGTGACTGGGTGGCGTACTCGGCGCTGCGCCAGGCCCACCGGGTCGCTGGTCGCCTGCGTCGATCCGGACCGGTGGGCGGCGCCGGGGGCGGTTCGCTCGCCGCCGACGAGGACCCGGGGCGAGGGGCGAGCGCGGGGTCGACGCGCGACGGTGGGCTCGCGCCGGAGCGGCGCGACGCGCTGGCCGGCGGCCGGCTGCCGTGATCGCCGCCACCGCTGAGCACGCCGGGAGCCGGGGTTGCTCCCGGCGTCCTGATTTTCCAGGTCGTCCGCCCGCCGGGTGGACGACGACAGCACCACCGCACCCCGGTGCGGGCGTACCTGAGCAGAGGTCGGAATGACAGCGACAATCAAGATCGGACCGCACGCGGTCGGTGCCGGGGAGCGACCGTTCGTGGTCGCCGAGATGTCCGGCAACCACAACGGCGATCTGAACCGGGCGCTGGCCATCGTCGACGCGGTGGCAGCGAGCGGGGCGCACGCGCTCAAGCTCCAGACGTACCGGCCGGACACCATCACCATCGACGTCGACACCCCGGCCTTTCGAATCTCCAGCGGGCACGAGCTGTGGGGCGGGGAAAACCTGTACCGCCTCTACGAACGCGCGCACACCCCGTACGAGTGGCACGCCCCGATCTTCGAACGGGCCCGCGAGCGTGGCCTGACCGTCTTCTCGTCGCCGTTCGACGCGACCGCCGTGGAGCTGTTGGAGTCGCTGGACGCTCCCGCGTACAAGATCGCCTCGTCGGAGCTTGTCGACCTGCCGCTGATCCGGCTGGTGGCCAGCACCGGCAAACCGATGGTGATCTCCACCGGAATGGCGACGGTCGCCGAGATCGACGCCGCCGTGCGCACCGCCCGGGCCGGCGGCGCGGCGGGCATCGTCCTGCTGGCCTGCACCGCGTCCTACCCGGCCCCGCCGGCCGACAGCAACCTGCGCCGGTTGCCGGTGCTGGCCGGCGCGTTCGACGTGCCGGTCGGGCTCTCCGACCACACCCCCGGCATCGGAGTGGCGGTCGCCTCGGTGGCGCTCGGTGCCTGCTTCATCGAGAAGCACGTGACGTTGGACCGGGCCGACGGCGGTGTGGACTCGGACTTCTCTCTGAACCCCGCGGAGCTCACGGCCCTGGTCGCCGAGTCCGGCCGCGCGTTCGAGGCGCTGGGTGGCACCGCGATCGGACCGACCCCCGCGGAGCGGGAGGGGCTCCGGTTCCGCCGGTCGCTCTTCGTGGTCGAGGACGTCCGGGCCGGCGATCCGGTGACGGCGCACAACGTCCGCTCGATCCGACCGGCCGGTGGGCTGGCCCCCGTGGAGATCGACCGGGTCCTGGGCCGCACCTTCACCACCGACATCCCCCGCGGCACCCCCCTGAGCTGGAACCAGATCTAACCCCCAACCCCACCGCACCCGTACGCGGCCCGGCCCGGCCCGGGCCTGCCCGGCCCGGCCCGGCCTGCCCGTGTCGATCATGGACTTGTGGTGGTCGTTAAGACCCCCGGTGCCTGCTTTGTGAGGCACCACAACTCCATGATCGACGGGGTGGGGTGGGGTGGGGTGGGGTGGGGTGTTAGGGGGCGGGTTGGGTTTGGCGGGGTGGGCCGTTGGGGGGGCGGCACCTCGGCCGTTGGCGGCGAAGCCGACGGTGACCACCAGGTCGGCCAGCCGGAGGGTCCGCCAGACCGCCGAGCCGTCGGCCGGCGCACCCAGGCCGTGACGCCGCCACCAGGCCGCCACCGGCACGTCGGCCAGCTTGCAGCAGCATTCGGCGCGGGTCCACCGGGCCCAGAAGTCACCGGCGCCGAACCGGCGGGCCAGCGCCGGCGGCACCGGGGCGTCGGTGCGCTCCGCGTCGATGGCCACCCGCCAACCGGGCGTCGGCGGGCCGTGCCAGCCGACGCAACGGCCGTCGTCGAGGTGGCTACGGGTCACCGCGTCGGCCAGGTCGGCGGGGGCGCCGATGCGCAGATGCTGCTCGGCGGCGGCGAGCAGCCCAGGCACTGGACGCGGCGTGGCCCCGCCGCCCGCCCCCGACGACTGGGCCGGCCCGGTACGGCCGATCCGCCGCGCCGGTTGCACCGGCAGGGGAACCGACCGCAGGTCAGATGGCGGCGGCACCGTCCACCACGATGACCTGGCCGTTGATGTTGGTGTGCTCCCGGAGCAGCATCCGCACGACCGGGGTGACCTCCACCGGCTCGGTCAGGTGACCGGTCGGGGTGCGGCGCACGATCTGGTCGAGCTGGGTCGGACCGAGCACGGCGGACATCTCCGAGGCGAAGAAGCCGGGCGCGACCGAGTTGACCAGCATCCGGCCGCCGAGTTCGCGGGCGAGCGAGCGGGTGGCGGCGTCCATGCCGCCCTTGGTGGCCGAGTACGCGACGAGACCCGGGAACCCGCGCTGCCCGCAGATCGAGGTGATGTTGACGATCCGCCCGCGCAACCCCTTGGCGAGCATCCGGCGGATCACCAGTCGGGTCAGCTGCAGCGGGGCCGTCAGGTTGGTCTCGATGATCCGGGCGATGTCGTCGGTGGCGGTGTGCGCGTGCAGCGAGTCCTGCCCCATGGCGGCGTTGTTGACGATGCCGTCGATCGGGCCGAGGTGCTGCTCCACCTCGCGGACGAAGCTCTGCGCGGCGCGCAGGTCGGTGACGTCCACCGAACCCACGTGCACCCGGTCGGGGTGCTCGGCGGCGAGCTTCTCCAACTCCGGGGTGATGGTGCGGGCGAACGCGGCCACGCGTACGCCCGCGTCGAGCAGGTCGGTGACGATGGCCAGTCCCAGGCCACGGGAACCGCCGGAGACGAGGACCACGGAGCTGGGCGGTACGAGCTGGTTGTCGGCTGGCTCAGACATCGCTCTTCAGGGTCTCCTTGACGGGAATGTCGGTCAGGACGCGAATGCGGCGCGGCACCGCGTGCTCGGGGAGCCGGTCGGCGCACCAGCGGACCAGCGCGGCCTCGTCGATGTCCACACAGGACGGTCCGAGGACCACCTCGGCGACCACCATCCGCCCGAGCACCGGGGCGCGGCGGCCGGTCACCCGGGCCCAGGCCACCGCCGGATGAGCGGCGAGCACACCGCGGACCACACCGGCGGAGACCTTGCTACCACCGACGTTGATCTCGTCGGAGTCGAGTCGCCCGGTGATCAGCACCCGGCCGTCGAGCACCTGCACGCGGTCCCCGGTGCGGATCGGGCCGGCGAGACCGGCCCCGTGGTATGGGGAGGTGACCACCAGTTCGTCGTGGTGGACGGAGAGCGTCGGCCGGCCCGGGGTTTCCCGGCCCAGCCAGTCGACCGGGAACCCGGCCCGCCCGTCGTGCACCACAATGGACGCCCCCACCTCGGAGGACGCGTAGATCCAGGAGATCCGGGCCGTCGGGAAGACCTCCCGCAGCTGGTCCAGGATCGCCTGGTCCACCGGTTCCCCGCCGAGGGTGATCTGGCGCAGCGGCACCCGGGCGAGGGCCTCGGCGTCGCGGTAGAGGGTGCGCCGCCAGAAGGTCGGGGTGCCGGAGGCCGCGTCCACCCCGTGGGTGGCCGCGACAGTGGGCCAGTCGTCCAACTCGTCGGGCTCGACCACCACCAGGTGCTGGCCGGGCTGGGTCAGCGACAGGGTGACGACCTGCCACCAGGCGTACGTGCCCGGGGCGTACGGGCAGAGCCAGGTCCGGTCGGGCTGGTCGGCTCGCACTGTGGTCAGCGTGTCGAGGGTGTGCCCGACCCGCTTCGGACGCCCGGTGGAGCCCGAGGTCAGCAGCCAGAGTCGGCCCGGCTCGGCGGCTCGCGGCCGGGCCGGTGCGCTCGGGTGCACGCCGTCGTCGTCGAGGACGCCGACGGTGAACCCGGCCTCCAGCAGCTCGGCGCGCATCGTCGCGTCGACCCGACTCGCGGTGCTGAGCAGCAACTCGGTGCCGTGCACGGCGTGCTGCCGCGCCGCGGTGAGCGCGTGCACGGCCGAGCGGGCGAGCACCGCCGCCGGGTCGGGCAGTGTGGGCGTCGGCAGCGAACGCCAGGCCAGCGGGACGCCACCGACGACGAGCCGGTTGTCGACACCGGCTGGCTCCGGGCTGGCGGGGGTCAGGTGGCGCGACGTCGTGACGGTCACTGGTGTTGAAGCTCGACGAGGAAGTCGAGGACATCCCCGACGGTGGCGATGCGACGCAGCCCGGGGGCGTCGAAGTTGAGCTCCTCCCCCGTCTCGTCCTCCACCCGCAGGGCCAGCTCGGAGAAGTCGAGCGACCGGAAGCCGATCTCCCGCAACTGCGCCGCGTCGTCAGCGGGCAGCTCCTTGTCCTGATTCTTCAGCACCTGAGCCATGAGGTCGCGGATCTGCGCGCGACTCAATTCGTTCATGCGCCGCAGTCTACAACCCAACGAATGCATATCTGATTTCCCGGTAGGCCCGGGTAAGGTGCCGGGACCCGACGTGAACGGCTAGGAAAGCGAGACGCACGTGCTGCGCGAAGCGACGGCGGACGACGTTCATCTGATGTTGTCCTGGCGTAATCAGGAAACCAATCGACAGGTCAGCAAGACCAGCCACGAGATCACCGCCGCAGAGCACGCCCGCTGGTGGTCGGCGGTCCGCGACGACCCGTCCCGGCGGGTGCTGGTGTACGTCCGCGACGACCGGCCCTGCGGTGTGGTCACCTTCTTCGACCTGCGGTTGGACGGCCCTCGGACCGGCGCGTGGGGCTTCTATCTCGACGCCGACGGCCTGGACGCCAGGGGCGAGACGCTGCCGGCCTGGCTGGGGGTCATGCGGGAGGCCGTCGAGTACGCCTTCGACGGGCTGCACCTGGATCGACTCGACGGCGAGGTCCTCGGCCACAATACCGTCGTACGACAGATGAACCGGCGTTTCCGATTCGTCGAGGGCACGCCGCGACAGGAACTGTCCGACGGCCGGGAAATCACCGTCGTCCCGATTTCCCTCGCTCGGGCTGACCGCCGCCAGCGCTGATTGGCGGACCATTTTCCGAAATGGACGGGAACCATTAACCGGCAGTGTTCCCGGTGGACATCCGCCGTTCACGAATAGCGGTGTCCACCGGGCGCGGTGGGTCAGACGCGCCGCCAGGCGGCCCAGTGCTGCGCCGGGTTACCGCCGAGTCGAACGAAGCCGTAGGCCGCCCCGTCCCAGTCGTCGGCCTGTCCGGGTGCCCAGCGGGCGAACACGACCTGGGCCGCCGCCGGCGGCTGCCCGACACCGAACCACCGGACGTCGGTCCAGGTCACCTGGTGGCTGAGGTTGAACCGCAGGACGTAGTGCACGCCGGTCGAGGCCCACACCCGCTCGCCGGGGCGTACGCCGACGTCGGCCACCCGGGGCGTCGGGGCGGTGCTCTCGGCGACCGGTCGGACGATCCGTTGGTCGATCACCTGCATCGTGACGAGGTTGACCACCACGAGGGCGCCGAGGATCGGCAGCCGCAGGCGGGGCACCCGGGCTGCGGCGACGAGCAGCACACAGCCGGCGATGCCGACCAGCGACCCGACCACCGGTCGCAACTCCCGCCAGCCAGCGGTCAACGCCACCAGGTCCGGCGCGCTGAAACCGCCGTAGCGCAGCCGGTGGCCCTGGCTGGCCACGTACGCGAGTCGGGCCGCGATCAGCGCGCCGCCACCAACCAGCAACGCCACCGCGACCGCCACCCGGCGCAGCACCACCCGCCAGCCGGCGGTGAACAGCACCCCCACGCCGACCAGCAGCCAGAACGGCGCGAGCATCTGCACGTACCGGCCGTAGATCGCGTCCAGTGGCTTGCCGGTGATGCCGGACAGGATCACCGACGCGCCGCCGGCCACCCCGACGGTCACCACCAGTGCCACGCCCATCGTCCAGCGGGCCGCGTCGCCGTGCCGGGGACGCCACAGCTCTCGGACCGCCCCGGCCCAGGCCACCCCGGCCAGTCCGAACGTGATCACCACGAGGTACCAGAGCTGGGTGGTGACCGCTGCGCTCACCCGGACCACGCCCTGGGCGGAGGCGATCGCGTCGAGCGTGCTGCCGCCGGGAGTGCTGCCGAGCAGGTAGACCTTGCCGCCGAGGTAGCGGATGGCGGCCTCGTTGACGAGCGCCATGGCGAGCACCGGCAGCAGCGCCGCGAGCACGACGGGCGGGCTGATCCGGCGGCGGACGAACAGCAGCAGGACCAGCCCGGCGTGCACGGCCACGATCACCAGGCCGCGGGAGTGCAGCAGGTGGAACCCGCCGACGAGCAGGCCCACTGCGGCGGCTGCGAGGGGGCCGGGCCGGGTGATCCAGCGGTGCACGGCGAGCAGCCAGGCGACCACGAGCGGCGCCATCACCGCGTCGATCATGGCGACGCCCGCGTAGAAGGCGGTGGCCGGCAGGGTCGCCGCCGCGACCGCGCCGAGCAGCGCGTACGAGCGGCGCAGCTGAAACAGACGACGACCGAAGAGGTACGCCAGCGGCAGCAGCGTCGAGTTCACCATCGCATTGATCAGCTGGACGATCCGGTAGCTGTCGGTGAAGTCCCGGTCCCCGAGGAACGCCGGCGAGATAAGCATCGGGTAGCCGACCCGGCGCAGCAGGTCGTTCTCGCTGCTGAAGCCCCCCGGGCCGCCGGCCAACGCGCGGGCGGTGTTCAGGTAGCTGTCCTCGTCGGTGTGCGCGATGGGCAGCACTGTGTGCCGGGACCACCACATGCGCCAGGCCACGCTGAGCACCCAACCGACGACCAGCAGCAGCGGCACCAGCCACCGTCGGGCGGGCGGGCCGCTCGGCGTCCCGGCCGCCACCACCGGCCGCTCGATCACGTCACTACCGGGTGCCATGAACGCCTCCAGAATTGCCGGCCGTACCGGCCCCGCGCGGATTCGACGGGCCCGCCGCCCGGCGTCGGAGACGCTCGGGGTGGCCCGCTCGCACCGAGCCGGTGTGGATGTCGGGTGAACGCCGGACCCGGCTGCGCGCCGGGCTGCCGGGTCGTTCGCGCGGTCACTGTAACGGCCCGGTCGGGCCAGGTCAGCCCGCATTCCGGGCGGTCGGAAGTGTTCGCCTGCGCGGTGTTCGGCATTCACGGGAGCAGAGGTTGCGGTTCATCCGCGAGCGCCGGGGAGTTAACCCGCCATGGCTAGCGTGTCACCCCGGTCGGCCGGCCCACTGCCGCTCGTTCATCCACGAACACGGGAGCACCACATTGAGTGAGTTGAATGGATCGTCCATTCTGATCACCGGGGGAACTGGTTCCTTCGGCAGGACGTTCCTCCGGCACATCCTCAACGAGGCCGACCCCGCCCGCGTGGTGGTGTTCTCCCGCGACGAGCTCAAGCAGTACGAGCTGCGCCAGCAGCTCGGTGACGACCCGCGGCTGCGCTGGTTCATCGGCGACATCCGGGACCGGCACCGCCTCACCCGGGCCATGCACGGCGTCGACCACGTGGTGCACGCCGCCGCCCTGAAGCAGGTCGACACCGCGGAGTACAACCCGTCGGAGTACATCGCCACCAACATCACCGGCTCGCAGCACGTCGTCGACGCGGCGATCGAGGCCGGCGTCAAGAAGGTCATCGCGCTCTCCACCGACAAGGCGTCCAGCCCGATCAACCTGTACGGCGCGACGAAGCTGGTCGGCGACAAGCTGTTCGTCTCGGCCAACCACTACGCCGCCCAGCACCCCACCCGGTTCTCGGTGGTGCGCTACGGCAACGTGGTGGGCAGCCGCGGCTCGGTGGTCCCGCTGTTCCGTCGGCTGGCCGCCGAGGGCAAGAGCCTGCCGATCACCGACAAGCGGATGACCCGCTTCTGGATCACCCTGGACCAGGCCGTGCAGTTCGTCATGGACTCGTTCGACCAGATGCAGGGCGGCGAGCTGTTCGTACCGCGCATCCCGAGCATGCGCATCCTCGACCTGGTCGAGGCCGTGGCCCCGGACGCCACCACCCACGAGATCGGGATCCGGCCGGGCGAGAAGCTGCACGAGGAGATGATCGCGCCCGACGACAGCCGGCGGACGCTGCGCGCCGACGGCCGGTTCATCGTCCAACCGACCATCGCCACGTGGGGCTACCAGGCGCCGATCGACTGCGACCCGGTGCCGGACGGCTTCGCCTACCAGTCGGACACCAACGACGAGTGGCTCAGCGTCGAGCAGTTGCGCGACATGCTCGGCATCAACGGATGACGGGGATGCTCCCGTACGGCCGACAGTCGATCAGCGAGGACGACGTCGCAGCCGTCGCCGACGTGCTGCGCGGCGACTGGCTCACCACCGGTCCGCAGGTCGACGCCTTCGAGGCCGACCTCGCCCGGTGGACCGGCGGAGTCGGCGTCGCCGCCGTCTCCAACGGCACCGCGGCGCTGCACGTGGCGTACGCGGCGGCCGGGGTGGGGCCGGGCGACGAGGTGGTCGTCCCGCCGATGACGTTCGTGGCGACCGCCAGCAGCGCGGTCGCCCTCGGCGCGAAGATCGTGTTCGCGGACGTCGACGATGAGACGTTCTGCCTCGACCCGGCGGCGGCCGCCGCCGCGGTAACCTCGCACACGAAGGTCGTCGCCGCCGTCGACTACGCCGGACACCCCGCCGACTACGACGCGCTGCGCACGTCGATCGGGGGCGGCGACGCGCTGCTGCTCGCCGACGCGGCGCACTCCATCGGCGGGACGTACCACGGTCGGCCGGTCGGTTCGCTCGCCGACCTCACCACGTTCTCGTTCTTTCCCACGAAGAACCTGACCACCGCCGAGGGTGGCGCCGTCGCGGCGCTGGACCCGGAGATCCTGAAGCGGGCCCGGCGGTTCCGTGGTGTCGGCGTGGTCCGCGACCGCGACGACCTGCGGTTCCCGGACGAGGGCGGCTGGCACCAGGAGGTGCACGAGTTCGGGCTGAACTACCGGCTGCCGGACGTGCTCTGCGCCCTGGGCCGCAGCCAACTACGTCGGCTCGGCGAGTTCACGGCCCGCCGCAGCGCCCTGGTCGCCCGCTACGACGAGGCGCTGGCCGACCTGGACGGCGTGCTGCCGCCAAGCCGCAGGTCGTGGGCCGACCCGGCCTGGCACCTCTACCCGATCCGGGTGCTCGACGGACGTCGCCGCGAGGTGTACGACCGGATGCGCGCCGCCGGCATCGGCGTCCAGGTCAACTACATCCCGGTGCACTGGCACCCGGCCTTCGCCGACCTGGGTTACCGGCGCGGATCCTGCCCGGTGGCCGAGTCGTTCTACTCCCAGCAGCTGTCGCTGCCGCTGTACCCGGGGCTCAGCGACGCCGACCAGGACCGCGTCATCGACGCGCTGACCGCAGCGGTGCGCGGCGGCCCGGTGCGTCTCGCCGTCTGATGGGAACCTGATGCACCACGCCAACCACTTCTACGGCCACGCGCACGTGCTGGCCCGCTACGCCGGTCTCGGCGACCGGCACCCACCCCGGATCAACGGGTACGTGCAGCACGGCTGGAACATCGGTGACGGCCTGGCCCCCGGCCACCCGTACGCCGAACGCACCCCCAGCCTGCTCTGGTCGGAGCAGACCCGCCGCCGGGCCTGGTCGGTGGGGCGACGCAACGTGGTGGTCATCGGCGCGCCGTTCAGCTACCTGTTGGCCATGCGACCCGAGGACCCACCGGCCGAGGAGCGGGAGGGCACGATCTGGTACCCGTTCCACGGCTGGGAGGGTCAACACGTCAAGGGCGACCACCGCAAACTGATCGCCCTCATCCAGGACACCGAGCCCGGCCCGGTCACGGTCTGCCTGTACTGGCACGAGTACCGGATGCGCAACGTACGCCGGCTCTACGAGCGCGCCGGGTTCCGGGTGATCTGCCACGGCTACCGGGGACACTGGTGGAAGGACACCGATCCGGAGTTCCTCGACCGACAGCTCACTGAACTGCGCCGCCACCGCCGGGTAGCATCCAACCGGCTGACCAGCGCGATCTTCTACGGCATCGCGGCCGGATGCGAGCCGGCGGTCTACGGCGACCCGATGATCCTGTCCAACGAGGACCCCACCTTCGGCGGCACCGCTCGAATCCGACGGCAGTGGCCGCAGCTGCACGGCACCACTGTCGACCTGCCCACCGCCGTCGAGACCGCCCGCGCCGAGCTGGGCACCGACCACCGATGCACGCCCGCCGAGCTTCGCGAGCTGCTCGGTTGGGCGAACCTCCAGGAGGAAGAGGAAGACAGTGACGACTGAAGCGGCACCCGCCGACCGGATCACCCTGCCGGGCGGCGAGATGCTGGCCTGGTCGGATCTGCCGCAGGAACGGTTGGCCAACGGCGGGCCGCTCGCCGCGCTGGCCGCACTGCTGGTGCCGCCCGGCGCCCGGGTCCTGGTGGCCGGTCCACACGACCCGGCACTGCTCGACCAGCTCACCCACGCCGAGGTCACCTGCCTGCTGCGCAGCCACCCGGACGCGGTGGCGCTGGCGGACCGGGCCGCCCGGGTGGTGGTGGGTGGCCCGGCCGGGCTACCCGACGACGAGACGTACGACGTGGTGATCGCGGCTGCCGGGCTGGACCCGGTGGAGTCGGTGGAGGGCACCCGCCTCGGCTGGGACGCCGTGCTGGCACGACTCGTCGCCGCGGTCCGGCCGGGCGGCGCGTTGCTGCTGCGCCTGGACAACCCGCTGGGCCTGCATCGGCTCGTCGACACCAGCCCCTGGTACGCCCGCCGCGACGACTCCGCCTGGACCATCGGTGGCGTGCTGGACCGCGCCCACCCGGCCAACCGGGACCAACTGCGCGAGCGGCTCGGCGCGGCGGGGCTGCGGCCGGTCGCGTGCTGGGCCGCGTACCCCGATGTCAGCACCCCGACGGCGCTGCTGGACGCCGACCACCTCGACCGGGACGCGGGCTCCGGCCTGTTCGACGCGGTGCTGCACGGCGCCTGCGCCGGGGGTTTCACCAGCGCCACAGTGCTTCAGGACCCGGCCCGGCTGGCGGTGGACGCCCTGCACGCCGGGCGTGCCGCCGACCTCGCACCGAGCTGGCTGACCCTCGCCCACCGGCCCGCCGAACCCACGGACCCGGCCACCCCGGTCGTCGAGGCGGACCTGCCGGTGGCTCTCGTGCAGACCGGTAGCCCCGGCATCGGCGTGCTGGAGGTGCTGCACGGCCCGTCCGGTTGGCGCTGGGGCCTCATCCCGGCCACCGACGCGACGACGCCGGCCGCCGCGCCGTTCGCCAGCCGCGAGGCCGCCTACCGCGACGCCGACGCGTTGTCCGGACCGGTGCCGTCCGGCCGGCTGCTGCGTACCCTGCTGCTCGACGCCTCGCTGCGCCGCGACCTGGCCACCCTGCGCACGCTGCTGCACGGGTACGCGAGCTGGCTCGCCGGCCAGGCCGATGCCGACGGCCGGATCGCCGGAGCGGCGGCGCTGGCCGGCACCGACAACGTGGTGGTCGACGGCGAGCGGTACGCGGTGCTCGACCCCAGCTGGCGGGCCACCGCCGCGTTGCCCGCCGACGTGGTGCTCGCCCGCGGGCTGTGGCGCTTCGCCGCGGGCCTACTGACCGGCGGGTACGCCCACCCATGGTCGTCCACTCTCGACGTCGCGGGCCTGACCGTGGTGCTCGGCGGTCTCGCCGGCCACGACCTCGACCGCGCGACAGTCAGCGAGGCGATCGAGGCCGAGGCGGCCATCGCCGCCGCGCTGCACGGGCTGGACGCCGACGGCACCGTCGGCCTCGCCACCGAACTGCACGCCGTCACGCCGACCGACCCGCCGGTCGGCGGGCACAGCTACCAGCAGCTACGCGAGGCGTGGCTGCGCCAGCGCGAGGAACTCACCCGGTTGGCGGCGCTGACCGCGTGGACCGAGGAGTTGCTCACCTCGCGGGAACGGGCGCTGCGCCGGGCCGAGACGACGATCAGCCTGCTCAGCGGGTCGCTCAGCTACCGGGTGGGCCGGCTCGCCATCACCCCGGCCCGGCTGGCCAAACGGGGTGCCCGCGCCGCCAAACGCCGGGCCACCGCGGTGCTCGCCCCCAAGCAGGAGGAGCAGCAGTGACCGGCCTACCGGTGCCCGAGGCCTCCACGGGCGACGCGGGGCTGCGGATCGTCGGCATCGTGCAGGCTCGGATGGGTTCGTCCCGGCTGCCCGGCAAGGTGCTCCGCCCGCTCGCCGGACGCTCGGTGCTGGGCCGGGTCGTACGCGCCGCCCGGGACAGCGGCGTCCTGGCCGACCTGGTCGTTGCCACCAGCACCGACGCGGTCGACGACGCGGTGGCCGCCGAGTGCGCGCGGCTCGACGTGCCGTGCCACCGCGGGCCGGTCGACGACGTGCTCGACCGGTTCGTGGGCGCCCTCGCGGCGCACCCGGGAGACGCCGTCATGCGGTTCACCGCCGACTGCCCCCTGCTCGACCCGGAGATCATCACAGTGGTCGCATCGGTGTACCGGGCGGTCCCCGGGCTGGACTACGCCAGCACGTCCATCGCCCGGACCCTGCCCCGAGGGCTCGACGTCGAGATCATCCGAGCGGAGACGCTGCGCACCCTGGGCCGGCTCGCCACCGACCACCACCGGGTGCACGTCACCTCGTACGCGTACACCCATCCGGAGCTGTTCCGGGTGCTCGGGGTGACGCTCACCCCGGACCGCGCCGCGCTGCGGCTCACCCTCGACACCGAGCAGGACTGGACGCTGGTCAGCGCGATCATCGACCACTTCGGTGACGTCAGCGTGCCGCTGGCCAAGCTCGCCGACTGGCTCGACGGCCAGCCCCGGCTGCGCGCGCTCAACGCCGACGTACGACAGAAGCACCTGGAGGAATCCTGAGCACCCTGAGGGTCGGGTTGCGCTGTGACGCCGGGCCGCGGCGCGGCGTCGGCCACCTCGTCCGCTGCCTGGCGCTCGCCGAGGAGTTCCTCGCCCGGGGCGCCGACGTCACAGTGTTCGGCACCGTCGAACGGCTCGACTGGGCAACCGCGGAGCTGGCCGCGCGGGGCATCCCGCTACTCCCCGGCCCGGAGTCGGCGGCCGACCTGGTCGAGGCGGCCCGCCGACACCACCTGGACGTGCTGGTCCTCGACTCGTACGAACTGGACCCGGCCGGAGCCGGCGCGGTGCGCGCCGCCGGCGTCCACACCCTCGCCATCATCGACGGCGACAGCCGGGGCCAGGTCGCGGACCTCTACCTCGACCAGAACTTCGGAGCGGAGCTGCCCAGCTTGAGTTCCGGGGCGGAACTGCCCGTGCCGGGGGCCACCGGGGCGGACCTGCCCGAGCTGGGGTCCGCCGCGGCGCTGCCCGGCCGGCTGCTCGCCGGGAGCGGGTACGCCCTGCTGCGGGACACCGTGATCAGCGCCCGGCCGCCGGTCGCCCCGTCCGCCAGAGCGGTCAGCCGCCCCCGGGTGCTGGCCTTCTTCGGCGGCACCGACGCGGTCGGCGCAGCCCCGGTCCTGACCCGGGTGCTGGCGGCCACCGGTCACCCGATGGACCTCACGGTCATCGTCGGCCGACCCGAGATCGAGGCGGAGGTCGACGATGTCGCCCCCGGCCGGAGGCAGACCATCCGAGCGGTCCCGCCCACCACCTCGCTGCCGGCGCTGATCACCGAATCCGACCTGGTGGTGAGCGCCGCCGGCACGTCCACCTGGGAACTCTGCTGCCTCGGCGCACCCAGCGCACTGGTCTGCGTGGTCGACAACCAACGTGAGTCGTACACCCGGGTGGTTCGTCACGGCCTGGCCGCCGGCCTCGGCGAGCTGCCGGAACTGACCGCGAGCGGCGTCGCCGGACGAGCCGCCCGCGCGACGGCGGCGCGGACCCTGCACGGGCTGCTCAGCTCGCCGCAGCGGCGCGCGACGCTCGCCGCGCGCGCCTGGTCCACCGTTGACGGCCAAGGCCGGGCGCGGGTGGTGGACGCGGTGTTCGACGCCGTACGCGTCGACGCCAGACGCTACTAGCACGGGTGTACGAAAGTGCTGCTAGGGTGGCTGTATGACGCAGGCCGCCTACCAGCCGTCGATGCTCGACCTGGCCGACGCCGGGCCGACCCTGGGGCCACTGCCCGGCCAGATCCGCCGGCACCAGCTCAGCCGGGGTGCCTGGGTCGACCACCTCCCCGGTTGGGTGCGCGGCTCCGACACCGTCCTCGACACCCTGCTCACTGAGGTGCCCTGGCGTGCCGAACGGCGCACCATGTATGACGCCGAGGTCGACGTGCCCCGCCTGCTCAGCTGGTACGACGGGGCGAGGCAGCTCCCCCACCGCGTCCTCACCTCCGCACGGGCGGCACTCACCGAGCACTACGCGCCCGAGCTGGGCGAGCCCTTCGTCACCGCCGGCCTGTGCCTCTACCGGTCCGGGCGCGACAGCGTGGCCTGGCACGGCGACACCATCGGTCGCTCGGCGCACACCGACACCATCGTCGCGATCGTCTCCTTCGGGTCACCCCGACCGCTGCTCCTACGCCCACGCGGCGGCGGGGAGAGCCTGCGCTTCCCGGTGGGCCACGGCGACCTGATCGTCATGGGTGGCTCCTGCCAACGCACCTGGGAACACGCCATCCCCAAGACCACCCGCCCGGTGGGCCCCCGGGTGAGCGTCCAGTTCCGCCCCCACAACGTCGCCTGACCCCGCGGTGCACTAGGACGGCACCAGACGTTCAAGGCGGCTGCGGATTTCCTCGGCTGCGGGGTCGCCCACGTCCTCGTAGATCCGCGCGGCCAGCCGCCAAGCGGCAGAGGCCGCGTCGCGGTCGCCCATCCCTTCCCGGGTGTCCCCGAGCCGGATGAGGGTCTCCGCCTCGTGATACCGGTCCGCGGAGTCGCGAAAGAGTTCGATCGCCTGCTCGTAGCAGTTGGCCGCGCGGTCGCGTTCACCCAGGCGGTCGTAAGCGAAGCCGAGGCTGTCAAGCGTCGCAGCCTGACCATTGCGGTCGTCGGTCCGTCGTTGCTGGTCGAGGGCCTCGGTGCAGCTGGCGATGGCCTGGACGTAATCGCCTGTGCTGGCGAGCAGCCAACCGATCGCGTTGAGCGTCCGGGCTTCGCCCGCGTGATTGCCGACCAGCCGGTAGAGCCGCAGCGCCTCGCGACCGTGTGCGAGCGCCTCGTCGAGCCGGCCGTCCAGATAGCAGAGTTCGCAGTAGTTGTGCAGCGTCTGGGCCTGGCCGATCGGATCGCCGAGACGTTCGTGCAGCTCGAGCGCACGCTTGAGCCGGGACTCGGCCGTGGTGCGGTCGCCCAGTCGGGTCAGCGCGCGGGAGACCAGCCGGTTGGCGACGGCCTGACCGCTGAGGTCGTCGATCTTTTCCGCGGCACCCAACGCGACCTCTTGGATGGCGAGCTGGTCCTGCCAGAGACCGCGCGGCGCCACGAAGGTGGTAAGCGCCCAGGCGATCTGCCAGGCGTACGTCTCGAAGCCGTTCTCGGCGGCCTGTCGGACCACCCGGACCAGCACCCGATGCTCCGCCGTGAACCAGGCGAGCGCGCCGTCGTGATCGGTCACCGGCGACCTGGCGGGTACGGACAGTGGCGGCACCGGCTCGATCGGGGGCCACTGCGGCTGGAGCAGCCGGGCGGCCGGATAGGCGGCATGCAGGTAGTGGTCGTACAGGCGCCGTCGGGCCGCGACGTGTTCGTGGCCGCGCTCCGACGACTGTGCAAGCTCGGCCGCATAGGCGCGCAGAAGATCATGGAAGGCGAACCGGCCGGGCACGTGCTCAGCCAGCAGATGGAGCCGAGTCAGTTCCCGCAGGATCGGCGTGACCGCAGCAGCCGACACACCGGCGAGCGCCGCGGCCGCGGCGGTGGTCAGGTCCGGGCCCGGATGCAGCCCCAGCAGGGTGAACAGCCGGGCCGCGTCCGCCCCCAGGGCCAGGAACGACCACGAGAAGACGCGCCGGACGTCACCGTCGGCCAACGCGTCAAGCCTCGCCTCGGCCGAGTGCAGTTCGGCGGCGATCGCACCGAGCGGGAACGTGGGATGGGTCGCGACACGCGCCGCCACTATCGACAGTGCCAGCGGAAGCCGGCCTGCGGCCTCGATGATGTCGGCCACGGCCACCGACTCGGAGGCGAGCCGGCTGACCCCGAGACGTCTGGCGAGCAGGCTCCTCGACTCCTCCGCCGTGAGCACGTCCAGTGTCAGCGGAGTGGCACACTCGGCGGCGATCAGGCCGCCGAGACGATCACGGCTGGTGACCACAACCATGCAGCTGCCCGCACCGGGCAGCAGGGCGTGCACCTGGGCCGAGTCGCGAGCGTTGTCCAGCACCAGGAGCATCCGACGCGAAGCCAAAAGGCTGCGGTAGAGACCAGTCCGAGCCTCCGTGTCGGAGGGTATCCGGGCGTGCGGCACGCCGAGCGCTTCGAGGAAGCCGGACAGGGCGTCGGACGGGGACACCACGCCGGCTTCGTCGTAGCCGCGAAGGTTCACATAGAGCTGACCGTCCGGAAAGCGGTCGGCAACCCGGTGCGCCCAGTGCAACGCCAGGGCCGTCTTGCCGACTCCGGCCATGCCGGACACCACGGAGATGGCCACGCTCGTCGGCCCGTCAGCCCTGCCGTGCAGAAGCCCGTCGAGGCCTGCCAACTCGACGCTGCGTCCGACGAACTCCGGCACCGCACGCGGCAGTTGCTCGGGGCGCTGAATGAGCGGGCCCTCTGTCGTCTCCGGCGCCGGCCGGTCCGGCCCCGTTGACGGTTGCGCCAACAGGCTCGGGCGGTGATGCAGGATGTCGTCGTACAGCGTGACGAGCTCGGGCGCGGGATCGAGGCCGGTCTCCTCCGCGAGCCTCTGTCGGGCCTGCCGGAAAGCATCAAGTGCGCCGGCTACGTCTCCGATGCGGTACAGGCCCACCATCAGCTGGCCCCACGCCCGCTGCCGCAACGGATGCCGGTCGAGCAGGCCGCGCAACCGGTGCACGACGTCGGCCGACGCGCCGCGGGCCAGCATCGCCTCGGCGTAGTCCTCCTCGACGAGCAGCCGACGCTCCTCCAACTGCGCCACCCGCCGAGCCAGCGCCGAGCGCAGCGGCAGGTCAGACAGCGGAACACCACGCCACAGGCGCATTGCGGCGGAGAGTTCGCCCTCAGCCCGGTCCAGATCGGATGCGGCGAGCGCCTCGCGGCCCCGCGCCGCCGCGGCGTCGAACAGGTCCAGGTCCCGTTCGCCTGGGCCCACCCGCAGCAGGTAGCCGCCTGCCGCAGCGGTTATCCCATCCCAGGTCGCTCCACCACCCAGCGACCGCCGCAACCCGCGCACATAGGTGCGCAGATTCGCGGCCGCCGACGCCGGCTCGTCGTCGCCCCACAGCATCGCGGCCAACTCGTTGGCGCCGACGACCTCATTCGGGCGCAGCAGCAGGGTCGCCAGCAGGAGACGCTGCTTCACCGAGCCCAGTGGAACCGACCGGTCGTCGCGGTACACCCGGAACGGGCCAAGGAGTTCGAAACGCAACCAGGCACCTCACATGTGGGCACAGCCATGTACCGCAATGCGCACAACACCCGGACAACGCGGGCGAGTAATGATCTATGCGTTAGTTGTGCGGCGGGTGTACCGGCCCCACCGTACCTTCTCCACGGGGGGCCCCGGAGCGGTGAGGACGGTTCTACCGTCCTCACCGCCCCATCCATCCACGCCTGGCGCGAGGCGCCTCGCCTCGTCGCGCCAGGCGTGACACCGCCGGCTGGCGCGTCGGTTGCCCCCCATGATCCCCGACCGAAGGAGATGCATGTCGTCGCACCGCTCCATCCGCCGCGTCCTCAAGAGAGCTGCGGTACCCGCCATCGGCGCAGCGTTGGCCATCGGCGTCAACGTCACCATCGCCACGCCGGCCGCAGCCAGCGGCTCCTACACGGGCAGGGCGTACGTCCATGGCACCGGCGCGGTGTCTGACGACTTCGATGACGAAGGCGTCACAAACGTCACCACGCACCGCAACTCGAACGTCGCCTGTCTGTGGCAGACGGTCCTCTGGGCGAATGGCTACCTGCCCTCGTCCGGGATCGACGGCGTCTTCGGCGACCAGACCGATGCCGCGACGAGGAACTTCCAGCGCGACAAGGGCCTCTCAGCGGATGGCTCCGCAGGCCGGAACAGCTGGACCAAGGCCGGCGACAAGCTGGTGCAGGACGACAGCCAGAACGGATGGGTGTACGTGGTGTACCGCGGGGCGACGGGTTCCCGGAGCCCGTACGGCTCGCACCAGTTCGTCCTGCAGCGTTCGCCCGACGGAAACTACCGGTTCTACCCGCCTCAGGGCGGCGGCCCCTACTGGGCCGCCTACAACTCCCGCACCTGCTGACCTCGCCCAGCACAGGCATCGCGAGTGGCCCGACCGCCACGAGCGACCAGCGACTCGCGAGGTAGGTCCGGACGCGGCCGGTCCGGTTGTCCGGACCTACCTCACGGTTCTTGGCATCGGGCAGCCCGGTCCGTCCCGGCCACATCTCGACTGGCGGCTGCCCTAGAGGAGGCCGGCTAGTTTGTAGAGGACCAGAGAGCCGGCGACCGCGACGTTCAGGCTGTGGCCGTGGCCGACCATGGGAATCTCCACCGCCGCGTCCAGCTGGTCGAGCGCCTCGGGTGGGATGCCCGTCGCCTCGTGGCCCAACAGCACCACGGTACGGCTCCGAGCGGCGGGCAGATCACCGAGCCGGACGGCCTCGTCGGCCAACTCCACCCCGAGGACCCGGGCACCGGCGGCCCGTTCGGCGGCCAGCCAGCGCAGCGGACTGCCGACCCGGTGAACGCAGCCCGGCTGGCGCAGCGTGTTGCCCCGGGCGACGGCCTCGTCCACCCAAGGGAACGGCGGCACGGCGAGGCAGGCGCCGACCGCGTCGCACGTACGCAACAGGGTGCCCAGGTTCGCGCCGTGCAGCGGCCAGAGCGGCGCGGCGATCAGGTGACCCCAACAGCGGTGTGGCCGGGGACGGCGGGCGGCACGTAACTCACGCCTCGGCCGGACCCGGATGGCGGCGCTCACGCCGCGCCGGCGACTCCGCCGGACAAAGAAGAAATCATGTTGAGGGGTGCTTCGCGGTGCACCCGGACCCTCACCGACAACAGAGGGCACCACCATACCGCGCCAGCGGACGCCCCACTCCGCATGATCGTGCTGGATCCAGGATCGAGTGGCATCACCGCGTCGGTGAAACCACTACTTCCTGGATCGAGCACGATCTTCTGCGGCTCGACCGTCAAGATCCGCGCAGCTTCAGGGAAACTGCTGCCTGCGGCATCCCGGAAGCAGCAACTTCCCCCACGTTGTGCGGATCATGGGGCCGGACACGCCCAGGCGTGCCCCCGAGGGCGGCACGACAACGGGTGAGGGGTCAGTCGCGTTCGATCAGGTGGCCTACCACCGTTGGGCCGAGCATCACCGCGAAGCCGCTTCCGTCGCGGCGTGGGTCCGCAGCGGGCAACTCGACCGGCTCGCCGGTGCCGGTCGCGCCGACCGGTCGCGGGCCCACCCAGGCGACGGCCACGTCCGTCTCACCCTTGAGGAAGCGGTGCGCGCGCACGCCGCCGGTCGCCCGGCCCTTTGCCGGGTACGCCTTGAACGGCGTCACCTTGACCGTCGCGCCGGTGGAGGTGACCACCATCGGCTCGCCGTGCCCCGGGTCGTCGGTGCGCACCGCGCCGAAGAACGCGACCCGCGCCCCGACCGGCAGATTGATGCCGGCCATACCGCCGCCCTTGAGGCCCTGCGGCCGCACCAGCCCGGCGGGGAAGCGCAACAGCGACGCCTCCGAGGTGACGAAGGTCAGCGTTTCGGTGCCGTCGGTCAGCCAGGTCGCCCCGACCACCTCGTCACCGTCGCGCAGACCGATCACCTCGAACTCGTCCGAGCGCACCGGCCACTCCGGCGAGCAGATCTTCACCGCGCCCTGCCGGGTGCCCAACGCCAGCCCCGGTGAGCCCTCCGCCTGCCCGCCGAGCGGGGCCAGGCCGACGACGGTCTCCCCCGCCGCCAACGGCACCAGCTCGGCCGCGGACATACCGCCACGCAGTGACACGGTGCCCGCCTGCTCGGGCAGCACCGGCAGCGGCAGGACGTCGACCTTGAACGCCCGACCGGCGCTGGTCAACAGCAGCACCCGACCACGGGCGGTGGAGTGCACTGTGGCGCGTACCGTGTCGTGCTTGACCCGGCCGTTGCGTCGGCGCCCTTCGGAGCTCTCCTCCGACTCGGCCGCGGTCCGGGCGACCAGCCCGGTCGCGGAGAGGATCACCTGGCACGGGTCGTCGGCGACCTCCAGCGGGCCGGCCGGCGCGGACGCGGCCAACACCTCCTTGAGGTCACCGTCGACAAGCGTCGTGCGACGTTCGGTGCTGAACTGCTTGACCACGGCCGCCAGCTCGTCGGAGACGACCTTTCTGAGCACCCGCTCGTCGTCGAGGATCTTGCTCAGCTCGGCGATCTCGGAGCGCAGCCGCTCCTGCTCGGCCTCCAGCTCGATCCGGTCGAACTTGGTCAGCCGGCGCAACGGAGTGTCCAGGATGTACGTGGCCTGGATGTCGGAGAGGCCGAACCGGCTCATCAGCCCGTCCTTCGCAGCCTGCGCGTCGTCGCTGCCCCGGATCAGCCGGACCACCTCGTCGATGTCCAGCAGCGCGATCAGCAGGCCGTCGACCAGGTGCAGCCGTTCCTGACGCTTACGCCGACGGTACGAGGTGCGCCGGGTGACCACCTCGTACCGGTGGGCCAGGAAGACCTCCAGCAGCGCCTTGAGGCCCAGCGTGCGCGGCTGCCCGTCGACCAGGACCAGGTTGTTGACGCCGAACGACTGCTCCAGCGGGGTCAACCGGTAGAGGTCGGCGAGCAGCGCCTGTGGGTTGACTCCGACCTTGCACTCCACGACGAGCCGGGTGCCGCTCTCCCGGTCGGTGAGGTCCTTGACGTCCGCGATGCCGGTCAGCCGCTTGGTCTTGGTGACCTCGTTCGTGATCGCGGCGATGACCTTCTCCGCGCCGACGCCGTAGGGCAGCTCGACAACGGTGATCGCCTGACGGCCCCGGCTGCCCTCGATCGGGCCGATCTCCACCTTGCCGCGCATCCGCACCACGCCGCGGCCGGTCTCGTACGCCCGGCGCACCTCGTCCAGGCCGAGCAGCACCCCACCGGTGGGCAGGTCGGGGCCGGGGACGAACTCCATGAGTTTGTCCAGAGTGGCGTCCGGGTGGTTGATCAGCCAGCGGGCCGCGGAGACGACCTCTGCCAGGTTGTGCGGGATCATGTTGGTGGCCATCCCGACCGCGATCCCGGACGCGCCGTTGACCAGCAGGTTGGGGAAGGCCGCCGGCAGCACTGTCGGCTGGGTCAGCGACCCGTCGTAGTTGGGTTCGACATCGACGGTGTCCTCGCCCAGCTCACCGACGAGCAGCATGGCCTCGCGGGACATTCGGGCTTCGGTGTAACGGCTGGCAGCCGGGCCGTCGTCTGGAGATCCAAAATTTCCATGCCCGTCGATGAGGGGCACGTTGAGCGAGAAGTCCTGCGCGAGGCGGACCATAGCGTCGTAAATCGCCGTATCACCGTGTGGATGATACTTTCCCATTGTATCGCCGACAATTCGGGCAGATTTCACGTGCCCGCGATCCGGACGGTAGCCCTGCTCGTACATCGACCAGAGGATGCGCCGGTGCACGGGCTTGAGGCCGTCGCGGGCGTCGGGCAGGGCGCGGGAGTGGATGACCGAGAACGCGTACTCCAGGTAGGAGTCGGAGACCTCGGTGACCAGCGGGTTGTCGAACACCCGCGCGCCGGCCTGGTCGAACGAGGAGAGATCGACCTTGTTTTCCTTACGGCGTGCCATGACTCAGCTCTCCACTGGAACTGGAACTGGAACGGAACGGGCGCTCATGCGTCGATCGCATCCCGGTCGACGCGGTCGGCGGAGTCGATGAGCCAGTTGCGGCGCGGCTCGACCTTCTCGCCCATCAGCAGTTCGAGGATGCGTTCGGCGGCGTCGACGTCGTCGAGGGTGATCCGGCGGACGGCCCGGGTGGCCGGGTTCATCGTGGTGTCCCACAACTCGTCGGCGTCCATCTCACCGAGACCCTTGAACCGTGGGATGGGCGTGACGATCTGCTTGCCGGCCTTCTCCAGCTTGCGGACCGTCGTCTCCATCTCGGCCTGGGTGTAGGTGTAGACGGTCTGCGGACTGCGCCCCTTGGTGGTGATCTTGTGCAGGGGTGGCATCGCCGCGTAGAGCCGACCGGCCTCGATCAGCGGTCGCATGTACCGGGCGAACAGAGTGATCAGCAGCGTACGGATGTGGGCGCCGTCCACGTCGGCGTCGGCCATGATCAGCACACGACCGTAGCGCAGCGCGGAGAGGTCGAAGGTGCGCCCCGAGCCGGCGCCGAGGACCTGCACGATGGCCGCGCACTCGGCATTGTCCAGAACCTGCTGGAGGTTGGCCTTCTGCACGTTGAGGATCTTGCCGCGGATCGGCAGCAGCGCCTGGTATTCCGAGGAACGGGCCATCCGGCTCGTGCCCAGGGCGCTGTCACCCTCGACGATGAACAGCTCGCTGCGATCGATGCCGGTGGCCCGGCAGTCGACGAGCTTCGGCGGCATGGACGCGCCCTCCAGGGCGGTCTTGCGCCGAGCGGCGTCCTTCTGTTGCTTCTGGGTGAGCCGCACCCGGGCGGCGTCGACGATCTTCTGTAGGACGGTGCGCGCCTCGGCCTTGGTGCGCCGGTCCTCCAGCCATGCCTTGATGTGCGCGTCGACCAGGGACTGGAGAACCTTGGTGATGCCGGTGGTGGAGAGCTCGTCCTTGGTCTGCGAGGTGAACTGCGGCTCGGGGATCCGCACGTGCACCACCGCCGTCATCCCCTCCAGGACGTCGTCCAGGGTGGGGGGCTCCTCCTTGGCCTTGAGCAGACCGCGGGTGTTGCGGATCGCGTCGGCGAGCGCGCGGACGAGGGCCCGCTCGAAACCCTTGCGGTGGGTGCCGCCGTGCGCGTTACGGATGGTGTTGGTGAAGCACTCGACGGTGCGCTCGTAACCGGTGCCCCACCGGAACGCCACCTCGACCTCGGCGCGCCGCTGCACGTTGGACTGCATGACGCCGTTGGCGTCGGCGGCGTTCTCCCGGTAGGTGCCCTCGCCGTTGACCAGCAGTGTGCCGGAGACCGGCCGGTCGCCGGCCGGGGCGAGGAACTCCACCATGTCGCTGAGCCCGTTGGGGTAGTGGAACCGCTCCTCCGCGGGCGCCTCACCGGTCAGGTCGCGAAGCAGGTAGGTCACGCCGGGGACCAGGAAGGCGGTGTTGCGCAGCTTCATCCGGACGGCGTCGACGTCGAGCGCGGCGCCGGTCTCGAAGTAGCGGGCGTCGTGCCACCAGCGGATCGAGGTGCCGGTGCGCTGGCCGCGCTTCATGGCCCCGGTCACCTGGAGCCCGGGGCCGGCGGTGAAGGGGGCCTCCGGCCCGTCGCCGTCGAAGATGCCCGGGACGCCGTGTCGGAACGACATCGCGTGGATCTTGCCGGCCCGGCGGACGGTCACGTCGAAGCGACGGGACAGCGCGTTGACGGCCGACGCGCCGACGCCGTGCAGGCCCCCGGAGGTCTTGTAGCCGGAGCCGCCGAACTTGCCGCCGGCGTGCAACCGGGTCAGCACCAGCTCGACGCCGGAGATGCCGGACTTGGCGTGCACGTCGGTGGGGATGCCCCGGCCGTCGTCGTCGACCTGCACCGAGCCGTCGGCGTGCAGGATCACCTCGACGTGGCTGGCGTGACCGGCGACACCCTCGTCGGTGGAGTTGTCGAGGATCTCGTTGACGAGGTGACCCACGCCACGGCTGTCGGTGGAACCGATGTACATGCCGGGCCGCTTGCGGACAGCGTCCAGCCCCTCAAGGTGGGTGAGGTCATCGGCCCCGTACAGGGTGTCTGGCTCTGCGGTCAACTGGTCGTACTCCCCGGTCTCGGCGGTGTGCTGCCGGTCACCGGCGACATCAGCCGGCGTGGCGCGCCGCAGCGAGCCTAGCCCGAGGCTAGGACAACTACCGGAGGACCTACGCGACCCGCCGCGCGTGGCCGTCCGGACGTGAGCCAACGAACAGCGTTCGGGTGATCATGAAACCACGCAGAGACACCGCCTACCGGCACGCGGGGCCAACTCAACGCGGTAGCGGGTCATGCCTACGCGCCCGTGTCTTTCATCGAACGAATCTGTTACGGGCCATTGACGCCTGTCGCGCCGGGGTGATCTGATCGCGCTCTCAGAGAATCTTTCATCTTTCGATGGTTGGGGGCCCCATGCCCAGGTTCCGGCGTACCGCGCTCGCCGCGGGACTAACGATCGCCATGGCCGCGTTGTCGACCGCCGTCGCGCTGCCCGCACCCGCGGCTGCCGCGCTGCCCACCGCCGCGGTGGCACTCGGGGACAGCTTCATCAGTGGCGAGGGCGCCGGGGCGTACACCCCGGTCGTCGACGTCAACGGAGTCAGCCAGGGCTTCCCCGGCTGGACGGCGGCGAACAACAACGCGTTCTTCTGCCACCGTTCGGCGAACGCCTCGCTCAACCAGGCCAACCTGCCGGGCATCCAGAACCGGTTCAACCTGGCCTGCTCCGGTGGCCAGCCACACGACATCGCCAACGCCTCCCAGGCCCGGACCAACGGTCGTACCGTGGCCTCGCAGCTGAGCCAGTTGCGCGCCGTCGCGCAGACCCAGGACATCGACCTGGTGCTGATCGGCCTCGGCTCCAACAACAGCTCGTTCACCTTCGGCAGCGTCGCTGAGAAGTGCGCCAACCGGTTCATCGCCGACGCCTGGACCGGCTGGTGGGAGTTCTGGGCGTACCTGAACGGGCCGGTGGAGCAGAAGCCGTGCAGCGACGCCGACCTGGCCACCGCCGCGCAGCTCAGCGCCGCGACCGCAGAGACCACCGCAGCCGTACGCCAGATCCTGACCACCCTCGACCAGGTGGACGCGGACGGGCAGCACCGGGTGGTGTTCCAGGACTACACGAACCCACTGCCGCTGGACCTGAACCAGCAGTTCCACGAGGAGGACAGCCGGGACGACACCCGGGACAAGTTCCGTGACCTGGGTGCCGAGCGGTACGCGGCCGGTTGCCCGATCCACCGGGCCAGCCTGGCGCCGGGGCACCGCTTCTCCCAGGGTCTGGGCGGCATCGTGAAGTCCACCCGGGACACTCTGGCCGCCGAGTTCCCCGCCGACGACCTGGTGTACCTCAACGTGCAGCAGGCCTTCAACGGTGCCCGGCTCTGCGAGCAGACCAGCAGCCCGAGTGGCGCGTTGGCCACCCCGATCCGGCTCCAGGACGGCGCGACCGGCACCTTCGTCACCAGCCTCGCCGGCAAGGACAAGATCGCCATCCAGCGCATCGCCAACACCTGCGTCAGCTACTTCCAGACCTGCCAGGAGTCGTGGCACCCGAACGCCACCGGGCACCAGGTGCTCGGCCAGTGCCTGAGCGGCGCGGCGTCCACCAGCGCCCGAGCGGTGGCCTGCGTCCGGGCCAGCAACGGGGCGATCTCGCTCTCCTGACCACAGCGCCCTTCGGAGGGCTCCGCCGATCGGCGGGGCCCTCCGTCGCGTCCAGCGAGCGCGCGGCACGTCTGCCCGTCGCTGTCGTGGGGCCGCACGGCCGGCTACTACCCGCCGGTAACGTCAGGCCGTAGGCTGGGTCGGTGAACGGGGACCCGGAATACGCGCAGGAGTTCGTCGACGTCGACGGTGGCCGGCTGGGTGTGCAGGTCTATCCCGAGCCGCCCGGGGTGACCGGCGCGCCGGTGGTGGTGATCTGGCCGGCGATGGGGGTCCGGGCCCGGTACTACCGGCCCTTCGCCGCCGAGCTGCGCGCCGCCGGGCTCGCCGTGGTCGTGGCCGACCTGCGCGGCACCGGGGCGAGCACGCCCACGCCGAGTCGGGCGGACCGGCACGGTTACGCCGAGCTGGCCAACGACGTCGGCGCCGTCCTGGCCGCTCTCAAGCCGCGACTGGACGGGCGCACCCGACTGCTCCTCGGGCACTCAATCGGCGGGCAGGCCAGCCTGCTGCATCTCGCCCTGCACGGGACCAACGAGGTGGACGGCCTGGCGCTCATCGCCGTCGGCATCCCGTACTGGCG
The DNA here is from genome assembly GCF_040649115.1 of Micromonospora sp. NPDC049049. NCBI lineage: Bacteria > Bacillati > Actinomycetota > Actinomycetes > Micromonosporales > Micromonosporaceae > Micromonospora > Micromonospora sp. NPDC049049. Next base: position 38,352 of record NZ_JBEZEX010000018.1, on the reverse strand, counting down.
GACCTACCCGGGCCGGCGCGGCCTCGGCGTGCTGCCTCTCACCCAGGGGATCGCCGCGACGGCGGCGCTGCTCGGGGTCTGGCCCGGCTGGGGCTTCGGCGGCCGGCAGGCGCGCGGCGTGGTCCGTGACTGGGCGTACACGGCGCGGACCGGCCGTTTCCCCCGGCTCGACGGTACGGACAGCGAGGCGGCGGTCCGCGCGGTGCGGACCCCGGTGCTGGCGGTCAGTGTGGACGACGACCAGTTCACCCCGCACGAGACAATGGACCACCTCTGCGCGAAGCTCGTCGACGCGCCGGTGACCCGGGAGCGTTACACAGTGGCGCAGGCCGGGGCGACACTGGACCACTTCACCTGGGTCCGCGCGAGCGCCCCGCTGGCGCGGCGGATCGCCGGTTTCGTCGGCGACCTGCCGCCCCGCTGAGCCGTACCGGCCGGTCGGCTCACTCGTCCTGGTCCAGCGGCACGAGTTTCCCGTCCCGTTCCACCTGGATCTCGGCATGCTCCTTGCGGGGTGGGACCTCTGCGGTGTTCCGGTGTGGGTCGTTGTCGGGGTGCATGAGCACCGCGTCTGTTTTGGGGGTCTTCTCCCGGCTCTCGTCCGGCTGCGACATCGCGTTCCCCTCTCGTCGGCGTCGCTCGGGATCTACCCGCCGCCGGGCGAACGACTCCTGCCCTGGGCAGGTAGAACCGCCGACACCGCTGATGTCCGGTAGCGGCCCGCCACGGCGGTGATCGGCCCGCCCGGGGCGGGGTTAGCCGCTCGACCGGCGGGTAAGCCGCACCGCCCGACACGGCGGAAGGGGATCACATGTCCGAACGGCATACCGCACTGCGCTCGATGCACGATCTGGGCCTGGCGGCCTGGTTTGGCGGCTCCCTCATGGGTGCCTTCGGTGTCAACGGCGCAGCGGCGAAAATCAGCGACTCGACCCAGCGGCTCCCGGTCGCCTCGGCCGGATGGTCCAAGTGGACACCAGTCAACGCGGCCGCGATCGGCGCCCACCTGGCCGGCGCCGTCGGCGAGCTGGTGACCGAGAGCCCACGGGTGGCGGCCCAGGCCGGCGTGGGCCGGGCCAGCGCCATCAAGACCGCGTTGACCATCGGCGCGCTGGCGGTCACCGGTTACAGCCGGTTGGTCGGCATGCGGCTGGAAAAGGCGGGCGGTCCGTCGGTGAGCGGCGCCACCGAGCCGAACCACCAGACACCGGCCAGTGTGGCCTCGTCGCAGCGGCAGATGAAGCTGCTCCAGTGGGCCATTCCGGCGCTGACCGGGACCCTGGTCGTGGTCACCGCGTACATGGGTGAGCAGCAGAAGCCCGGCCAGGTGTTCCGCGGGATGCTCGGTCGCGCCGGTGGGATGAAGGGCGCCTCGAAGGGCATGATCAAGATGGCGGGAATGAGCAACGGCAAGCGGCCGATGGCGATGGCCGGACGCTGAACGGCAGGCCGGTCGGCGTCCCGCCGCCACCTCGACGGCGGGGCGCTGACCGGCCTGCTCGCGCACCGGAGCGATGACCGGTCCCGCGCGGGCGGCGGGCGTGCCGGCGAGATGTCGTACGCCGCGCTCGGGCGGGCGGTCCCGGCCCGAGGACGGCACATCGTCCGCCGTAGCGGCGGACCGACGAGCGGGGTGGCCATGACGGCGCACGAGGGACGCAGCGGGAACAACGACCGGCTCGAGCCGGAGGCGACCAAGCCGTGGGGCACCGGCGACGACTTCGACGCCGACGCGCCCTGGGGCACCGGCGACGACTCACCGATGGACGAGGGCAGCGAGGAGACCGCGGTGCCCGCGGGACGGCGCGGAGAGCGACGCGCGGGTGCCCCGGTGGGCCGGTCGGACCCGGCGGGACGACACGGCTTCGGCTCGGTCGAGCCGACCCGTACGACGATGGCCGGACCCGGTGCCCCACCCGATCCCGCCCCCAGCGGCAGGAGCTTCCCCGACGACGCGGACATCGGCGAGTCGACCCAGGACGCCCTGCGCAGCCGGGGACGCCGGTCCTGAGCGGACCGGCGTCGGGCCAGGTGACCGGTGCGGAGATCAGCCGGTCGCCGGAACGGCCTGTTCGACGAGCATCGTCTCGGCGAGCAGTTGCGCCAGTCGGGTGGCGTCGCGCTGGGCCTGCCCGGCGCAGCAGTTGTTGAACAGCACGTGCAGCTCGTCGGAGAGGTCGGCGAACTCGGCCAGCAGCCCGGCCCAGTGTCGGAGCTCGTCCTCGGCGTAGGCGTACCGGAACTTGTCCTGCTTGTCGCCTTCACGCCAGGCGTCGCTGTGACCGTGGAACCGGACGATCGCCGGCTCCGCCGTCATGGTCAGGATCGGCGGCACCGACGACGGGTGCCCCTGTGGCATGTCGACGCAGACCAGGGACAGGTCGTGGGCGCGTAGCAGGTCCAGAGTGTCCGCGGCCGCGTCGTCGTCCAACCAGGAGCCGTGCCGCAGCTCCACACCGACCCGCCACGGGCGGCAGCGCTGCGCCAGCTCGACGATCCGGCGTTCGGCAGCGGGGCTACGCACCAGCCACGGCGGGAACTGCAACATCACCACACCGAGCTTGCCGGCCGCCGCGATCGGGTCGAGGGCCGCGCGGAACCGGGCCCACAGCTCGTCGTACGCCGGCTCCGGCAGGTCCCGGCGGCGGATCCGGCTCGGGCCGCCGGCCGGTCGCAGGTCCCGTGGCAGCACGGCGACCGGTGTCGGGTGACCGGTGAAGAGGCTGAACGCCTTGACGTCGAAGGTGAAGTCGTCCGGTGTGGCGTCCACCCAGCCCTGGGTCGTCTCCGGCACCGGGATGGCGTAGTAGGACGTGTCCACCTCGACCATCGGGAACTGGCTGGCGTAGAAGCCCAGTCGACGGGCCGGCGTGCTGGCCGAGCGTGGGTACCACCCGGAACGCAGCAGGGACTGGTCCGCCCAGGACGACGTGCCCACCTTAATCACACCCATGTCATTCAGTGGACCGCCATCGGCGCGGATCGGCAACCGCTGGCGGGTCTTCGGTCGAGGAGGTGTCGTGCCCGGGAAGTGTCGGTGCCTCGCCCTACGGTGGCACCGGGTGGACATCAACGAAGGGTGGCGGCATGACCAGCACTGAGCGGCTCACCGGCGAGCGCGCCGATCTCCTGCAGACACTCCGCAGGCACCGCGGTTTCCTCCTGCAGACGGTCGACGGGCTCACCGACGAGCAGGCGGCCAGCCACCCCACCGTCAGCGGGCTCTGCCTCGGCGGCCTCATCAAGCACGTGTCCGGCGTCGAGCACCGGTGGATGCTCTTCGCCGCCGGTGGTGCGGAGGCGATGAACCGCGAGGAGATCGACTGGGTCGGTCAGTTCCAGATGTTGCCGGGCGAGACCCTCGCCGGGCTGGTCGAGCGCTTCCAGGAGGTGGCCGCCCGGACCGACGAGTTGACCGCCACCCTCGACCTGGACGCGGCGCACCCGCTGCCGCAGGCGCCCTGGTTCGAGCCGGGAGCGAGTTGGACGGTCCGGCGGGTGCTGCTGCACCTGATCGCCGAGACGGCCCAGCACGCCGGGCACGCCGACATCCTGCGGGAGTCGATCGACGGCGCCAAGACGATGGGCTGACCCGACCACCGCGCGGGCGGGTCGCGCGGTGGTCGCCGACAAGCCTCAGCGGAGTCGGGTGCGTGCCCGAACCTCGGTGGTGCGGTCCCTGGCGTAGGCGTCGGAGTGGCCCCAGCGGCCCGGGATGTCCAGCAGCTCCAGCCGACCGAACCCCTCGGGCACGGCCGGGTTCACCAGCAGGTTGTCGCCGGTGGGTCGCAACCCCAGGGTGGTGCTCAACAGCATCAGCAGTGCCCCGGACGACCACGACTGCGGGCGCGCGGCCCCTGGCAACTGCACCGGATACTTCGTCAGGCTGCGCTCGTGCCCGGCGATCGCCTCCGGCACCGCGCCGCCGAGAGTCTGCGCCAGGTCGAAGATGCCGCCCGCGATCGTGGCCGCGTGCGTGTCGCAGCCGTAACGGCGCAGACCAGCGGCGATCAGAGCGTTGTCGCCCGGCCACACCGCCCCCAGGTGGGCGCCCACCGGGTTGTACGGGCGCTGCCCGGTGGCGAAGGTGCGCACCCCCCAACCACTGAACAAGCGCGGTCCGACCAGGTGCTCGGCGACCGTCTCCGCGCGGTCGTCCGGGACTATCCCGCTCCAGAGCAGATGCCCCATGTTGGAGGCCAACGCGTCGACCGGCTCACCGTACGGGTCGAGTGCCAACGCGTAGTAGTCCCGGTGGGGCAGCCACCAATCCCGGTTGAAGCGGTCCTTCAGCGCCGCGGCTTCCCGCTCCAGCCGGTCGGCGTACGCGGGGTCGTCCCAGAACTCCCGGGCCAGCCGGGCGCCCCGCCTCTTCGCGTCGTACGCGTAGCCCTGCAACTCGCAGGTGGCGCGGGGGAATGCGGGTTGCCTGTCGTCGGCGCTGGTGATTGCGTCCGGGGAGTCCTTCCAGCACTGGTTGACGGCGCCGTGGCGCTCGTTTCGACGCTGGTAGCGCACATAGCCGTCTCCGGTCATGTCGCCGTACTCGTCGATCCAGTCCAGCGCCATCCGGGCCGGGTGGCGCAACTCGCGTACCAGGTCCCCGTCACCGGACCACCGCTCGTACTCGTCGAGCAGGACGACGAAGAGCGGGCTGGTGTCCGCCGATCCGTAGTACAGCGCGTTAGCCCGGTCGCCGAACGCGCCGGACTCGCCGTACCGGAGGTGGGCCAGGATCTTGCCTGGTTCCTCGTCCAGTTCGTCGTCGAGATGGCCGCCCTGCATGAAGGCCAGCATCCGCAGCGTCGCGGGGGTCAGTTGCGGGGTGAACGCCAGCGTCTCCAGGCACGTGATGATGCTGTGCCGTCCGCACAACCACATCGCCCACGGCAGACCGGCGATCGGCACACGGGCGTCGTACGACAGCGGCTGGTACCGCAGTGCCGCCAGGTCGGCCAGGCTGCCCCGGTACATCTCCTCCAGTCCGGCGCGTTCGGCCACCAGTTGCGGCGCCTGGTCCATCCAGTTCGCCAGGCTCTCGCGCATCCCGGTACGCACGGCCCGCTGGTGGGACTCCAGGGAGTCGCGGACGTCCTGCCCCTCCGCACCGCCCATGGTCATGGAGATGTGCAGGTCGGTCTCCCACTGCCCCTCCGGGGCGATCCGGACCCGGAACGTCATTCCTCCCTCGTCCACCTCGACCGGTTCGGTGCTCCGCACTGTGGTCTGGCGGACGAAGCGCTGCCGTTGGTACCGCAGCACGAGCTGCTGGTTCGTCGAGTCCGCAGCGACCTCGACGGCCCGCTGGCGGAGGTGCCCGATCTCGGCGATGTCGGTGAAGTCGCTGCCCATCTCCACTCGTATCGTGAAGTCGGCCGGCTCCGACGAGTGGTTGAGCACCGTGATGCTCTCGTGCAGACAGTCGTGGATCGAGCGGTGGCGGATGATCGACACGTCGGCGTCGACGTAGTGGCTGGCCGCGCCGGGGACCAGGACGAACCGCGTCTCGAAGTACGTCAGGTCGTCGCGGGAGAGCGCGTTGATCCGTTCGCCGTCGATCCTGAGCACCCAGTGGGACAGGAAACGGGTGTCGTACGCGAAGAGCCCGACGGGTGACCGCGGGTCGGCCTCGATGTCGCCCTGAGCGTCGGAGATCGCGAACACGTTACCGGCGATCACGTGGAGCAGTTCCTGCCTCACGACCGTCCCTCCCAAGCGTGCACCGGGCGACGGTCTGAGGCCTGGGCACCCGCCGCGCTCCGGTCCGAGGGCCGAGCGGCAAGGGCAGCGCGGCCGAGCTCCCGGGGATGCCGGGCGCCGCTCGGCCCCGCGAAGATCCGCCGCAGCAGCATCAGCAGTCGCATGTCGCCGTGAAGGGCGAGGTCGTTGCGCAGCAGAGCCGCGCCGGGGTGCAGCTGCCCGTTGACCATCCGGTCGAACACCCGACGGTCCGCGCTGACGACCAGGTCGGCGTCGTCGGCCGACCGTGCCACCTGAACCTGCTGGTCGGCGACTGTGAGGTACCAGTGATCGGTGCTGCCGTCGTCGCGCACGTCCAGCCGCAGCGTTCCCGCTGTGGTCTCCGGCAGGTCGGGCCGCCGACCGGTGTCCAGCTGTCGCAGGTACTGCTCCGCCGTCGCGCCCATCGGCTCCCCTCCCCACGGTTCCCCGCAGGATCACCCGCGTCGGGGTGAGCCCGGTTCACCCGAAACAGGTGAGGTGCCAGATCTGCTGCGGCGTCGGCCCGTTTGCTCCGGGACGAGGTGGGCAGCCCAGTGGTTCAGCCGAGCGGACGGGAGCACCGGTTATGCGCGCGCTGCGATTGCGGGAGTGGAAGTCGGAACCGGAGTTGGTCGAGGTTCCCGATCCGACGCCGGGGCCGGGTCAGGTGGTGGTCCGGATCGGCGGTGCCGGCGCCTGCCATTCCGACCTGCACCTGATGGACGAGTTCGAGCCCGGCACGATGCCCTGGAACCCACCTTTCACTCTCGGGCACGAGAACGCCGGCTGGGTGCACGCCCTCGGTGCCGGGGTGACCGGGCTGTCGGTCGGCCAACCGGTCGCCGTCTTCGGCGCGTGGGGCTGCGGCACCTGCGCCCGATGCCGGGTCGGGATCGACCCGTACTGCGAGAACCAGTCCGCTGCGCCCGTACCGAGCGGGGGCGGCGGCCTTGGACTGGACGGCGGCATGGCCGAGTTCGAGCTGGTCCCGGACGCGCGGCACGTCGTGCCTCTTCCGGAGGGTCTGGACCCGGCACAGGCCGCACCGCTCACCGACGCAGGGCTCACCCCGTACCACGCCGTCCGGCGCTCCTGGCCGAAGCTGCCACCGGGCAGCACGGCCGTGGTGATCGGGGTCGGCGGGCTGGGGCATGTGGGTGTGCAGATCCTCAAAGCCACCACAGCCGCCCGAGTGATCGCCGTGGACACCCGGGCCGAGGCGCTGCGGCTGGCCGAGGAGTGCGGCGCCGAGCGCACCGTGACCTCCGGCCCGACCGCCGCCGAGGAGATCCGGGACGCCACCGGCGGGCGGGGCGCCGACGTGGTGCTGGACTTCGTCGGCACGGACACCACCCTGGCGCTCGGCGTGGCGGCGGCCCGCACCGTGGGCGACCTGACCATCGTGGGGATCGGCGGCGGCACCGTGGGGGTGTCGTTCTTCTCCGTGCCCTACGAGGTGAGTATCGCGACCACGTACTGGGGCAGCCGCCCCGAGCTGGTGGAGGTGCTCGACCTGGGTGCCCGGGGCCTGGTCCGTCCGAAGACCACCACCTTCGCGCTGGACGACGCGCTGGACGCGTACCGCCAGTTGCGCGACGGGACCCTTGAGGGCCGGGCGGTGATCGTGCCGTGAGCCCGGTGGTCAGTCGGCCTGGATGAGGCCGCGCACGTAGGCGGCCTGGCCCACGTGTTGCAGGTCGTCGTCGACGATGCTGACCAACCGGACGCCGAGGGTGACCGGCGGGTCCCACGCCTCGTCGACCACGCGGTCCAGGTCCGCCGGGCCCAGGCCGGCCAGCAGGCTTCCGGTACGCGCCGCGACCGCCTCGTAGTAGTCGATCAGCGCCTGCGCGCTCTCCGGCCGCACGGCGGCGACCTGAGCGGGCGAGTGCCCGTAGCCGGTGTTGTCGGGGTCGGCGGCGAGCCCGAACCGACCCGCCCAGTCGCCGCTCACCCAGATCTGCTCGGCGTCGAGCAGGTCGGCGACGTGGTGGTCCTGCACCCGGGTGAGGTGCCAGACCAGCCAGCCGACCGAGTTGGCGCCCGGCCCGGGCTGGTGGCGCAGTTGCTCGGGGCTGAGGCCGTCGACCGCCGCGCGGACGAGGTCGGGCAGCCTGTCGTACGCCTCGGTCAGCAGGTCACTCACGTTCACGGGTACGCCTTCCAGGTCGGTTTCCGAACAGGTACCGCCAACCCATGGCGCGCAAACCTCGGCCGCTACGGTGATCGAATGGTCGCCGCGGTGGAGTTGTACCTGGACCCGGACGCCACCCGCCGGATCCGGGTGCTCTGGGACGCGCTGGAGGCCGAGGGGGTGCAGAGCATGCGCTCGCTGCTGGAGCAGCGCCACCGTCCGCACGTCTCGCTCATGGTGGCGCCCCGTTTCGACAGGGAGCAGGTCGCCGAGGCGCTACAGGGGACTGTGGTGGCCGCCCCGCTGCGGCTCGACTTCCAGCATGCCGGCCAGTTCGTCGGTCGGGTGCTCTGGCTCGGGCCGGCGCCCACCCCGGAGTTGCTCGCTCATCACCGGCTGGTGCACGACCGGCTCGCCGCCGCCGGCATCGCCCTCGCCGAGCACTACCGGCCGGGGCGGTGGGTGCCGCACTGCACGCTCTCCATGCGGGTGCCGAACACGCTGATGGCCGCCGCGGTGCGCCGCTGTCTGGAGGTGTTGCCGCTGAGCGCGACAGTGGTCGGCGCGGCGCTCACCGACCACGCGCGAGGAATCGCCCACCCGCTGCCGTGACCGCACCTCGACCATCGAGGCGTAATGTCCGGTTTGGCGGGCGGCAGTCGGAAACCCGAAAACAAGCGGTGCGGATGCGGCCGGGCGTGGGAAGGTTCGAGTGGCTGTCGTACCGGTGGTGGGCTGCTCACAGGTGGTCCGCCCGGCCGGTGTGGCGCGGGGTCACCCCGCGCCACCCACGGCGGCTCGACGAGGAGAGGCAGGGCCCATGCAGGCTCAGCGCAGGCCACCGCGCACGGAGCGGAGCCAGACCCGGGAAGACCGGACCGGCGGGGGAATGACCGGAGCGGCCACGCCACTGACGATCTGGGCAGCCGCCGTACTGCTCGGCCGGATCAGTGCCGGCGACGACGACGTCGAGGACGAACGGCACATCCTGCGCGGCATCGAGTGAACCCGCCCGCGCGGGTCAGAGCCAGCCGCGCCGCTTGAAGATCACATAGAGGGTGCCGCAGACCAGCAGCATCAACAGCAGCGCGAAGAGGTAACCGAAGCGCCAGTTCAGCTCTGGCATGTGGACGAAGTTCATGCCGTACACGGTGCCGATGAGCGTGGGAGCAAAGAGGATCGCCGCCCAGGAGGAGACCTTCTTCAGCTCCTCGTTCTGGCTGTAGCTGGCCGCGGTGAGGCTGCGCATCTCCTCGTTCTGCTGCTGCGAGACGAGGGTGGCGTTGACGGTGAGGATGTTCTGCAACAGGTGCCGGAAACCGTCCACCCGCTCCACCACCTGGGTCAGGTGGTCGGTCACGTCGCGCAGGTAGCGGCGCAGCTCCTCGTCGGCGCTGGCGCTGCCGGCGCCGTCGGCCAACGCGTCGAGCACGCTCAGCAGCGGGCGGGCAGCCCGCTGGAACTGGATGACCTCGCGGCTGAGCCCGTAGATGCGGCGGCTGGCGTTCGGGTCGCCACCGAACACCTGGGTCTCGATCTCGTCGATGTCGTTCTCCAGTCCGGCCACCACCGGCGCGTACCCGTCGACGACCTGGTCGAGGATCGCGTACAGGACCGCCTCCGGCCCCCGGGCGAGCATCTGCGCCTCGGTCTCCAGCCGCCGCCGCACCGCGGCCAGGTCGGGCGCCTCACCGTGTCGGACGGTGACGACGAACCCCGGGCCGATGAACAGGTGCAGCTCGGAGAACTCGACCTCCTCCCGGAGGTCGTCGTAGCGGGCGGCACGCAGCACCACGAACAGGGTGTGCCCGTAGCGCTCCAGCTTGGGCCGCTGGTGGGCGTTGATCGCGTCCTCGACCGCCAGGTCGTGCAGCCGAAACTCCCGGGCCAGCGAGGTGATCTGCTCGATGTCGGGGCGGTACAACCCGATCCAGGCCATTGCGCCGTCCTGCTCCTGGAGGCAGCGGTACGTCTCGGCGAGGCCGGACGGCGAGGCGAACCGGTGCCCCCGGATGTAGACCGCGCTGTCCACCAGGCCGCCGTGGGACGCGGCGGCGGGTGACTCCGTGGGCGGCGGCACACCGACCCTCGTCTCGTACTCGTCGAGTTGGCGGCCGAAGCCCTCACCCGGGCGGAAGCGACGGCCGCCGACCATGCCCTGTCCCCTCCCCCGGTGCCGTCCCGACCAGCCCGGGGCGCTGCTTCCCCTCTGTCCTGGGCTCTGAAACCCGCAGTGGCGTCGGTTGGGTTCCGCGCACCAGCGGACGGGGCCGGCCCGCCGGGCGGATACTCACGGTGACCGTGGGCGGGATGACGGGGGACGCGCCGGTGAAGGTCGACAGACGCACCGGCCGGTTGCGGGGGTGGCTGCTCAAAGCCGGCTCGGACCAGGCCGTGCAGCACCCGGGGCCGCACGGGCGCCCGCCGGAGCGCCGGCACCACCCGTGGTGGAAGGTGATGTGCCTGACCGGGGTCGACTACTTCTCCACGCTGGGTTACCAGCCGGGCATCGCGGCGCTGGCCGCCGGGGCGCTCTCACCGGTGGCGACCCTGGTGCTGGTGCTGGTGACCCTGCTGGGGGCGCTGCCGGTCTACCGGCGGGTGGCGGTGGAGAGCCCACACGGTGAGGGCTCGATCGCGATGCTGGTACGCCTGCTGAGCTACTGGCCGGGCAAGTTGCTGGTGCTGGTGCTGCTTGGTTTCGTGGCCACCGACTTCATCATCACCATCACCCTCTCGGCCGCCGACGCGACGGCGCACATCGACGAGAACCCGTTCTGGCCGAGCGGGCTCAAGGGTCACGAGGTACTGGTCACGCTGCTGCTGGTGTCGCTGTTGGGCGCGGTGTTCCTCAAGGGATTCACCGAGGCCATCGGGATCGCCGTCGTCCTGGTCGCGGTCTACCTGACGTTGAACGCGGTGGTGGTGGCCGACGCGCTGTGGCGGGTGGCGACGCATCCGAGCGCGGTCGGCGACTGGACCACGATGCTGACCACCGGGCACGGCGACCCGTGGCTGGTGGTCGGGCTGTCGCTGTTGGTCTTTCCGAAGCTGGCGTTGGGTCTGTCCGGCTTCGAGACCGGGGTGGCGGTCATGCCGAGCGTACGGGGTGACCCGCAGGACTCGGAGGCACGACCGCTGGGCCGGATCCGTGGCGCGCGCCGGCTGCTCACCACCGCAGCGGTGATCATGAGCGTCTTCCTGATCACCAGCAGCGTGACGACCACGGTGCTCATCCCACCGGAGGCCTTCCGGCCGGGTGGACCGGCGAACGGGCGCGCGTTGGCCTACCTGGCGCACGCCCACCTCGGCGAGGTGTTCGGCACCATCTACGACCTGTCCACGATCGGAATCCTCTGGTTCGCCGGTGCATCGGCGATGGCTGGTCTGCTCAACCTCGTGCCGCGCTACCTGCCCCGTTACGGCATGGCGCCGACCTGGGCGCGAGCCGTCCGGCCGCTGGTGCTGGTCTTCACCGCCGTGGCGTTTCTGATCACGATCGTCTTCGAGGCCAGCGTGGACGCGCAGGGCGGCGCGTACGCCACCGGGGTCCTGGTGTTGATCACCTCGGCCGCGACGGCGGTGACGCTCGCGGCGCGCCGGCAGCGTCAACGCGGCCGTACCATCGCGTTCGGCGTCATCGCGGTGATCTTCGTCTACACCACGTCGGCGAACGTGGTGGAACGCCCGGACGGCGTCAAGATCGCGGGCTGTTTCATCGGCGGGATCATCCTGGTGTCGGTGCTGTCCCGGCTGATGCGGGCCTACGAGCTGCGCGTCGACCACATCGAGCTGGACGACACCGCCGCTCGGATGATCGACGAACGCGCCGGACGACGGATCCGCCTCATCGCGCACGAACCCGACCGGCGCGACGAGGCGGAGTACCGCGCCAAGCTGGCGCAGACCATGGCGGACAACGAATTTCCCGACGACAGCGACGTCATCTTCGTCGAGGTCACTGTCACCGACCCGTCCGACTTCGAGACCGAGCTGCTGGTCAGCGGCGGGGTGGTCGACGGCCGCTTCCCGGTGCTCAGCCTGGCCAGCTCGTCGGTGCCCACCGCGCTCGCCGCCCTGTTGCTGGAAATCCGCGACCGCAGCCGTCGACGCCCTCACATCTACTTCGAGTGGTCCGAGGGTGGCCCGACCCGCAACTTCCTGCGCTACCTGGCGTTCGGACAGGGTGCCATCGCCTCGGTGACCCGGGAGATCCTGCGCCGCCAGGAGCCCGACCCACACCGTCGACCGCACGTGCATGCCGGCTGACCTGCGAGCCGGCAGTCCGTCGCGCACAGTGAGCGTGGTCATACCGACTGGACGATCCACCCCTTCCTGCTGCTAGCCTCGGCGCAGGTCATGAGCGCCAGCGCGAAGCCCCGGCTCGCTGGCCGGCAACCCTCCTCCGCGGTGGGGTGCCCCGGGTGAAGACCAGGCACCGGCAGGACGTCGGTGCAAGCGTGGCCTGGCACCCAGGTCAGCACAGACCCGGGAGAACCATGCGCATCATCCTCAGCACCACCCCACCGACCGACGTCGCGGACTCCCGCACCGGTCGACCCTCGCCCGCACTGATCCGGCGACGGCACGTGGACATGATGCGAATGTGCAGCGCCGCCTGTCGTCGCGGCACCGCGCTCTAGCACCCCCTTCCCGAGCTCCTTTCCCACCGGTACGCCCATCGGGCGCGCCGTCGGTGGCGCACGTCCGTGCGCGCCGAGACACCACCCTTCGGAGACACCAGTGCGATTCCTTCCTGCCCTGACCCGCGCCGCCGCCCTGGGCGCTGTCACGATCCTTGCCGCCACCGCCCTCACCGCCTGCGGAGACGACAGCTCCTCCGACGCCGACGCCAACCCGTACGGCCTGGCCAAGTCGGGAGTGCTGCGCGCCGGAACGCTGACCGACGCCCCGCCGAACGTGTACCTCGAGGACGGCAAGTTCACCGGCTTCGACAACGACCTGCTGACCGCCGTGGCCGGCAAGCTCTCCCTCACTGTCGAGTTCGTCGGCACCGACTTCTCCGCGCTGCTCAGCCAGGTCAACAACCGCAAGTTCGACGTCGGCAGCTCCTCGATCACCATCACCGAGGCCCGCAAGAAGACTGTGGACTTCGGCAACGGCTACGACTTCGGCTACTTCGGCCTGGACGTCCCGACCGGCTCGCCGATCACCAGCTTCGACCAGCTCGCTGGCAAGCGGGTCGTGGTGGTGCAGGGCACCGTCCAGGACGACTACGCCACCGGCAAGCAGCTCAACCCGGTGCGGGTGCCGGACTACAACGGCGCGATCAACCAGCTCAAGGCGGGCACCGCCGACGCCTGGATCGCCCCGGCGGAGATCGGTGAGAAGTCGGCCGCCGACAGCAAGGGCAAGATCACCGTGGCGGCCAAGCAGCTCAGCCCGGCACCAACCGCGTACGCGGTGGCCAAGGGGAACGACAACCTGCGCGAGGCGCTGAACAAGGCCCTCGACGAGGTCATCGCCGACGGCACCTGGACCCGGTTGCAGGCCCAGTACTACCCGGGCCGTCCGATCCCGGCGGACTTCGCCCCGGGCAGCGGCGCGGTCAAGGTCGCGCCGTCGGCGTCCGCGTCGGCCGCGTCCTGAGCCGGTGACGAGCGAGCGGGGCGGTAGGAGGAGCAACCGATGGATCCGTTGAGCACCCTGTGGGAGACCTTCTTCGACTGGGACGCGATGCGCGAGGCGCTGCCCGAGATGCTGACCGTCGGGTTGCCCAACACGCTGATCCTGGCGGTCTCCGCCGCCCTGCTCGGCTCGGTGCTGGGCCTGTTGCTGGCCGTCGCCGGGATTTCCCGCAGCCGCTGGCTGCGCTGGCCGGCGCGGGTCTACACCGACGTGTTCCGGGGGCTTCCGGCCGCGGCGACGATCCTGCTGATCGGGGTCGGGCTGGCCCCGCTGGGCATGCAGGTCTGGGGGCCGGATCCCTACCCGTTGGGCATTCTGGCGCTGTCGCTCATCGCCGCCGCGTACATCGGGGAGATCTTCCGCTCGGGCATCCAGTCGGTGGAGGCCGCCCAGTTGGAGGGCGCCCGGGCGCTCGGCTTCTCCTGGGCCGACGCGATGCGGCTGGTGATCATTCCGCAGGGCATCCGGCGGGTGCTGCCGGCCTGGGTCAACCAGCTCATCGCGCTGATCAAGGACTCCAGCCTGGTCTACTTCCTCGGCCTGGTGGCCAGCCAGCGGGAGCTGTTCCGGATCGGGCAGGACTACGCGGCCACCACCGGCAACGAGTCGGCGCTGCTGCTGGCGGGGCTCTTCTACCTGGCGTTGACAGTCCCGCTGACACACGTCGTCAACTGGATCGACCGGCGGCTGCGCAACGGCCGGCCGGCCACCGCACCTGACGACGAGGACGACGAGCCCCTGTTGCCCACCGCCACCCAGGGAGACCGGCGATGACCACCACCGAAACGACCACCTCGGTCAGCCTCGACGTACGCGACGTGCACCTCGCCTTCGGGCCGAACCGGGTGCTGCGCGGCGTCGACCTCTCGGTGCCGCGGGGCGCGACGGCCTGCGTCATCGGCCCGTCCGGGTCGGGCAAGTCCACGCTGCTGCGCACCATCAACCGGCTGATCGAACCGGACCGGGGCGACGTGCTGCTGGACGGGCGCAGCGTGCTGGGCGACGACCCGGACGCGCTGCGGCAGCGGGTCGGCATGGTGTTCCAGCAGTTCAACCTCTTCCCGCACATGAGCGTGCTGCGCAACGTCACGCTGGCGCTGCGCCGGCTGCGCAAGCTCGACACTGACGAGGCGGAGGCCGTGGCCCGGGCCCAGTTGGAGCTGGTGGGGCTGGCCGGCAAGGCGGATTCCCGGCCGGCGCAGCTCTCCGGTGGTCAACAGCAGCGGGTGGCGATCGCCCGCGCGCTGGCACTGCGCCCCGAGGTGATGCTCTTCGACGAGGCGACGTCGGCGCTCGACCCGGAGCTGGTCAAGGGCGTCCTCGGGGTGATGGCCGACCTGTCCGCCGCCGGCATGACCATGGTGGTCGTGACCCACGAGATGGGCTTCGCCCGGCAGGTCGCCGACACCGTCGCCTTCATGGACCGGGGCGTGGTGCTGGAGGCCGGCCCACCCGAGGCGATCTTCGAACGGGCCGAGCACCCGCGGCTGCGCCGGTTCCTCGACCAGGTGCTCTGAGCACTCGGTCACTCGGTGGGTCCGCGGCCCAACAGCCGGATCTCCTCGTTGTCCAGCGCGGACTGGAGTTCCTGGAGCACCAGGTCGTCGATCTCCCGGCTGTCGCGCAGTCGGGTGACCTCCCGCCTCTTGTGGGCGAGGACGCCGAGGCGCAGTCGGTGTTCCAACCGGCGCTCCTCGGCGGTGCTCCCGCCGCTCTCGTTGAGGTCCTCCAGATGCCGCCGGTACTCGGCCTCCAGCCGGCGCACCGAGTCGTCCTGGGCACCGACCTCCGCGGCGACCTGCGGTAGGGCGGCCAGGCCCACCTCGGTGGCCCGCCGCCGGGCGTTGCGGGCCTCGTCGACGCGTTCCGGGTCGCTGGTGAGCCCGGCCCAGCGCACCACCAACGGCAGGGTGGTGCCCTGAAGCAGCATGATCAGCACGATCACCAGCGCGGTGACGAAGATGATCAGGTCGCGTTCGACCACCGGTCGACCGTCGACCATCACCGTCGGGACGGCCAGGGCTGCGGCGAGCGACACCGCGCCCCGGAAGCCGGACCAGCCCGCGACGGTTCCGACCAGCCAGCTCGACGGCCCCTGGCTCGGGTCCATGATGCGGCGACGCCGCAGCCTCGCGATCTGTGCGGTGAGGTAGACGAAGAGCAGCCGGGTGCCGATCACGACCAGGGTGACCACCAGCACGATCACCAGAGCCCGTTGGGGCGAGGTGCTGGTGATCCCCCGGACCGCGCGGGGAATCTGCGTGCCGAGCAGGACGAACAACCCGCCGTTGATCAGGAAGGTGGACAGGTCCCAGAACGCGTACGCCAGGACCCGGGACCGGGCGCGGATCACCCGTGGGCCGGCGTAGGCAAGCACCAGGCCGGCGACCACCACCGCCAGCACACCGCTGGCGTGCACCGAGTCGGCGAGCAGGAAGGCACCGAACGGGGTCAGCACGCTGAGCGCGCCCTCCCGCAACGGATCGTCGAGCCGTTTGCGGATCAGCACCACTGCGGCCCCCACCAGCAGGCCGGCGACCACACCGCCGACGCTGGCGCCGACGAACTCCTCGCCTATGCCCAGCACACCGGGTTCGGCGCTGTGGCTGAGCAGCCCCACGGCCACAGCGAAGATCACCAGCGCCGTGCCGTCGTTGATCAGGCTCTCCGCGTGCAGTGTGGTGAGCAGCTTCCGGGGCAGCCGCTTGGCCAGGCCGGTGACCGCAGCCGCGTCGGTCGGCGCGAGGACCGCGCCGAGCACCCAGGCGGCTGCGGGGTTCACCCCGAACGCCTGCGCGGCGAACGACACGGTGACCATGGTGAGCACCACCAGCACCACGGCGAGCAGCCCGATCACCGGCAGGTTGGCCCGGATCTCCCGAAGGCTGATGGTGAGGCTCTCCCGGTACAGGATCGCCGGCAGGAAGATCAGCAGGACCAGGTCGGGTTCCAGGGTGACCTCGGACAGCGGCGGCGTGAGCCCGAGCAGCACACCCAACGCGATGAGCAGGACCGGCGGGGCGACCCGGTACCGGCCGCCGAGGGTGGTGCCGACGAGGACGGTGGCGCCGAGTGCCACGATCAGGATGAGCGCCTCCACGCGTACCCCCTCCGATCATGGCCGACGGTGGACGCGCCGGTGGTTCCATCTGACCGCACCCCACGGCTGGTTCCGGCCGAAACCGGCAAGTCACCGGGGAGCCAGAACGCGTTGGCCAGGCACACCCGCCTCGGCGCTCAGGATGGGTCGTCGGCGCGGACGCGCGCCAGGAGCACCCGGGCGGTACGGCGATGCTCGGCGGCTTCCTCGTCGCGGCCCAGCGCAGCGGCCAGATCGGCGAGGTGCGCGGCCACCGGGCCGACGGTGACCACCCCGCTGCCGGCAGCCAGTTCGGTGGCGGCCGGGCGGAGCGCGCGGGCGACGCGTTCCATCGTGGGACGATCGCCGACGGCCAGCGCCGCCCGCGCGGTGAGGCACAGCCGCACCTCCCGAAGCAGGTCGTGCGGCCCGTCCGGCAGGGCCCGCAACGCCGCTGTGGCAGCACCGGGGTCGTCGGCGGCGGCGAGCAGCAGGGGACGCACCCACTGCTCATGCGGGCCCCAGTCCAGCCGCTCCCAGTCCTCGTCGTCCGGCCCGGGAATCGGCCGCAGTACAGCGGCCAGCCGAGGGTCACCTGCCGGCGGGGCGTCGCTGACGGCGTCGGCCAGACGCAGGCCGAGCAGGGCGAGCGGCAGCAACCCCTGGGCCAGGCCCGGCATACCGTCGGCGGGCAGCTGTTCGGCGGCGGCACGGTACGCGGTTGCCGCGGCGTCCCGATCGCCGCCCAACGCCAGCCGCAGCGCGGCGTACCAGCGGGTGAAGACACCGACCAACGGCAGCTCGTACGCCTCGGCGAGGCGGTCGGCGGCGCGGGCGTGCGCGTCGGCGGCGGGCCGGTCGGCCAGCGCGCAGTTGGCCTGGACCAGGACGAGGTGGCCGAGCACCTCGAAGGTCACCAGATGGTGCCGGGCGGCCAGCTCGACCAGTTCCACGCCGATCCGCGCCCGTGCGTCAGCCAGGCCAACGCTGTGGAAGGCGTGCATGAAGCGGGCGTTGAGCGCGAACGCCACCAGAGCGGGATCGCCGATGTCGCGGGCGATCGTCTCGGCCTCGGCGGCGGCGCGGCGGCCACGATCGGTGGTGGTGCCGCGCAGCTCCAGCGCGAGGGTGCTCAGCAGCCGGCTGCGCTGCGCCGAGCCGATCGGGCCGAGCGCGGTCAGGGCGTGTTCGGCTGCCCGGACGATGTGCCCGGAGAGCAGGTCGTCGTCGTTGCGCGTCCAACTGGCGGGCACGTCGAAGCCCGCCAGCGCCTCCTGGATCAGCAGGGGGTCGCCGGTGGACTCGGCGACGGTGATCGCCTCGGCACGCCGTAGCCGCGCCTCGGCCAGCCGGCCCGTCACGGCCAGCGCCCGCCCCAGGCCGAGCAGCGCGGTCACCCGCCCACGCGGCTCGGCCCCGCCGGCACTGTCGTACGCGTCGATCGCCTGGCCCCACAGGCGGGCCGCCTCGTGCGGGTTGCCGCCCCGCTCGGCCCGCTCGGCCGCCACCTGGGCGTACGTCGACGCCTCGGCGGCGTGGACCGGCCCGCCGGCGCGCAGCAGGTGGTATGCGAGGGCCGCCGGCTCGGCGGGTTCCCGCTGTCGCAGCACCTCGGCGACGGCCGCGTGCCAGGCGGCGCGGCGCGGCGCTGACAGGTCGGCGTAGAGCGTGTCGCGGACCAGGATGTGGGTGAAGCGCAGCCGCCCGTCGGACTCCCGCTCGCTGAGGAACCCGGCCGCCAGGGCGCGGTCCACGGCGTCCAGCGCTGCCGTGGGGTCACCGGCCAACGCGCCCAGCACGTCCGGGTCGAGGTCCCGACCGAGCACGGCCGCCTGCCGCAGCACGGTACGGGTCGAGGCGGGTAGCTGCGCCAACCGGTGCCGGATCACGTCACGTACCCCGGGCGGCACGGCTGCCAGCCCTGCCTGCCCCGTGCTCGCGTACAGCTGGGCCAGCTCGCGGACGAAGAACGGGTTACCGCCACTGCGCCGGTGGATCGACCGGGCGGTGGCCTGGTCAAGTTCCGCCCCGACGATGGCGCCGGCCAGCTCGCCGGTCGCCGACGCGGGCAGGCCGGCAAGGTACTCCCGGACCGGCTCCAGCCCCGCGGCGCGGGCCAGCGTGGCGGTCAGCGCCGTGCTGATCTCGGTGGCCCGGTAGGTGCCGAGGATCAGCACCGGCCCGCTGGCCGGCTGCGGGCCGGTGAGCAGTGCGGTCAGCAGGTCCAGGGTGTCGCCGTCGGCGCGGTGCAGGTCGTCGAGGACCAGCAGGACCGGCTCCCGGTCGGCGGCCGCCGCGATCAACGAGGCCACCGCGCGGTGTCGACGGAACCGCACGGTGGCGGGGTCGGCCGAACCGTCAGCCGAGCCACCTTCCGGGTCGGCAGCGACGGCGGCCGGCCCGGTGGCGGTCCCGGCGAGCGTGTCGGTGATCTGGGTCCACGGCCACGCCGGTGGGGCACCCTCGTACTCCGGGCTGCGTCCCCACGCCGTGGTCCAGCCCTCGGCGGCGAGTTGCCGGGTCAGGGCCTCGGCGAGCGCTGTCTTGCCGGCACCCGGGTCGCCGCTGAGCAGGGCGAGCGTGGGCTGGCGGCGGCGGGACGCGGCCTCGGCGGCGTGCCGCAGCCGCTCCAGCTCCGCGTCGCGGCCGACGAACGGGCGCTGCTCCGTCTCGACGGGTCGCGCGGGTTCCCCGGGGCCGGGGGTGGCGGCCCGGTCGAGCGGCGGGGCGAGGTGCGGCGCCTGGGCGAGGATGTCGGTTTCCAGCCGTCGCAGCTCGGGCCCCGGGTCCACCCCCAGCTCGGTCACCAGGACGTGGCGGGCCTCCCGCAGTGCGGCCAGCGCGTCGCCCTGCCGGCCGGCGCGGTACCGGGCCGTCGCGAGCAGCCGCCACGCGTCCTCGCGCAGCGGATGGCTGGCCAGGTGTGCCGGCAGGTCAGCGGCGGCCTCGTCCGGTCGGCCCAGCGCCAGGAGCGCCTCAGCCCGCCGCTCGACGGCGAGCATCCGCAGCTCGTCCAGCCGGTTGATCTCCGCGACCGCCCAGGACTCGTTGGCGCAGTCGGCGTACGCGGGCCCGCGCCAGAGCCCGAGCGCCGACTCCAGCGCGGCCAGGGCCGGCGCGGGACGCCCGGCCGCCAGCAGCCGGGCCGCCTCACCCACGGCCGCCTCGAACTGTCCGGCGTCCACCGCGTCCGGGGCGGCCTTCAGCGCGTACCCGGGTGGCTCGGTGACCAGGATCCGGGGCGGCTGCCGGGGTGGCCGATCGGGCTCCAGGGCCCGGCGCAGGTCGGCGACGAAGGTCCGGATCGCGCCCACAGCGCCGTCCGGTGCGACCTCCCACAGGTCGTCGACGAGACGATCCACCGGCACCACCCGACCGTGGGCGATCAACAGCCGGCCCAGCACCAGGCGCTGCCGGTGTCCCCGCAGGGCGACCGGGCCGCGCTCGGTCGCGGCGATCACCGGCCCGAGTACACCGAAGGTCACCGCGACGGGCGCCGTCAGCTGCCTGGTCATGGCACCAATCTAGGCCCGTGGCCCGGCCGGCACTGATCCGACGCTGACCGGCTGCTGATCACCGCCGGGCAGGCTCGGTGAGGTACGACGGCGACGGGCCACCGCCCCCGCCGGGACTGCTCACCAGGAAGGTTCCCCGTGGACCCGAAGATCAACGGATTCGACTACCGACGCGTCACCGTCGCCGACGGTGTGACGCTCAACGCCGCCGTGGGCGGTTCCGGGCCGGCGATCGTGCTGCTGCACGGCTTTCCGCAGACTCACCTCATGTGGCGGCACGTCGCCGCCGACCTGGCCGCCGACCACACGGTCATCTGTCCGGACCTGCGCGGCTACGGCGACAGCGACAAGCCCCTCGACACCGATGGCACCAGGTACGCCAAGCGCACCATGGCCGCCGACATCGTGGCGCTGGCCGGCGCGCTCGGTCACGAGCGGTTCGCCTTGGCCGGGCACGACCGGGGCGCCCTGGTCGCGTTCCGGGCCGGCCTCGACCATCCGGCGGCGATCAGTCACCTGGCCCTGCTCGACGTGCTACCCACGCTGGACATGTGGGACGTGTTGCACGGCGCCAGCGCGGCTGTGGCGTTTCACCTCTATCTGATGGCGCAGCCGCCCGGCCTGCCCGAAGAGCTGATCGCCGGCAGCCCGGACGCCTTCTTCGGTCACTTCCTGGACGTCTGGACCCGTGATCCGGAGGCTCTGCCGACTGAGGTGCGTGCCGCGTACCTGCGCGCGTCCCGCGACGCCGTCCCCTCGATCGTCGCCGACTACCGGGCGTCGGCCGGGATCGACGTGGCCCACGACGCCGTCGACCGGACGGCCGGCAACCAGTTGCGGATGCCGGTGGCGGTGCTCCAGCAGGACTGGGGTGCGGCACTGGGCTACGACGCGGCGGCGGTGTGGCGGGCCTGGGCGCCGGATCTGGACCACCAGACGGTCAGCTGCGGGCACTTCATGGCGGAGGAGGCCCCGGCCGAGGTGCTCCGGGCGCTGCGCGCCCTGCTCGCTCGTTGATCGACAGGCGACCCGGCCCACGATCGTCACCCTGGGGAAGATATCTGACACTCCCTGTCACCGGGTGACAGTGCGGCCGGGTCGCCGCGCTTCACCCTTCCCACCGCCCAAAAACCATCATGCAATGCCCCTTGACCTGCGGGAATGCGACGTTACACAGGTGGACGCCAACCGGTCATCGGTGATACACAGGCAGATACCGGCAGCCAACGACGTCGAGTCGCTCCATCTTCTCGCTCACCGACCGTCCACAGGCAACGCACCACCGGGCTCCGCCGCACGGTTCGCGGCTCCACGGCCGCGACCCACCGAACGGCACCGACCCGCCGGGCGCTGCCGGACGCCGGTCCTCGACCAAGGAGTTGCCGTGGGAAACCTTCGTATCCGATCCCGCCACCAGCCGTACGAGATCGCTGTCCTGGCCGCAGCACCTCTCTGCGGCGTTCTGATGATGACCCTCAACGTCCGGCCGACGTCCGTTCAGACGTCGATGCCGGAGCCCATCCAGGTCGCCTGGGAGCTGGGTCTGGTCGCGGTGGGCGTGGGCGGACTACTGGGCATCCTGTGGCCCGGCCGACTCTCCACAGGGCTCGGTCTCGAACTCGCCTCGGTGCTGGTACTCGGCACGATCACCGGCATGTACGCGGTGGCCCTGTTGGTCATGTCGGGCCGAAACTCCATCGTCGCGACGTCGTTCGTGATGGCGGTGACGGTGGGGTCGCTCTGGCGGGCCGCGCAGATAGCGATCGACCTACGTCGCCTGGCGCGAGCATGCGAATTTGTGACCTACGAACAGTTGCAGGCAGGTGTCACGTGATTACCGCACCCGCGCCAGCTGCACCGCACTGGGTGCAGGTGGCGCTCAGCGTGCTCGGCATCCTCGGCGGGGGCACCGGCCTTGCCGCGATCGCCACAGTCGTGGTGCAGCGGGGCAAGTTCAAGGCCGATGCCGCCGACACGCTCACCGAGGCCGCCCTCACGCTGGTTCAGCCGTTGCAGACACGGATCACCCAGTTGGAGGTCGAGGCGTTCAGCGCCCGGTCCGAGCTGGGCACGCTCCGCGAGCAGGTCAACCAGTTGCAGTTCGTCGTCCGGGTGCTCACCCGGACGTTGGACCGTTGGCGGGCCGCGATCCGGGCCCCCGACGCCACCCTGCGCAAGGTCCGCGCGACGGTGGCGGAGTCCGACCGGATTCCTGAGATGGATCGTTGACCGGCGTCGCTGCCCCCTGTGGCCGGTAACCCTCAATTGGCGTCGCGAAGGCGCTCGGTGAGTTCGCGCACCGCAGCCCGGAACTCGGGGTCGGTCTCGCCCGGATGATGCCCCCGCAGCGGCGGCGCGGACCGCTCTCCCGGTGCCGGCAGCAGGTGTGCAGGGTCCCGCAACCGCCTGTCGACCTGGCCCGCCGGATCGGCCGGGTCCGGAGCTGGATCACCGGGTCGGTGTGCGGCGAACACCCAGCCGCCGACCGGGTCGGTCTCCCGCCAGAGGTTGAGCCACCGCCACTCGACCCGCTCCCCCACCTCCCGCAGCACCTGCTCGTTGAGGTAGGCCGGAAAGAGCCGGGCGTACAGGCGGTCCAGCGGTGAACCGTAGGTGAGCAGCGCGACCCGTCGGCGTACGCGCGGAGGCAGCCGCAGCACCGCCAGCGCCAGCAGCGCGGACCCGTGGCTGTGCCCGCAGAGCAACACCCCGGCGTGCCGCTCGGCCAGTTGGCTGATCCGGTCGGCCAGCTCCGGCACGGCCCGGTCGGCGTAGCTCGGCGGGGCGAACGGGTGCGCGGCCCGGGGCCAGAAGGTGCCCAGGTCCCACAGAATGCCGACGTGCCGGCGGAACCACGCGGTCCGATAGGCGAACACACCCCCGGCCAACAGTGTGAGGAGCAGTCCCGCGAGGAGGTAGGTGCTTCCGGTGAGCCCCATCTCGACGACTCGTGGCGGCAGCCCGAACGCCTGTCGCGCCAACTCCTCCGGCTCACGCCCGGTACGCCCCAGCAGGCTCGTGATCAGTCCGATCAGCGCGAGCACCGCGTACGTGGTCGCGATCAGACCCAGCCACTCGGTGAACCTCGCCCGGGCGATGGTCGTCATCGTCAGCCGCAGCCGCCCCGCCGCCTCCGGCGGAACCACCGGGAAGTCGAGACGGGTGATCGCCGTTGCCGCAACGCGTCGTCGTCGCCGCGACAGGACGGTCAGGGCGCCGCACACCAGCACCGCCGCGACCACGTGCAGGAAGAAGGCCAGGAGCGTCCAGCGGTACGGCAACGGCGGCCCGCCGTCGCCGGAGTAACCGCCGAGCAACTGCCCGATCTGGTAGACGAGGCCGGCGGAGAGCCCGCCGGCCAGGCCGACCGCG
This sequence comes from Micromonospora sp. NPDC049049, assembly GCF_040649115.1. NCBI lineage: Bacteria > Bacillati > Actinomycetota > Actinomycetes > Micromonosporales > Micromonosporaceae > Micromonospora > Micromonospora sp. NPDC049049. Next base: position 14,882 of record NZ_JBEZEX010000018.1, on the reverse strand, counting down.
AAGGCGGCGACGACCGCCGCGCCCAGGCCACGCCGCAGCGTGGACCGTCCGCCCGCACGGCCACGGTGCCACAGCACCAGCCCGCTGAGCACCACCAGCAGGGTCATCTGACCGAACAGGGCCCCGGCCGCGATCCCGCCGTAGCCGGGCATCCCGGTCGACGACGGCCAGCCATGGTCGTCGCGCACGACGAGGACGAGGGTCGCCACGCTCAGACCGACGGCCAGGACGCCTGTGGTGCGGGCGGTCCATTCCGCGGTTCGCGCCATCGCGGCCCGGTCGGCCAGCCCGGGGGCGGCGAGCAGACCGACGCAGACCAGCAGCACCACCACGCTGAGCGTCAGCAGCAACGTCGTCCCGAGCGTCGCGCCACCGGTGTGACGGGCCACCAGCAACATGAGATCGAGTACGGCGAGCGCGGCGGCGACGTGGATCGCTCGCAGCCGCTGCACCAGCGGTTCCACGGCCCACACCCCGTTGCCGACCGGAGGGGACCGACGTGTGCCGATGAGCATGAGGAACGCGATGGCGGCGATCGGCAGGAGCGCCAGCACGGCCAACCGCTGCCCGACGTGCCGGCCGTCGAGCCCGGCCATCGTGTCGAAGGGCCCACGGCAGCGGACCGCACCGAGACACCGCCAGGCGAACAGGTCGAGCGCGACCCCGGCGATGGACACCACGTACAGCACCGTGAGGTTGAGCGCGAGGAGCCGGCACAGCATGGTGACCCCGACGGCACGGCGGCGGCCGGTGGGTCGCATCCACACGGCCACGTTGCTGAACATGAACGGCAGCAGGAAGACCATGGAGAGGGTCCGGGCCACGGTGCCCGCGGGCAGGTCCCCCCAGCGGTACGCCTCCAGCGTCACCCCGCCCGGGTCGGTGCCCTCCGACCGGTCGGGGCGGTGGAAGCCGCCGCGGTCGTCGCCGGCGACCTGCCGGACTCCCGGGCGGTCGAGGATGACAGTGGGGTCGCCCCCGGACACGCCGTGCACCCGCAACTCCACCACGTCGGGTCTGCGCGGTTGGTCGCCGTGGTCCGGCTCTCTCTCAGGCATCGGGCCGCTCCCCGTGCCGCCGCTGGTCGGACCCGTCCCGTCCGCTGATCTGTCGCGCGTATCCCCGCAGGCCGGGCATCCCGTCGACCAGGACGATGAGCAGCAGCTGGGCGGTCAGGAACAGCGCGGGGCCGATGACGCCCAGGGCCAGGAACGACGCCCTGCCCGGGTTCTCCCGCCGGAGCAGCAGCCGTCCCGGAAGCCCGCCCGCCATCGCCATCCTTCCCCGGCCCGCAGCTGCCACCGCCGCCCCAGTCGTACCACCCGGACTGCCAGGCCCGGCGTGGTTCCGCCGAGCCGGGCCGGCCAGCGGCGACGCCGCGCTACGACATCAGGTCCGACGCCACGTCCCAGAGCCGAGCGGCGTTGCCCGGGTCGACCGCGTACGCGGCCACGCCGCTGTAGTCGGCGGGCCGCTCGGTGACGACCGGGGCCTCTGCGCAGTCCTCGAAGTAGCGACCGCCGACACCGTCCAGCAGGGGGGACGCCGCGAGCAGCACGGAGGTCGCCGCGCCCTGCTGCGGGGTCTTGTGCATCTCCCTGGGCGACTTCAGCCCACCGGTGTGCTTCTGCAAACCGGTGGCGATGGCGCCCGGGTTCAGCGCGTTGGCGTAAATGCCCTCGCCGGACCAGCGGCGGGTGGCTTCCACGACGAGCAGGGCCTCGGCGCTCTTGGACTGCCCGTAGGCCAGCAGCGGGTCGTACGGCCGGAACGCGAAGTGCAGGTCGTCGAAGATCACCGGGGAGAAGAGGTTGCCGCTGGAGCTGACCGACACGACTCGGGCGCCGCCGGCCGCGGCGAGGGCGTCGTGCAGGCCGACGGTCAACGCGAAGTGCCCCATGAAGTTGGTGGCGAACTGCATCTCCCAGCCCTCGGCGGTGCGCTCCAACTCGGGCAGCGCCATGATCCCGGCGTTGTTGACCAGGATGTGCAGCGGCTGGTCCCAGCCGGCGACGAACTGGCGTACCGAATCCTGGTCGGCCAGGTCCAGCGCGCGGACGGTGACCCGCTCCGCGCCGATGCTGGCCGCGATGTCCGCGGCGGCCTGCTCACCCGCCGCGACCCGGCGGACCCCGAGCACGACCTCGGCGCCGGCAGCGGCGAGCGAACGGGCCGTCTCGATGCCGATGCCGGCGGCACCGCCGGTGATGATGGCCCGCTTGCCGCTGAGGTCCACCCCGGCGATGACCTCGTCGGCGGTGGAGGCGAAACCGAAGGGGGTCGTGATGCGCTCTGTCATTGCTGTCCCGTCTCTCGATCACGCTTACTCCGACACTGTCACCCGGGCGGCAGGCGTTAGCCGGTTCCCTGTTTTTCCTGGTAGTGGCAGGACCAGGATGGGCGGTCGGTGGCGGCTCCTACGATGGGCGGGTGAGCGTGGCCGGCCCGCTGGGCGAATACCTGCGTGCCCGGCGTGAGCTGATCGGGCCGGGTGACGTCGGCTTGCCCGCGCACGGCCGTCGGCGGGTCCCCGGCCTGCGGCGCGAGGAGGCCGCCCTGCTCGCCGGCATCAGCGCCGACTACTACCTGCGGTTGGAGCAGGGGCGTGACAGGCACCCGTCGACGCAGGTGGTCGAGGCGCTGGCCCGCGCGTTGAGGCTGGACGCGGACGCGGCGGCACACCTGCACGCCCTGGCCCGGCCGGTGCCGGCCCGCCGGGCGGCGCGACCCTCGGAGCGGGTGCCGGTGGGCATCCGGCAGTTGGTCGGTTCGTGGGCCGAGACGCCGGCCTTCGTGCACGGTCGACACCTGGACGTGCTCTTCGCCAACCCCGCCGCGACCGCGCTGGCGCCGATCTTCACCGCCGGGGTGAATCTCCTGCGCGCGGTCTTCCTGGACCCGAGCGTGCCGGCGCTCTACCCGGGTCTGACGGCTGTCGCGGCCAACGCGGTGGCCGGCCTGCGCGCACAGGTCGGCCCCGAGGTGGACGACCCCCACCTCGTCGAGCTGGTGCGGGAGCTGACGGCCGGCAGCGAGCGGTTTCGGCGGTTGTGGGCCCGGCACGACGTCACGGCCCGCGCCGGCGGTGGGGTGCGGGTGTTCCAGCACCCGGAGGTGGGCGAGTTGGCGCTGCGCTACGAGAAGTTCACGATCAGCGGCACCACCCAGTCGCTGGTGGTCTATCACGCCGAGCCGGGCAGCCCGTCGGCGCGCTCGCTGGCCCGGCTGGCTCGACGGGCAGCACCGCGCTAGCGGCTACCGGTTGGCCGCCCGCTCGGTGACCACCACCGAGATCCCGTCGAGGACGCGTTGCAGACCGAACTCGAACGCGTACTCCGGGCCGTACGCGGCACCGTGCTGCTGGCCGGCCGCGGTGCCGACCCGGGACGCGGTCGGGTAGGCGTCGGGCTTCAGGAATGTCTCCAGCCAGGGCGCGTGCGACTGCCACCATTGGCCATCGGTCATGCCGGTCTCGCGCTCCAGGTCGACCACTTCGGAGGCGGCCCGGGCGGCGCTCTTCACGTGGCCCAGCACGAGGGTGAGCACGGCGTCGACCTCGACGTCGGTGAGCCCGATGTCGACGATGGCGCTCAGCTCGTAGTCGTACTTGGCCATCAGGTGCGGACCGAGCACCGGTCGGGTCGTCTCGGCCCGCAGCATCCAGGGATGCCGCTGGTAGAGCGCAAGATTGTCACGGGCGATCCGCTCCAACCGCGTACGCCAGTCGCCCTCGACGGCGGGGCGTGGCATCTCGCCGTACGCGGTGTCGATCATGACGGCGACGAGTTCGGCCTTGCCCGGCACGTAGGTGTAGACCGACATCGTGCCGACCCCCAGCGCCTCACCGACCCGGCGCATGGTCAGCGCGTCGAGACCCTCGGCGTCGGCGATGTCGATCGCGACCCGGACGATCCGATCGACGCTGAGCGCCGGACCGGCGCTGCGGCTGGTCGGCTCCCGGGTGCGCCAGAGAAGGGCCAGGCTGCGGGCCGGGTCCGCGGTCGCCTTGCGCTCACTCGCCATGGTGCGGCCATCCTAACAACGAGACCGTACGTCGTACGCGGCCGCGCCGGCCCCTGCTCAGGGGTGCCGCGCGGTGTCAGAGCGCCTCGCGGTCGTCGGAGAGCGTCGGGCCGGCCGCGGCGGGCACCAGGTGTCGGACCTCCGGTTCGCCGTCGGTCAACTCCCGGGCCCGCTGCTCGGCCGCGCGGTCCTCACCTGTCAACCGGCCGCCGTGCTGGCGCAGGTGCTCGTCCCAGGACGGCACCAGGTACACCTCGACGAACCGGTCCACCGTCTCGGCCGGGCGGAACAGCCCCCACCGCATCGCGCCGGTCCGCTGCCGCGCGCCACGCACCAGGTCCATCGCCGCCAGGAATTGTTGGGTCCGCTCCGGCCGGACCGTGTACTGCACCGTCACCAGCACCGGCCCCACCCCCGGGTCCGGCTCCCGCGCCAGGTGCAGTTGCGGCCAGTAGGCAGCCGGTTCCCGGTTGACCGAGCGCAGGTCCGGCAACGGCCAGATCCGACTCGTCAGGGTGCCGAGAAGCATCAGGGACGCCGCCGCCAGGTACGCGGGGAGCAGCCCGGCCATCTCGGCCACCAGACCCCACAGCAGCGCGCCGGCGGCCTGCCCACCGGCGAAGCACACCTGGTAGACGGCCAGGCCCCGGGCCCGTACCCAACTGGGCAGGAAGAGCTGCATCTCCGCGTTGACGTTGGCCAGCACCGTCACCCAGGCCATCCCGGCGGGCAGCAGGGCGAGCAGCACCAGCGGCACCGCCCGGACGGTGCCGACGACGGTCAGCGCCACTGTGAACAGCGCCCCGGCGATCAGCAGGAGCTGGTTGGCCGTCAGCCGGGTGCGGATCACGGCCAGCAGCACGCCACCCGCGATGGCGCCCACGCCGAGGGCCGCCAACAGCACCCCGTACCCGCCGGAGCCCAGCCCCAGCCGCCGACTCGCCACCAACGGCAGCAACGCCCACAGCGCGCTGGCCGGGACCACGAAGACCAACGCACGGCGCAACAGCCGGCGGACGATCGGCGAGTGGCGTACGTAGCGGCTGCCGGCGCGCAACGCGGCGGTGAACCGCTCCGGCACCTCGACCGCGCGGGCGTTGCCGGGCCGCCAGCGCCACAGCGCGTACGCGAAGATCGCGAAGGCGACCGCGTTGATGCCGAAGACCGGGGCGACGCCGGTACGGGCGATCAGCACGCCGGCCACCGCGGGTCCGACCGCCCTCGCCACGTTCACGCTTATCGACCCGAGCGCGGACGCCGACCGGAGTTGTTCCTGCGGCACCAGCTCCGGGATCACCGCCGCCCAGGCCGGCAGGGTCAGCGCCTGCCCGACACCGAACGCGAAGGTGAGGGTGAGCAGCAGCGCGGGCGGCATCCGGTCGGTCAGGGTGAGCAGCGTCAACACGACCGCCACCGCCACCAGGAACAGCTGCACGGCGATCAGCAGGTGCCGGCGGTCGAAGCTGTCGGCCAGCACCCCGGCGGGCAACGCCAGCAGCAGCACCGGCAGCAGGCTGGCGGTCTGCACCAACGCGACGAGGGTGGAGGCGTTGGAGTGGTTGATCAGCAGCCACTGCGCGCCGACGGTCTGCATCCAGGTACCGATGTTGGCGGCGAGCAGGGCCAGCCACAGGTTGCGATAGACCGCCGTCCGCAGCGGCGCCCAGGCCGAGACCGGACGGTCGGCGGGTCCGGCTGCTGCCGTCACCACCGCCCGTCCGCGCGCAGCACGCGCTCACCGGAGACGTAGAGGTCGTCGGGTTCGAGCAACAGCAACCGGACGACCTCGGTGGCGACCTGTTCGGGCATGGCGTACACCTCGTCCAGGAACTCGGCACCCACCCGTTCCTGTAGCCGGGTCGGCATCGGCCCGGGGTGCAGCTGCATCACCTTGACCCGGTTGCTGTGCTGGGCCTCGGCCAGCGAATCGACAAGGCTGTTGCCGTAGCTCTTGGTGGCCCTGTAGACGGGGATGCCGGGCCGGGGGGCCGACAGCGCCAGCGCGCCGATGTAGACGACGTTGCCGTGGCCCTGCCGGTGCAGGTGCTGCACCGCCTCCCGCAGCAGGTACGTGATGCCCAGAACGTTGATCTCCACGGCCCGGCGGATGTGCTCCACCGACAGGTCCCCCAGGTCGCCGCCCGCCCACATGGAGGCGCAGGCCGCCACCCCGTCGATCGTGCCGTAGCGCTCGACCACCTCGGCGAACCCGTCACGGACCTGCTCGTAGGAGGAGATGTCGCAGACGGCGCCGTCGCAACCCAGCTCGTCGGTAGCGGCGGCGACCTCGGCCGGCACGTTGCCGAACACCACCACCTGATGCTCGTCGACGAGCAGTCGGGCCACCGCGAGGCCGAGACCGCTGGTCCCGCCGACCACCACGAAGGTTCTGGCACCCATGTCTCTCCAGCCGCCGCCAGCAAAGGTCACGCGGGTCGCGTGACCTCGCGTTCTTCCCGTTTCCGGGCTCCGCACACCCGTTCGCTGGTAGTGCTGGGCATACCCCGAAGAGGGGATCTGGACGGCTGGGGCACCCGGTCGCCCCCGATTAGCGTCTGCTGCATGACCACGGAACACCCTTCGCACCTGGCCGAGGCGCTGCGCCGCCGCCGCTGGCTGATCTCCGCGTGGCCTTGGCGCGCGCTGGCCTACCTGGTGACCACGGTGCCGATCGCCGGCGTGCTCGGCGTCGGGCTGCTCGTCATCGGCGCGCCCCTGCTGGCCGCCGCCAACGGGCTCCGCCTGCACGGCCGACCACCGAGCATCGCGCTGATGCTGTTCCTGGCGACCGGCAGCCTCACCCTTTTGGCGTTGGCCCCGCTCGTGAGCTTCCCGGTGGCCGTCGTCGAGCGGTGGCGGGTCGGGCTCGTCGACGGTCGCCCGCTGCCCTCGTCGCCGTGGCCGGGCCTGGTCGCCCGCTACCGCAACGCCGCGACCTGGCGGGAGGTGGCCTACCTGTTCTGGCTGGGCGGGTTCACTCCGGTCGCCTACTGGGTGTTCCTGGTGCTGGTGCTGCTCGACCTCGGAATGATCTCCAGCCCCTGGCTGGCCGGAGACGCCAACCAGCCGGTGGTGATCTGGCAGCCGATCGACAGCACCGGCGAAGCCATTCCGTACGCCATCGTGGGGGTGCTGCTGGTCCCGGTTCTCTGGTACGCCGTCGGTCTGCTCGCCTCCGCCCAGGCAGCCGTGGCCCGGTGGTTACTGGCCCACCCGGTGGACGCGGCGGCGTTGCGCGAGGTCACCCGCTCCCGCACCCGACTGGTCGGCGCGTACGAGGCCGAACGCCGTCGGATCGAGCGCGACCTGCACGACGGCGCCCAGCCCCGGCTGACCAGCCTCACCCTTCAGCTCGGGCTGGCCCGGCTGGACGTACCCGAGGACTCCCCCGCGTCCCGCCCCCTCGCCGTGGCGCACGACCAGGCCCGGGGACTGATGGTGATGCTGCGGCAGTTGGTGCACGGCATCCGCCCGCAGAGCCTCACCGACCTCGGCCTGGCCGGCGCCGTGCGCGAGCTGGCCGACGCCGCCACCATCCCGGTCGCCGTGCACGCCGACCTGCACGACGAACTGCCGGAGATCGTGGACACCACCGCCTACTTCGTGGTCTCCGAGGCGCTGGGCAACGTGGCCCGGCACGCGCAGGCGACCCGCGCCGACGTACGCCTCACCCGGATCGGCGGTGACCTCGTCGTCGAGGTGACCGACGACGGCCACGGCGGCGCCGACCCGGCCCAGGGCACCGGCCTGACCGGGCTCGCCGACCGGGTCGCCGCGGTGGACGGCCGGCTGCTCCTGTCCAGCCCGCCCGGCGGCCCTACAGTGGTCCGGGTGGAGCTGCCATGTCGTCGGTGACCCGGGTGGTGCTCGCCGAGGACGAGGTGCTGCTGCGGGAGGGTCTGGTCGCGCTGCTGACCCGCTTCGACTTCACCGTGTGCGCGGCCGTCGGCTCCGCACCGGACCTGCTGGCGGCGGCCCGCGACCACCAACCGGACCTGGTGCTGACCGATATCCGGATGCCGCCGGGCCGCCGCGACGACGGGCTGCGCGCGGCCGTCACGCTGCGCACCGAGCGACCTGACCTCCCGGTCGTGGTGCTCAGCCAGTACGTGCAGACCGGGTACGCGGCGGCGCTGCTGGACAGCGGCGACGGCCAACGCGTCGGCTACCTGCTCAAGGACCGGGTCGCCGAGGTCACCGAGTTCGTCGACACGCTGCGCCGGGTCGCCGACGGCGGCACCGCCATCGACCCGGACGTGGTCCGGCAACTGCTGCACCGCCCCCGCGACCCGCTCGCCGCGCTGTCCGCCCGGGAACGCGAGGTGTTGGCGCTGCTCGCCGAAGGGCGGTCCAACGCCTCCATCGCCGGCCGGTTGCACGTCAGCGAGGCGGCGGTCGGCAAGCACGTCGGCAACATCCTGCTGAAGCTCGACCTGCCCCCCAGCGACGACACCAACCGGCGGGTGCTCGCGGTCCTCACCTACCTGCGCGCCGACCCGGTTACCTGACCGGCACCGGGCCGAGATCGGGCCCGGCGTAGATTCTTCTCAGCGGTACCGGCGCCAGGTCAGGGCGCGGACCAGGGAGACGGGGGCACGGCATGGCGAAGGCGCTGCGGGTTGGTCTGCTGGGGTACGGGCTGGCGGGCCGGGTGTTCCACGCGCCGCTGATCGCCGCGACCCCCGGGCTGCGGCTCGACGCCATCGTGACCCGTGATCCGCAGCGACGCGAACAGGCGCGGCAGCACTTCCCGGACGCCCGCCTGGTCGACGACGCCGACGAGGTGTGGCGTACCCCGGACGCCCTGGACCTGGTCGTGGTGGCGACGCCGAACCGGCAGCACGTGCCGATGGCGCGCGCGGCGCTCGCCGCCGGCCTGCCGGTCGTCGTCGACAAGCCCCTCTCCCCGACCGCCGCGGAGGGCCGCGCGCTGATCGACGAGGCGACCGAGCGTGGGGTGCCGCTGACGGTCTTCCAGAACCGGCGCTGGGACGGCGACTTCCTGACCGTCCGCCGCCTGGTCGAGCAGGGCGAGTTGGGGCAGGTGCTGCGCTTCGAGTCCCGGTTCGAGCGGTTCCGTCCGACGATCAAGCCGGGCTGGCGGGAGCTTGCCGGTCCGGAGGAAGCCGGCGGCGCACTCTTCGACCTCGGCGCCCACCTCGTCGACCAGGCGGTGCAGCTGTTCGGCCAGGTCGAGCGGGTGTACGCGGAGGTGGACCGTCGCCGCGCGGGCGCGGCCGTCGACGACGACGCCTTCGTGGCGTTGACCCACGCCAACGGGGTCCACTCGCACCTGTGGATGGGTGCGGTGACCGCTCAGCTCGGGCCGCGCCTGCGGGTGCTGGGCGACCGGGCCGGCTACACCAGCTACGGGCTGGACGTGCAGGAGGCGGCGCTGCACGACGGTGGCCGCCCGGACCAGCCGGGCTGGGGTGAGGTTCCGCCGGACCGCTACGGCCTGCTCGGCGTCGACGGTGACCTGCGGCCGGTGCCGACCGAACCCGGCGCGTACCAGAGCTTCTACGCCCAGGTGGCGGCTGCGCTGCGCGATGGCACGCCGATGCCGGTGGACCCACGGGACTCCGTCCACACTGTCGAGTTGATCGAGCTGGCCCACCGGTCGGCGGCCGAGGGCGTGGTCCTGCCGGTCCCGAAGGCCTGACCGGTTCGTTCGTCCCGCCACCCGGGCTCCTGACGCGTAAAACCAGTGGAGCGGCGCCGCCGTGCGCCGTTACCGTGCTGCGCAACCAGGTCGTCTAGGTAAGGACGTGCCGTTGTACACCCTGTGAGACCTCCCGAGAGCTGATCTGTCGCGCGTCGCGCCTGTGCGCCGCGCTCCTTTTTGCTGCGGACTTCTCACTGAAACCGGTGTACCTCTGTGCTCATTCACTGGGCCGTCGTGCCCACCTGCCTGCCGATCGTCAACCGCCGTTGCCACGCGTGCCCGTCCCAACGCCTTCGGGCGAGCGGCAAGTTCCGTGTCAACGCCAACCACAAGCTCCTCGACGTCTGGCTTCTCGTGCTCTGCACCGAGTGTGGGGAGACGGCGAAACTCACCGTCCTGGAACGGATGACAGTGCGCACCATCCCACCCGAACTGCTGGACCGGCTCCATGCCAACAATGGCGGCCTGGTCGCCGAGCTGCTCCAGGATCCGGCCGTCCAGCACCGGAATCGATTCGCCCTGGACTGGACCGACGCCTGGCGTCTCGACACCGGCGGATCGGAGCATCTGGACCTCGACGTGATCGACGTCGCGGTCCGCAACGCGGCACGGGTCCCGGTCCGGCCGACCCGACTGATCGCTGAGGGTTGCCGTCTGTCGCGCGGCGAGATCGACCGACTGATCATGGAGGGCAAGGTCGTTTCGGCGTTCCGGTTGAGCGGCAAGCTCTCCGGCGACTTCACCTTCACGCTGAAGCGCTGAGCCGATCATGGGGCCTGTCCGGCAGGACGCCGGGCAGGCCCTAATCGGCGTTCTCCTCGGTGGGAGCACCGTCCGGCGCGCGGGCGTCGTCGTCGGTCAGCGCGTCGTCCGACGAGGCGCCGAGGTTGGCGAGCCGACGCTCGGCCTCTCGGACCTCCTCGTCGATCCTGGCGTTCTCCTCATCGGGACCCTGCGACATGGGCGACCTCCATCGGGCGCGACCGGCAGCCCTCCGGGTACCCGACCTGAGGGCGGGGACACGGAGATCCGCCGCCATCCCTTGATCAGGTAGCTCAATCCGCGCCCCGGGACCTACTTTTCATCACGTGATGAGGAGTAGTTGAGCCGGCCAGCCGAGTTGTGGAGTGGTAACCGAGCGCCGGGCCCGGTCGGCGGGCGCGCCGGGCTGTAGCCCAGGAGCGTTGCCGACCCGGCCCGGTGCCGGATCAGCGCTGCTTTAGCTCGCGCCAGGATGGGTGGGTGCCGCGCCAGGCGTCGGCGAGGATGGCCGCCGAGGCCCGGCTTGGGCACTGCTGCACCCGCTCACGACCCGACGCCCCACCGATCTGGGCGCGGACCTCCCAACCCTGCCCGTCAGTACGGATGTACACGTCCCGGCGCCCGCGCGGGGTCGTGTCTCCGTTCCACCAGTGCTCCTCCACCTTCATTCGCCGACCGTATAGCAATTCCCGCGCGGAGGGTACGGCGCAGGTATGCCCGGACCGGGGCAAGGGCGACAATCCAGGCGCATTTCGGGCCAACCGTTGGCGGTTCGAAACCATAACGGGCGGTTCTCCCGCTCCTGAGTTGCGAATCAGGAAGCTCTACCGTGCAGCCCGCCGGCAATCCCCAACCCTGTTGATCAAGAAGTTCGCGTCAGGGATCGCGTTCCCACTGACGGAAACCTCTTGATCAGCTCAGGCGGGCGGGGCGCGGCGGGGCGCGGGTCGGCGGGGCGCGGGTCGGCGGGGCGCGGGTCGGCGGGGCGGTCAGGTTTGGGTTGTCAGGAGGTAGTCGTCGGCTTCGGGGCTCCAGCGCAGGTCCAGTACGCCGGCGGTGGCGGCGGCCTTGCAGAACTGTAGGAAGCTGCGGTAGCCGAGCTTCTTCTCGCTGAAGTCGGGGCGGGCCCGGCGCACCTGGTTCTTCAACCCGGACAACGCCACCGGGTTGCCGCCACTACCGAGGTCCGCCACGACGCCCCGGAGCAGACCGAACGCCACCTCCCGGTCGCCGTGCTCGGGCAGTGAGACCTCGGGGTCACCCTTCGCCGGCCCCTCGGCCAGCTCGATCACGTTGCGCTCGGCGAGGTGGCGCAGCAGTTCGCCGAAGGTGCGGAAGCCGTAGTCGGACTCGCTGAAGGTGGGGTCCTTGCGCAACAGGGTCCGCTTGAGCCGGGAGGCGGTGACCTCACCGTTGGCGCTGCCCTGCAACCCGGCGACCGACTGGGCGACGAGCACCGCGAGGGCGTCCACATCCCGATCGGGCTCCGCGTCCTGTGTACGACGCTCCTGCTCCTGCTCCGGCTCGGGTGGGCGCTGGTCCGCGCCGGCCTGCCGGGTGGCGGGACGAGCGCGCCGACCACGGGCCGGCGGGATGTCCACGCCCTCCAAGCGGTCGTAGTACAGGAACTCGTCGCACGCCGGGGGAAGCAGCCCCGAGGTGGACCCCTCAACCCCGACGCCGATGACCCGCTTGTTCAGCTCGCGCAGCTTGTGCACCAGCGGGGTGAAGTCGCTGTCACCACTGCAGATCACGAAGGTGGAGATGTAGTCGCGTTCGAACGCCAACTCGATCGCGTCGACGGCCATCTTGATGTCCGCGGCGTTCTTACGGGACGCGCCCATCCGCTGCGGGATCTCGATCAGCTCGACGTGGGACCGGGTGAGCATCCGGCGGTCCTCGTCGAAGTAGGACCAGTCGGCGTACGCCCGTCGGACGACCACCCGACCTCGTTCGGCCAGCGCGTCGGCGATGGGCCGGAAGTCGAAGGCCGCGCCGCCACGATGGTCGCGCGCGCCCAACGCGAGGTTCTCGTAGTCGAGGAAGAGGGCAATCCGGTCTTCTTGATCCACGCGGATCAGCCTACGCCGGGCGTGAGCTGGTGGGGGCAGGCGACGCGCGGCACCTCAACTCGTCAACCGTCCATTTCTTGCGGCCTGATAGTCGTTTATTTTCGTTGTTCGATAGTTGTCTTGCAGCGCCCTGTCTGGTGCTGCATCATGACGATCAATGTCGGGCGTCGGGGGGACGCCGGGCGGACCTCCACCACCACCCACCCAGGAGGGTCACCGATGTTTCGCAGCCTCACGCCGGCGCGGGGACGCCCCGGCCGGCCCAGCGGCACCGCCGTCGCGCTCGCGGCCGGTCTCGCCGTGCTGGTCGCCGGACCCACCGCGGCCGTCGCCAGTCCACCCGCGTCCGCCGGCGCGCAGCCGGTGGTCACCCGGGCCGCCCTCGATCCGGCACTGGTCGCCGGACGCGGCGCGGACGTCGACTTCCTTGAGCAGGAAGCGGAGAACGCCCGCACCAACGGCGAGATCATCGGGCCCGACCGCACCGCCTACACGCTGCCCGCGGAGGCTTCCGGCCGCCGGGCGGTCCGGCTCACCCCCGGGGAGTACGTGGAATTCGTCCTGCCCAGCGCGGCGAACGGGATCACCGTGCGGTACAGCATCCCGGACGCGCCGCAGGGTGGCGGGATCACCGCGCCGCTGCGGGTCGCCGTCAACGGCAAGCACCTGCGCACCATGACGCTCACATCGCAGTACTCGTGGCTCTACAACCAGTACCCGTTCACCAACGACCCGCAGGCCGGGCTGCTGCACCCGGACTGGTGGATCACCGAGTGCCAGTGCGTGCCGTCGGCCACCACGCCGTACCCGAGCATCACCAAGCCGTTCCGGCCCACCCACTTCTACGACGAGCAACGGCTGCTGCTCGGGCGTACCTACCGGGCCGGCGACAAGGTCCGGCTCACCGCGCCGCCCGGCAGCGCCGCCGCCTGGACGGTCATCGACCTGCTCGACTCCGAGTTGGTGGCACCGCCGCACGTCCGACTGCTCGCGGCGAACGTGCTCGCCTTCGGCGCCGACCCCACCGGCCGGCGGGACTCCGCCGACGCGCTGGACCGGGCCATCGCCTTCGCTCGGCGCGCCCACCTCAAGGTCTACATCCCGCCGGGCACCTACCAGGTCAACCGGCACATCATCGTCGACGACGTGACCATCGAGGGCGCCGGCAACTGGTACACCACGATCAAGGGCCGCGAGGTCGCCCTGCCGACTCCCGCGCCGGACGGCTCCGTGCACACCGGGGTCGGGTTCTATGGGCGGGACGCCGCCGACGGCGGCAGCCGCAACGTGCACCTCTCCGGCTTCGCCATCGAGGGCGACGTGCGGGAACGCATCGACACCGACCAGGTCAACGCGATCGGTGGTGCGATGAGCGACTCCACGATCGACGGGCTCTACCTGCACCACACCAAGGCAGGTCTGTGGTTCGACGGCCCGATGCGCAACGTCCGCGTCACCAACAACATCATCGTCGACCAGATCGCCGACGCGCTCAACTTCCACACCGGCGTGACCGACTCCCTCGTGTCGCACAACTTCGTCCGCAACACCGGCGACGACGGCCTGGCGATGTGGTCGGAGAAGACGGCCAACGCACGGAACACGTTCGACCACAACACCGTGCAGTCACCGACCCTTGCCAACGGCATCGCCATCTACGGCGGCACCGACACCACCGTCTCGCACAACCTGGTCGCCGACCCGGTACGCGAGGGCAGCGGCCTGCACGCCGGGGCCCGCTTCGGCGCGGAGCCGTTCACCGGGCACCTGCGCTTCACGAACAACACCACGGCCCGCGCCGGCACGTACGAGCTGAACTGGAACATCGGGCTGGGCGCGATCTGGGTCTTCGCCCTGGATCGCAGCATCGAGGCGCCCATCGAGGTGACCGGCGACGCGTACCTGGACAACACGTACAACGCGATCATGCTGGTCAGCGACTGGCCGGTGAAGGACCTCTACTCGATCTCCGACGCCCGGTTCCGGGACGTCCGGGTCGACGGCACCGGCACCTCGGTGCTCAGCGCCCGCGCTGCCGGGTCCGCCTCGTTCGCCAACGTGGACGCTCGCAACGTGGGCGCGGTCGGCGTCAACAACTGCGGATCGTTCCACTTCACCCCGGCCGGTTCGGAGTTCACACTGACCGACCTCGGCGGTAACGACGGCGGGTGGCTCGCGCCGTGGCTGCTGCCCAACACCATCACCTGCGACGACCGGCCGCCCGTGTCGCCGCCCCCGCCTCCGGCGCAGTGGTGACAGCGGTGGGCGGCCCGATCGATCGGGCCAGGTCGGGCAGGTCGTGCAGCGGGATGTCACCGGGCACCAGCAGGGACCCGTCCGATTCCCGGACCACCCCGCGC